>NZ_CP026730.1:7166564-7477086 GCF_003369795.1 Streptomyces sp. CB09001
AGCAGCTTGCTGTCGCCCACCAGCACTGCGGCGATCACGAGTCCGACCAGGACCACGACCAGGACGGCGACCGTGGCCAGGAACACCGCCCGGCCCGGGATCCGCAGCCGGTCCGGCGCCCCGGCCCCGGCGGTGTCCCGCACCCGCAGCGCCATGGCGACCAGGAACACGGCGCCGACCAGGCTGGTGACCACACCCGTGGGCACGGACACCGCCCGGTCGCCCCCGACCAGGGCCCGCAGCAGCACGTCCGAACCCAGCACCAGGGCCGCGCCGGTGAGCGCCGCGGCGGGCATCGCCGTACGGGAGCGGGCGAAGCCGCGGAAGCGGCGGGCGAGCGGGCGCACCAGGGCCGGCGCGCACAGGCCGACGAAGCCGATCGGGCCGGCGAGCGTCACCGCGGCGGCGGACAGCAGCGCCGCGAGCACGACGACCGTGACCCGGGTGGCCCGCACCGGCACGCCGAGACCGCGCGCCGCGTCCTCGCCGAGGGCCAGCGCGTCCACCCGGCGGGCCGTCAGCATCAGGCCCACGAGCCCGATCAGGGCGATCGGCAGCATCTGCAGGACGCCGTCGAAGCCGTTCTGGGCGATGCTGCCCTGGTTCCACTCGTACAGGCCCTTCGTCTGCTCCGGGAAGAGCAGCAGCAGTGCCTGCGTCATGGAGTGCAGACCCAGCATCAGCGCGGTGCCGGCCAGCACCAGCCGGACGGTGCCCGTGCCGAGTCCGGACAGTCCGAGCACGACGGCCGCCGCCGCCAGGCCGCCCACGAAGGCGATGCCGGACGAGGCGAGCATCGGCAGTGAGAGGCCGGTGGCGCCGGCCAGCCCGAGCGCCAGATAGGACCCCGCGTTCACCGCGAGCGTGTCGGGCGAGGCCAGCACGTTGCGGCTGACCGCCTGGAGCACGGAGCCGGCCATGCCGAGGACGGCGCCGACCAGGAGCCCCGCGGTCATCCGGGGCAGCCGGGAGGCGACGACGACGGACGCGTCGTCGGCGTCGGCCCGCCCGGTCAGGGCCTTGAAGACCTCCGACGGGCCGACGGAGGCGGTGCCCTGGGTGATGTCGACGACGGCGAGGACGGCGACCAGCAGGACGATTCCGGCCGTCACCGCGGCCGCGCCCGACCGGGACGACGGGACCGTCGACGGACGGGCCGCGGTGGGCTCGGTGGCGGGTTCGGTCGCGGTGACGGCCATGGCCCCGCTACTTCGTCAGCGCGCCGACGACGGCGTCGATGTACGCCTCCATCGACCCGGGACCGCCGAACATCCAGATGCCGTCGTCGAGGCGGTGTACGTCCCCCGCCTTCACGAACGGCAGGGACTTCCACACCGAGTTCTTGGCCAGCTCACCCGTGAAGGGGGTGGCGCTCGGGTCGTCGTCGTTGCCGATGTAGGCGAACTGGGTGTCCTCGGGCAGCTTGGTCAGGCCCTCGACGTCGGTGGCGCCGAGACCGTAGGCCTCGTCGCCCTTCACCGTCCAGGCGTTCTTCAGACCGACGGCCTCGTTGACCTCACCGATGAGCGAGGTCGCGGTGTAGGGGCGGATCGAGACCTGGTTGGAGGCGACGTAGCCGTCCGCGAAGGCGATGTCCTTGCCGGCCATCCCGGCGTCGGCCAGGGCCTTCCTGCCCTCGGCGACCTTGGCCTCGAAGCCGTCCCGCAGCGACTTCGCCCTGTCCGTGGTGCCGGTGGCCCTGGCGATGAGGTCGACGTTCTCCAGCATCCGGTCGATCTGGCCGGTGCCGTCGGCGGACGTCACCTCGATCACCGGAGCGACCTCGCGCAACTGCTTCACCGCGGCGGGGCTGAGGTCCGTGGTGGCGACGATGAGGTCCGGGGCGAGGGAGGCGACGGTGTCCATGCTCGGCTCGCCACGGGTGCCGATGTCCTTGGGCTCGTTCTCGAGCGGAACGGCGCTGTCCCAGGTCTTGTAGCCCTTGACGTCCGCGACGCCGACCGGGTCCACCCCGAGTGAGACGAGGCTCTCGACGACGTTCCACTCGGTGGCGACGACCTTGGTGGCCGGTCCGTCGAGCTTCACCTCGGTGCCCTTGCCGTCCTTGAGCGTGATCGCCTCGGAGGCCTTCTTCTCCGTCTTGTCGGCGGCGGGTTCGGTGGTGCCGCAGGCGGCCAGGGTGAGCGCCGCGGCGGTGGTGGCGGCCGCGGTGAGCAGGAGGCGTCTCATGAGGTGGTGCCGAGCCTTTCGGGGGTTCGTGTGCGGGGGGTGCGTATGTGGTGGCGGCCGATCGGGCGGGTGCGCAGCCGGCCGGTCAGGGGGTCGGTGTCGACGTCGATCCGGATGCCGTAGACGGCGGTGAGCCGCTCCGGCGTCAGCACGTCCTCGGGCGGGCCGTCGGCGACGATCCGGCCCGCTTCGAGCAGCGTGATCCGGTCGGCGACGGCCGCCGCCTGGTCGAGGTCGTGCAGGACGACACCGACGGCGATGCCGTGGTCGTCCGCCAGGTCGCGGACGAGGTCGAGGAGTTCGACCTGGTAGCGCAGGTCCAGGTAGGTCGTGGGTTCGTCCAGGAGCAGTACGCCGGTCTCCTGGGCGAGACAGCTCGCGAGCCACACCCGCTGCAACTGCCCGCCGGAGAGGTGGTCCGCGCCGCGGTCGGCGAGGCCGTCGACGCCGGTGAGCGCGAGCGCCCGCTCGACGGCGGCCGGGCCGTCCGGATCGGGCCGTCCCCAGCGGCCCCGGTACGGGTAGCGGCCGAACTCGACGAGGTCGCGCACGGTCAGCCCGCCGGGCGTCGGACGTCCCTGCGTCAGCAGGGCGACGTACCGCGAGAACTCACGGGACGTCAGCGCCAGCCCGTCGGTGGTGCCGTCCAGGCTGAGCGTGGCACTGCGGGCCCGCTGCAGCCGGGCGACGGTCCGCAGCAGCGTCGACTTCCCGCTGCCGTTCGGGCCCACCAGGACGGTCACTTCGCCGGGCCTGAGCCTGACCCCGGCGTCGTGCACGACATCCACACCGTCGTACGCGACGGTCACGCCCGTGGCCGACAGCTCATGTCCGCGCAGGCGCGGGGTACCGGCTGCTGCGTCTTCACCTGATCTCACGCGGTGAAGGTTAGCCTAACCTAAATAGTGCTGGTAGAGGCGGGGGTCACACGGGCGCCGCGGGCGCTGTGCCGTCCCTCGGCCTGGGGCCGCGCGATGGGCTCAACTCGCTTGCGAAGGCCCGGATTTCCACAGTCCTGCCCGGTTCAGGGACATCGGGCAGTGGAGGTAGATCTCGTCGATCTCCAGGAGCAGGGCGAGGTCCGGACGCCGTCCGTCGCGCACCATCGCGTCGAAGAAGGGCGCGTCGGTGAGGATGCGGGCCCGGCCGTTGACCCGGAGCACCTCCTTGCCGCCGGGGATCAGATAGAGCAGGCCGGCGTGCGGATTGTCGAGGATGTTGTGGAAGCTGTCCCCGCGCCGGTTGCCCGCCCGGTCCGGCAGGGCGAGGGTGCGCGAGTCGAGGACGTGGGTGAAGCCGGGGGTGTCGCCGCGCGGCGACACGTCGCAGTTGCCGCCCGCGTCGGAGGTCGCCAGGAGGCAGAAGGGGGAGCGGGCCAGGATGTGCCGGTCCTCGTCCGTGAGCCGGTCGTGCACCTTGTCGATGACGAGGGGCCAGGGTTCGCCCAGCAGCTCGCGCAGCTGTGCGCGCGAGCCGAGTTCGACCCAGCCCTCGGCGGTGGCGGTGGCTGTGTCGGAGGCGGTGGCGGCGTCCGGCCGGTCTCCGGCCGTCTCGATCGTGTGTGGCAAGGCCGGCTCCCAGGTGTGCTCGCGAAACCGCCGGAAGGGTTGTCCCGATGGTTGTTGCACACGCAACATTATCTGATCTTAGGTTCGCCTTACCTGGGGCCCCGGCGGCCGCGCTCGGCGTTGTCCGCCGTGTCACGCACCCCGTCGGGGGCATACGCGAGATACGGCACCGCCCCGGTGCCGCCGATCCGAAGGGTGTACACCGTGCTCGCCATCGTCGCGGCGGTTCTGTTCCTCATCGCCTGGCTGATCAACGCGGCGGAGGTGTCGACCAACGACATCTTCACCTCCACCAACGTCATGCTCATCGGCCTCGCCCTGCTCGCCCTGCACGTCGCCGGGATCGGCAGCGGCCGGGCGGTACGCGGGCGTCGTCGCTGAACCCGCGCACCGGAGTCCGCGCACCGGAGTCCGCGCACCGGAGTCCGCGCCCCGGGTCCCGTGCCCGTCAGGGGATGCGCGCCACGCCCGCGTAGATACCGCTCTCCTCCGGCGCGGGCGGCTCCAGGCCCTCGCCGGACCACTCGGTGGCCGTGACCAGGCCCGGCGGCACCAGCTCCAGGCCGTCGAAGAAACGGGTGACCTCCGCCCGGGTGCGGAAGCCGAGCCGGATGCCGCCCTTGGCGTACTGGGCGATCACCTGCTCCGCCAGCTCCGGGAAGAGGTCGATCGCGGCGTGCGACAGAACCAGGTGGCTGCCCGACGGGAGGGTCTCCACCAGTCCCCGGACAATGCCGTGGGCGTCCTGGTCGTCCGGAACGAAGTGCATCAGCGCGATCAGCGACAGCGCGATCGGCCGGTCGAAGTCCAGGATCCCGCGCGCGTGCCGCACGATTTCCTCGGGCTCGCGGACGTCGGCCTGGATGTAGTCCGTGGCCCCCTCGGGGCTGCTCACCAGCAGCGCCTCCGCGTGCCGCAGCACGATCGGGTCGTTGTCGGCGTAGACGACCCTGGCCCCGGGCACCGTCCGCTGGACGATCTGGTGCAGGTTGGGCTCGGTCGGGATGCCCGTGCCGATGTCCAGGAACTGGTCGATGCCCCGGGCGGCGAGATGCGCCACCGCGCGGTTCATGAACGCGCGGTTCTGCCGCGCCGCGTCCCGTGCCTCGGGCGGCAGCGTCTCGCCCACCGCCTCGTCGACCGGGTAGTTGTCCTTGCCGCCCAGCAGCCAGTCGTAGACCCGCGCCGGGTGGGCCCGGCCGGTGTCGATCTGGGGAGGCTGGGTGTGGTCCGTGGTCATGGCAGGCTCCGTGGTCCGGGAGGGTGACGCTCCGCCGCAGTTCTGGATCATCGTACTGCGGTGTGGCCGTGCCATGTGCCGGGCGGGCGGCGGAAGTTGCCGGTCACCCCGGTCCCCCGTCCCGACCCGGGCCCAGGGTGCGGGGCGGACGGTAGGTCCACTCGCGGTCGGCGTCCGTGATCTCGCGCAGTACCCGGGCCGGGGTCCCGGCGACGACCGTCATCGGCGGCACGTGTGCCGTCACCACGCTGCCCGCACCGACCACCGAGCCCCGGCCGACGGTCACCCCCGGCATGATCAGCGCGCCGGCCCCGATCCACACGTCGTCCTCGATGCGCACCGGAGCCGAGAACTGGGTGCCGTCCCTGCGCAGATCCGGGTGGACGGGGTGACCGGTGGTGCTGACGGTCACGTGCGGGGCGAACATCACCCGGTCGCCGACGAAGACCTCGACGTCGTCGACGAGGGTGAGGCCGAAGTTGGCGTACACGTCGTCGCCCAGGTGGATCCGGTTGCCGTAGGCCACGTGCAGCGGCGGCTCGATCCACACCCCCGTGCCGAGCGAGGCGAGCATCTCCTTGAGGAGTGCCCGGCGGCCCTCCTCGTCCCGCGCGCCGGTCCGGTTGTAGGCGTCGGCCAGTTCCTTGCCGCGCAGCCGCTCCTCGGCGAGGCCCTCCAGGCCCGGGGCGCCGTCCGCGTACAGCTCACGGGCCGCCATCCTGCGGCGGACCTCGCGCTCACGGGGGTCGGTGGTCATGCGGTCCTCTCGTGTCCGAACGGGGTGGGCCGACGGTCCGTCCGCACCTCGGCGAGCGTGCGGACGGGACCGCCGGCAACCTGGGAAGGGATCAGCCGGCGGACCCGTCCGTCAGCGTCCAGCGCTGGTTGGCACCGGAGTTGGGCGGCCAGGTCGTGACGGCCGCACCGTCGTGGGTGGCCTGGCCGCCCACTTCGAGCAGGCGCCCGGTGGCGGCGTTGACCAGGGTCCAGGTGCCGTCGCCGGTGCTCGAGGCGAGCCACTCGGCGGCCCGGTCCGGCCTGCCCGTGTCGGGCTCGGCCACCGGGACGTCGTCGCGCACGGCGAGGCGGGTGCCGTCCTCGGGCCGGGTGAAGACGTAGCGGTCGCGGACGCCGCCGTCGTGGCGCACCGCGCTCAGCCGCCACTGCCGGGCGCTCGCGTCGGCCCCGGTCCCGAGGACCAGGTTCGTGCCGTCCGCGGCCACGGTGACGGCCTTGCCGCTCTGCACGCCGGTCAGCGTGTAGGTGTGCCCCTTGCGCAGCGCGGCGGCGTCCTTCGCGACCCCCGAGACGCCCTCGATCGCGAAGGAGGTGACGGACTGGGCGGGCACGGTGAAGGTGGCCGTGCGGTCGCTCACTCTGATCGGGGACTGCTTCTCCAGCTTGCCGTCGGCGCTGGTCACGACCGGGGTCACGGTGGCGCGGCGGCTCACGTCGCGGAACTTGGACAGATCGAGGGTGACCGTGCGGGCCTCGGTGGTGCGGTTGACGTGGACGAGCGAGGCGCCCTTGCCGTCGCGGGTGACCGCGGCGGCGCTGGAGGTGTCGTCCGTCTGGATCAGCCGGTCGCCGGGCTTGATGAAATGGGTGAAGTTGCGGGCGGCGTCGAACTTGGTGTTGGTCCGGATCGGGCAGGTCTCCAGGGTGTCCTGGGCCGTGCAGTCGAACGGGAGCTGGATGCTGCCCCAGTTGCCGCCCTTCGCGGACTCGCCGCCCGGCTTCATGTTGTCGTAGTCCTCGACGGGCTGCCAGAACACCCAGGCGCGGGGCTCCAGTTCCCGCAGGTCGTCGACGATCTGCTGGGCGAGGCCGAGGCCGGGCCGCATGTCCTCGAAGTCCTGGCCGTCGCCCCAGTCGCCGCCCACCTCGCTCATCCACAGCGGTTTGTCCGCGGCCTTGGCGAGGTCCCGCACGGTGGTGCGCTGCCCGGTGCCGTAGGTGTGGACGTTCATCTGCCCGACGAGCGCCCGGTCGGCCGCGGAGTAGGCGTTCCAGTTCTTGGCGAAGGTGCCCGGGTTGGTCTCGTCCATGGCCGAGACGTCAGCCTTGACCTTCGCCTTCCTCAGTGCCGGGGCGAGGGCTCGGAGCACCTCGCGCTGCAGCTCGGGACCCATGTGGGCCCCTTCCTGCCGGCCGCCGACGGGCTCGCCGTCCGCGCCGAGCTGTGTACCCCAGTACGGGGTGTTGGGCTCGTTGAACGGGTCGACGGTGTCGACCTCGATGCCCTCGGCCTTCTCCAGCCGTCTGGTCGCCCCCGCGACGTAGGCGGCGAAGTCGTCGACCGACTCGGGCTTCAGCTGGTCGGCGGAGGAGTCGAAGCCGCCGGAGACGTATCCGCTGACGGTCATGAACCAGGGCGGGGAGTTGCTGAACGTCTCCCAGTGGTCGATGTCGTCCTTGATGCGCTCGACCCACCAGCGCTGGGTGGCGTCGGCGTCCTCGTTCCAGTCGGCCGGGTCGTCGGCGCTCCACCAGTCGATGTCCTCGCGCGTGGTGCCCGCGGGCGCCTGCCACCAGCCCTCTACCGCCCCGCCGGCCCGCAGGTAGTCCTTGACGTCCGGCGCGTTGCCGCCGCCGATGTTGTAGCGGGCGATGTTGAGTCCGAGGCCGTTCTCGCCGAACAGGAGGCGGGCCAGCCTCTCGCGGATCTCGGGCGGGTAGTCGCCCGTGGCGTTGGCGAACCAGACCAGGCTGGTGCCCCAGCCCTCGAACGCCTCCTGCTGGTACGAGGGGTCCGGCCGCACGGTGACGGAGGCGGGGGCGGCGGCCGGATCGGCCTGTGCGGGGACGCCGAGCAGGGCGGCCCCGGTGGTCAGAGCGGTCAGGACCGCGGCGCCGAGGAGGCGTCTGCTGCGGGTACGGCGTGCCATCGTGTGCTCCCAACGGAAAGGTGTGGTCGCTGCGGTGGCCCCCGCCACCGGGTTCGGGGCAGCGGGGGATGGCCCCGGGGCGGGCCGTGCCCGCTCCGGGGAGCATGGGGTGGTGCGGGGGGCCTAGGAGGTGGGCGTGCGCAGGACGGCGACCCCTCGGCCCGCCAGGACGACGGCGCCCTCGTCACCGGTGTCGCCCACCAGGACCTCTCCGGCGAGCCCGGGGACGGTCACGGTCTCGTCGGTCCGGTTGACCAGGAACAGGAACCGTCCCCCGGCGCCCCGGCGCACGGTTGCCTCGACCCGTCCCCGCACCGAGGCGGGCAGCTCGCTCTTCACCCCGGCCGCCTCCAGCAGCCTCGGCAGCAGCGCGGCGAGCCCGTCGGCGCCGAGCCGGGTGGAGACGTAGGCGGCCGAACCGGCGCCCGCCGGACGCCGGGTGACGGCGGGGCGGCCCGCATGGGTGCCGGTGCGGTAGTGCGCCAGGACCTCGGTCTCCGGCGCGGTCACGGTGATCCGGTCGGTCCACAGATCCCCGCTGCCCGCGCCGTCCAGCTCCACACTCTGTCCGGCGGGCAGCGGGCCGAACTCCTCGACACGGATGCCGAGCAGGTCTCGCAGCGCGCCCGGGTAACCACCCAGCCAGACGTGGTCGTGCTCGTCCACGATGCCGGAGAAGTACGTGGTGACCAGGTGACCGCCCTGCTCGGCGTAGCGCGTGAGGTCCTTGGCCAGCTCGGCCGGGACCATGTGCAGCACCGGGGCGATCAGCACCCGGTGGCGGCTCAGGTCGGCGCCGGTGGTGACGACGTCGGCGCGGATGCCCAGGGAGAGCAGCGCCGAGTACCAGTCGAGCGCCTCCTGGTGGTAGTCGAGCAGCGAGGTGGGGTGCGAGTCCTGCTCGCTGGCCCACCTGGACTCCCAGTCGAAGACGATGCCGACCGCGGCCGGCTCCCGCTCGCTCCCGGCGACCGGCGCGAGCGCCTTCAGGGTGTCGCCGAGCGCGGTGACCGCACGGAACAGGTCGCTGTCCGCACCGGCGTGCGGGACCATCGCCGAGTGGTACTTCTCGGCTCCGGCCGCCGACTGGCGCCACTGGAAGAAGCACACCGCGTCGGCGCCGTGCGCCACGTGGGTCAGCGAGTCCCGGGCCATCTCGCCGGGCTGCTTGGCCAGGTTGACGGGCTGCCAGTTCACCGCGCTGGTGGAGTGCTCCATCAGGAACCACGGACGGCCGCCCGCGATGCCGCTGGTGAGGTTCGCCGAGAACGACAGCTCGTCGCGGGCCTGGGGGTGCGGGACGACGTAGTGGTCGTTGGCGACGAAGTCGACCTCGCCGGCCCAGTCCGCGTAGTTCATGCCCTTGGTGCCGGGCATCACCATGAAGTTGGTGGTGACCGGGACGTCCGGGGTCAGCTCCCGCAGCAGGTCCCGCTCCGCGCGCAGGTGGTCCTTGAGCGCGTCCGAGGAGAAGCGCTTGAAGTCCAGCTGCTGGGTCGGGTTCGGATGCGAGGCCGCCAGCCGGGGCGGCAGGATCTCCGCCCAGTCGCCGTAGCGCTGCGACCAGAACGCCGTGCCCCAGGCGTGGTTGAGGGCGTCCGTCGTGCCGTACCGCGCGCGCAGCCAGTCCCGGAAGGCACGGGCCGCGTCGTCGGAGTAGTCGTAGACGTTGTGGCAGCCCAGCTCGTTGTTGACGTGCCAGGCGACGAGCGCCGGGTGGTCGGCGTAGCGGGTGGCCAGCTTCCGGACCAGGCGCAGGGCGTGCTCCCGGAAGACGGGCGAGGTCGGGCGCCAGTGCTGGCGCGCTCCCGGCCACAGCGTCTCGCCCCGGTCGGTGACCGGGAGGATCTCGGGATGCGCGGTGGTCAGCCACGGCGGAGGGGAGGCGGTGGCGGTCGCCAGGTCGACGCCGACGCCGTGCCGGTGCAGCAGGTCCATCACCTCGTCGAGCCAGGCGAAGTCCCAGGTGCCCGGCCCCGGCTGGATGCGGGCCCAGGAGAAGATGCCGAGCGACACGATGTTGACCCCGGCCTCCCGCATCAGCCGTACGTCCTCCTCCCACACCTCCCGGGGCCACTGCTCGGGGTTGTAGTCGGCGCCGTAGGCGAGACGCGGGGCGGGCGCACCGTCCGCCCCGCGGTGCAGGCGGGAGTGGAGGGTGGAGATCATGGCGGTCCTTCCGGTGGGGGCGTGCGCTACTTCTCGACGGTGAAGCCCTGCTCCTCGCCGTACTTGACCGAGGCCTCCTGCCAGGACTCGAGGCCCTCGGCCAGCGTGGTGCCGGAGACGTAGGCCTTGCCGACGGTGTCGTTGAAGACCGAGTTCGCGTAGACCTGGTAGGGCAGGTACGACCAGTCGTCGGGGACCTCGGCGGCCGACTCGGCGAAGATCTTGTTGGCCTTCTGGCCGCCGAAGTACGGGAACGCGGTGTCCTGGAACTTGGTGGACTGCAGATCCGCGGTGGTCGCCGGGAAGGCGCCGTTCTTCAGCCGGGTCTGCACGCCGTCACCCGCGTTCGCGTACTCGACGAAGGCGTACGCCAGTGCCTCGTTCTTGCCGAGTTCCGGGAGCGCGAGCGCGCTGCCGCCGTTCTCGGCGCTGACCTTGTCGCCCGCCTTCCACTGGGGCATCGGGGCGACGCGCCAGTCGCCGGAGGCCGCCTTCGCGCCGGACTCCAGGTTGGCGGGCATCCAGGCGCCGGTCGCCAGCGTCGCGATGCTGCCGTCGCCGAGGCCCTTGTACCACTCGTCGGTCCAGGCGGGCACGGAGGCGAGCAGCTTCTCGTCGATCAGCTGCTGCCAGGTGCCGGTGAACGTCTTGGCGCCCTGGTCGGAGAAGTCGATCTTCACCTTGGTGCCGTCGACCGTGTAGGGGCGCGAACCGGCCTGCCAGAGCATGCTGGTGGCGAACCCGGCGTCGCCGTTGTCGGCGGTGATGTACGCCTTCGGGTCGGCCTTGTGCAGGTCGCGGGCGGCGTCCAGGTACTCGGCCCAGGTGGTGGGGACCTTGATGTCGTACTTGTCGAAGACCTTCTTGTTGTAGAACAGGGCCATCGGACCGGAGTCCATCGGCAGCGCGTAGACGCCGTCCGAACCGGCCTTCACCCCGTTCCACGGGCCGGGGGAGAACTGGGCGGAGAGCTTGTCGGCGCCGAAGGACTTGAGGTCGGTGAGCTGCTTGGTCAGGGCGTACTGGCCCATCGCGTAGTACTCGATCTGGGCGACGTCCGGGACGCCCTTCTTCGCCGAGATGGCGTTCTGCAACGCCGTGTACTGGTCCTTGTTGGTGCCGGCGTTGACCAGGTCGACCTTGACGCCGGGGTGTTTCTTCTCGAAGTCGGTGGCCACCTGCTTGAGGGTGGGCTCCCACGCCCAGACCGTGATGGTGCCGCCCTCCTTGAGGGCCGCCTGTATGTCCGCCTCGGAGACGGCCTTCTGGCTCGATCCCCCGTCGTCGGAGTCGCCGCAGGCACTCGCTCCCAGGGCGAGGGCGCAGACGAGGACCGTGCCGCGCAGGAGGCGGCGCGAGTGCTTGGTCAGGTGTGTGGGCATGGGCGTGCTTCCACTTCTTCGTGGCCGGAACCGGCACCGTTGAGGGTTGGCGAGGTTGTGGTCGGGGGAGGCGGGCGAGGGACGGGGGAGGGCTACTCCTTGACGCTTCCGGCGGCGAGACCGGACTGCCAGTACTTCTGGAGCAGCAGGAACGCGGCGATCAGCGGCAGGATGGTGATCAGCGAGCCGGTGACGACGAGGTTGAAGACGGCCTCGCCGCCCGCGGTCGCGGCCTGCTGGTTCCAGCTGTTGAGCCCCAGGGTCAGCGGGTACCAGTCGGGGTCCTTGAGCATGACCAGCGGCAGGAAGTAGTTGTTCCAGGTGGCGACCATGGTGAACAGCAGGACGGTGACGATGCCGGGCGCCAGCAGCGGCAGGGCGACCCGGAAGAAGGTGCGCACCTCGCCCGCCCCGTCGATGCGGGCGGCCTCCATCAGCTCGGTCGGGATGGCCTCGGTCGCGAACACCCACATCAGATAGAGGCCGAAGGGCGAGATCAGGGACGGGATGATCACCGCCCAGGGGGTGTTGGTGAGGCCCATCTTGCTGAACATCAGGAAGGTCGGCACCGCCAGCGCCGTCCCCGGCACGGCCACCGCGCCGATGACGACGGCGAAGACGGCGCGTCGGCCGGGGAAGTCGAACTTGGCGAGCGCGTAACCGCCGAGCACGGCGAGGAAGGTGGCACCGCCCGCGCCGAGCCCCACGTACAGCAGGGTGTTGAGCAGCCAGCGGGTGAAGACGCCGTCGTGGTACGTGAACGTCTCGGTGATGTTGTCCCACAGCGCGAAGTCGCCGTCGAACCAGAGCCCGGCGGAACGGGACAGCCCCTCCTGCGTCTTGGTGGCGCTGATGGCCAGCCAGACCAGCGGAACCAGGCTGTACAGCAGGACGAGCGAGGTGAGCACGGTCAGCAGCACGCTGCGCCGGGGCTGGTCGGCGGAGTGCCGGCGCCGGGGGGTACGCAGCCGCGGGGCGGAGCGGGAGGTGCCGGACGGCGTGGGCGCGGAACGGTCCGAGGCGGTGGCGACGGGACTGGTCATCGCTGCTTCACACTCCCTTGCGCATGCCGCGCAGCTGCACGGCGTAGGCGATGACCATGGTGATCAGCCCCATGACGATGGCGACCGTCGCGGAGTAGTTGTGCTGCTGCCCGTTGAAGGACAGCGCGTACGTGTAGTAGTTCGGCGTGTAGTCGGTGGTGATCGCGTTGCGCGCCAGGGGCTGCAGGATGCTGGGCTCGTTGAAGAGCTGGAAACTGCCGATGATCGAGAAGATCGTGGCGATCACCAGGGCCCCGCGGATGGCCGGGAGCTTGATGGCGGTGATCACGCGGATCTGCCCGGCGCCGTCGATCTGCGCCGCCTCGTACAGCGAGTGCGGCACGACGCGCAGCGCCGAGTAGAAGATCAGCATGTTGTAGCCGACGAACTCCCAGGTCACGATGTTGCCGATGGAGGCGAGCACCAGGTCCGGGGAGAGCGGGTCGGGCAGCGAGACGCCCAGCGCGCCGTTGATGTCACCGACCAGGCCGAAGCGGGTGCCGTACATGAAGCCCCACATCAGGGTGGCCACCACGGCGGGCACGGCGTACGGCAGGAAGATGGAGATGCGGAAGAAGCTCCGGCCGTAGAGGCGGCCGCTGTCCAGCGCGAGGGCCACGAGCAGCGCGATGCCGAGCATGATCGGCACCTGTACGGCGAGGAAGAGCGAGACCCGGCCGAGCGAGGCCCAGAACCGGTCGTCCTTGAGCGCCTCGCCGTAGTTGTCGAGGCCGACGAAGGTGGTCCCGCCGATCAGCTGGTCGCGGAAGAGGCTGAGGTAGACCGAGTACGCGAGGGGCGCGAGGAACACCAGGGCGAAGACGGCCACGAAGGGGCCGAGGAAGCCCCACCCCGTCCAGGAACGGCGGTCCCGCCTCACCGGGGGCGGAGCCGGCCGCGGCTCGGCGGCGGCCGGCGGTTGCAGCGTCGTCATGTCGTTCCTCGCTCGTCCACGTCCTGGAGCTTCGCCTGATGTTTACGTAAACATGGCGCACCGCGAAAGAGCGACGACCTGTTATGTTTACGTAAACATCTGATGGCGGCATGTCTACACTGCCCCGATGACGACGGTCAAGGGTCCTTCCGCACCGGGACCCGACAGCGACAGAGAGGCGGCTGACGGCGAGTGAGCACGGCTGAGGAAGTCCCGACGAGCGCACCCGTGCCACCCCGGCGCGGCCGGGACCGCACGGCCTCCATGGCGGACGTGGCCCGGCTGGCCGGAGTCTCCTCGCAGACCGTCTCCCGCGTCTCCAACGGCTACGCGGGCGTGACCGAGGAGACCCGGCAACAGGTGCTGGCGGCCATGAAGGAGCTGGGCTACCGGCCCAACAGCGCGGCCCGGGCCCTCAAGCGGGGCGAGTTCCGCACCATCGGCGTCATCACCTTCACGCTGGCCACCACGGGCAACGTGCGCACCCTGGAGGCCATCGCGACCTCCGCGGCGAGCGAGGGGTACGCGGTGACGCTGCTCCCGGTCGCCGTCCCCACCCAGGACGAGGTGCGCGGCGCGTTCTCGCGGCTGGAGGAACTGGCCGTCGACGCGGTCATCGTCATCATGGAGGTCCACCTCCTGGACGCGGCCTCCCTCAAACTGCCGCCGCACGTCCAGGTCGTCGTGGTCGACTCCGACGCCGGCGACACCTACACGGTCGTCGACACCGACCAGGCCGGCGGCAGCCGCGCCGCCGTGCGCCACCTGCTGGACCTCGGGCACGACACGGTGTGGCACCTGGGCGGCCCCGAAGGCTCCTTCGCCGCCCAGCGCCGCACCGACGCCTGGCGGCGCACCCTCACCGAGGCCGGCCGCACCCCGCCGCCGCTCGTGAGGGGCGACTGGTCGGCGGAGTCCGGCTACCGGGCCGGCCTGGAACTCGCCGCCCGCGAGGACTGCACCGCCGTCTTCGCGGCCAACGACCAGATGGCCCTCGGCCTGCTGCGCGCCCTGCACGAACGCGGCCGGCGCGTGCCCGAGGACGTCAGCGTCATCGGCTTCGACGACATCGCCGAGGCCGGTTCCTTCCTGCCCCCGCTGACCACCGTCCACCAGGACTTCGCCGAGGTCGGGCGGCTGTGCGTGCGGGCCGTGCTGCGCACGATGCGCGAGGCGGGTCCGCAGCGGGGCACCACGCTGGTGCCCACCCGGCTGGTGACCCGCGCGAGCACGGCGCCGCCGCCCGCGTAGGGGGAGGGGACCCGCGAACGGCCGCGAGGGGACGCGGGGCCGGTTTAGGAGCGGCCGCGACGGTAACCCCACACACCGACCGTCGTCCCCGCACGCCTGGGAGAGCCCCATGACCCAAGTCGCCGACTATGTGCTCCAGCGCCTGTCCGAGTGGGGCGTCCAGCGGGTGTACGGCTATCCGGGCGACGGCATCAACGGTCTGCTCGGCGCTTTCGACCGGGCCGACGGCGACCCCGAGTTCATCCAGGCCAGGCACGAGGAGATGGCCGCGTTCATGGCCTGCGGCCACGCCAAGTTCACCGGCGAGGTGGGCTGTTGCGTCGCCACCTCGGGGCCGGGCGCCGTCCACCTGCTCAACGGCCTGTACGACGCCAAGCTCGACCACCAGCCCGTGGTGGCGGTGGTGGGCCAGCAGAAGCGGCTGTCGCTGGGCACCCACTACCAGCAGGAGATCGCCCTCGACCAGCTGTTCGCGGACGTGTCCGAGTACTGCCAGATGGTCGTGCACCCGGGCCAGGCCCGGCACGTCATCGACCGGGCCTTCAAGACCGCGCTGACCACCCGGGGCGTCGCCACCGTCATCATCCCGGGCGACATCCAGGAGGAGGAGGCCCAGCCCTCCCCGCCCAGGGAGCACGGCTCCGTCTTCTCCAGCGTCGGCTGGAGCAGGCCGCGGGTGCTGCCCGACCTCGACGAGCTGCGCAAGGCCGCCGACGTGCTCAACGCGGGCAACAAGGTCGCGATGCTCGTCGGCCAGGGCGCGGCGAACGCGGAGGCCGAGGTGAAGGAGGTCGCCGAACTGCTCGGCGCCGGCGTCGCCAAGGCCCTGCTCGGCCGCCAGGTCCTGCCCGACGACCTGCCCTACGTCACCGGCCCCATCGGCCTGCTGGGCAGCAAGGCCAGCGACAACATGATCCAGGGCTGCGACACCCTGCTCATGGTCGGCAGCAGCTTCCCGTACTCGGAGTGGCTGCCCGAGGAGGGGCAGGCCCGGGGCGTCGAGATCGACATCGACGGCCGCATGATCGGCATCCGCTACCCCATGGACGCCCACCTCGTCGGCGACTCCCGGGAGACCCTGCGCGCCCTGATCCCGATGCTCCAGCGCAAGGCGGACCGGGGCTGGCGGGAGAAGATCGAGAAGGACGTCCGGGAGTGGCACGACCTGTGCGACCGCTGGGCGGGCGAGCACTTCGGCAAGACCATCAACCCCCAGGCCGTCGCCGCCGAACTCTCCCCGCGGCTGCCGGACGACGTCATCCTGACGGCCGACTCCGGTTCGGGCACCAACTGGTGGGCGCGCCACCTCCTGCTGCGCGACGGCATGCAGGCCTCGCTCTCCGGCACCCTGGCCACGATGGGCCCGGGGACGCCGTACGCCATCGCGGCGCGGTTCGCGTACCCCGAGCGTCCGGTGATCGCCTTCATCGGGGACGGTGCCTTCCAGATGAACGGCATGAACGAGATGATCACCGTCAAGCGCTATCTGGACCGCCTGTCCGGGTCGGCACCGCTCATCTTCTGCGTGTTCAACAACCAGGACCTCAACCAGGTCACCTGGGAGCAGCGCGCCATGGCCGGCGACCCCAAGTACCCGGGCTCCCAGGACATCCCCGACGTCCCCTACGCCGCCTACGCCGAGCTCCTCGGCCTCAAGGGCATCGTCTGCGCCGACCCCAAGAAGGTCGGCTCCGCCTGGGACGAGGCGCTCGCCGCCGACCGGCCGGTGGTCCTGGAGTTCAAGGTCGACGCGGAGATCGCGCCGATCCCGCCGCACATCATGAAGGACCAGGGCAAGAAGGCCATCAAGGCGGCGCTGCACGACCCGGAGCTGACCGGGATCGCCACCAAGGGCGTACGCCAGAAGCTCACCGAGTACGCCGGGCACCTCCCCGGCCGGGGCAGGAAGTGAGCGGCACCCGGCACCGGGGGACGAAGGGCACCGAGGTCGTCGTCGTCACCGGCGCGACCGGCGGCGTCGGCCGGGCCACCGCCCGGGCCTTCGGCGCCCGCGGGGCCGCGGTGGCCCTGCTCGCGCGGGGCGAGTACGCCCTTCGGCGGGCGGCCGAGGAGGTCGAGAAGGCAGGCGGGCGGGCGCTGCCGCTGGTCGTGGACGTCGCCGACGCGGCGGCCGTGGACGAGGCGGCCGGCCGGGTCGAGGAGGAACTCGGCCCGATCGACGTCTGGGTGAACGCCGCGTTCTCGACCGTCTTCGCGCCCGTGCCGGAGATCCGGCCCGAGGAGCTGAGGCGGGCCACCGAGGTCACCTACTTCGGCTTCGTCCACGGCACCCAGGCAGCCCTGCGGCGCATGACGCCGCGCGACCGAGGCACCATCGTCCAGGTCGGCTCGGCCCTGGCCGAACGCAGCGTCCCCCTCCAGGCCGTCTACTGCGGGGCCAAGCACGCCATCCAGGGGTTCACCGAGTCGCTGCGCTGCGAGCTGCTGCACGACCGCAGCGGGGTGCGGGTGACGATGGTGCAGATGCCCGGGCTCAACACGCCCCAGTTCAGCTGGGTCCTCACCCGGCTGCCCCGCCATCCCCGCCCGGTGGCCCCCGTCTACCAGCCCGAGGTGGCCGCCCGTGCCGTGCTGCACGCCGCGGACCATCCCGAGCGGCGCGTGTACTGGGTCGGGGGCTCCACCGTCGCCACCCTGCTGGGCCAGAAGTTCGCCCCGGGCCTTCTCGACCGCTACCTGGCCCGCACCGGCTACGACGGGCAGCAGACGGACGAGCCCGTCGACCCGTCGCGGCCCGTCAACCTCTGGAAGCCGCCGGACGACACCGCCCCCGACGACTACGGCGCACACGGGATCTTCGACGACGAGGCCCATCCGCGCAGCGTCCAGTTCTGGATATCCCGCAACCGCCGGCCGCTGGCCCTGGCCACGGCCGCGACCGGGGCGGTCGCCGCGGCCCTGGCCGGGGGCCTGCGCCGGCGCGCCTGCTGACCGTCAGTCCGGCGGTCTTCGGTCGATGTTCCGCGCCCACCAGTGGTGCTCGCAGAACCAGTGCCCGACCATCGCGCCGCCGAAGACGACGAACCCGACGCCGATCAGCCAGGACTCCACCACCAGCACGATGCCGACCGCGCCGTAGCTGAACGCGTTGTCGAGGATCAGCGGCGTGAAGAAGAGGTACGAGAAGCCGCGCAGGCCGATCAGCCCCACCATCGTGGCGAACGCCCCCGGCAGCAGGTCGCGCCAGCGGACCTGGCCGCCCAGCAGGAAGTGCTGGCCCCACCAGAAGAACAGCATGCCGCTGGCGGTCGACAGCGCGATCCGCGCCGTACCGTGCAGCGCGGTCCGCGTCTGCACCTCCTGGTAGAGGTAGGCGGTCAGCAGGACCACCCAGGTCATCTGGCGCCAGATGCGGTGCCACGGGCCCGAGGGCAGTTCCCAGATGCGCTCGTAACCGTTCTGGACGCTCGCCGCGAAGGACACGCCGAACACGCCGAGCAGGATTCCGCCCCACACGCTCGTGGTGCCGACGACCTTGGTCGGCGGGCTGATGATGTCGGTCAGCACCTTGGCCGACCGCCCGGACAGGCCCATGCCGTCGGCCAGCCACGAGGCGAAGCCCCCACGCCCCAGCGGGTCGGCCGCCGCCACCACGATCAGCAGCGGTGCCAGCGTGACCAGGGCGAGGGTGGCGAAGCCCATGGCCCTGTGCATCAGCTCCAGGTCCCGGCCGCGCCGGACCAGGGCGGACGCGGCCAGCCAGTCCCACACACGGTGGAACGGCCGCCACAACCGGTTCACGGGTGCTCCTCGGGCGTCCTTTCGATGGCTCGCGACGGGGAACTGAGTGACCCGGCCCGCACCCGGACAAACGTCGGTTGACCCGGACGGCCCGCGCATGGACCGGACGGAGTGGGGAACCGGCCCCGGTACGCGAAGGCGAGGAGTGCGCGATGGCGTCGCTGACCGGCCCGGACGCACGGGTACTGGACGAGTGCGTGGTCGACGCGGTCGACGTGCACGCCTTCGAGGTGCCCACCGACGGTCCCGGGGGCCGAGAGCAGGACGGCACCCTGGAGTGGGACGCCACGACCCTGGTCCTGGTGCGCGTGCACGCCGGCGGCCGCACCGGCCTCGGATACACCTACGGGGACGTGTCGGCGGCGTCCTTCGTGCGGTCCGTGCTCGCGCCCGTCGTCGAGGGCCGGCCGGTCTCCTCGCCGCCCGCGCTGTGGGAGCGGATGGGGGCGCGGATGCGCTACGCCGGCCGTCCGGGCGTGGGGGCGATGGCCCTGTCCGCCGTCGACGTGGCGCTGTGGGACCTCAAGGCACGGCTGCTGGGTCTGCCGCTGGTCCACCTCCTGCCGGCCCACCACGACCGGGTGCCCGTCTACGGCAGCGGCGGCTTCACCAACTACCCCCTGGACCGCCTCACCGACCAGCTCGCCGGATGGGTTCAGGAGGGCATCAGGCGCGTGAAGCTGAAGACCTCGCGGGACCCGGAGGCCGACCCGCGGCGCCTGAGGGCCGTACGCCGGGCGGTCGGCGACGGGCCCGAGCTGTTCACCGACGCCAACGGGGCGCTCGGCCGCAAGGAGGCCCTGTACTGGGCGCACCGGTTCCACGACGAGTGGGACGTGCGCTGGTTCGAGGAGCCGGTCGCCTCCGCCGACCTGGAAGGGCTGCGGATGCTGCGCGAGCGGGGCCCGGCGAGGCTGGAGATCACCGCGGGCGAGTACGCCTTCACCGCGCAGGACTTCGCCAACCTCACCGAGGGACCGGCCGTCGACTGCCTCCAGGCCGACGTCACCCGGTGCGGCGGCGTCACGGGTGTGCTGGAGGTCGCGGGGCTGTCCGCCGCCCGGCACCTCGACCTGTCCGCGCACTGCGCGCCCGCGGTGTCCGCCCACGCCTTCTGCGCCGTGCGCCGGCTGCGGCACCTGGAGTACTTCCACGACCACGTGCGCGTCGAGCGGCTGCTGTTCGACGGCGCCCCGTCGCCCGAGGGCGGGGCCCTGCGGCCCGACATTTCGCGGCCCGGCCTCGGCCTGGAAGTGAGGTGGGCCGACGCGGAGCCGTACCGGGTGCACGGGGTACGGCCGCCGCGCTGACCTCGGCGATCCCACGCCGGGGATCGTCGACGTCAGGGCCCGCCGACGTCAGGGCCCGCCGACGTCAGGGGTCGCTGCGCTGCTGGGCCTCCCGCATGCGCTCGTTGTGCCAGGCGACGGCCGCACGGATCTGGGGCTCCTGGAGGCCCGTCCGGCAGCCGAGCTGGTCCATGGAGAGGGCCGGCGGGCCGGTGGTCAGCGCCCGGGTCAGCTTGGCCGCCCACAGCTCCTCGTCCACGAAGGGCCGGTGCGCGTACCCGTCCTTGATCACGTCGAAGTGGTCGTCCGAGCACGCGGTGATGAGCCGCAGCCCGTCGAACCACTCGTTGGTGGCGTGCACCGCGGACGAGTCCGGTACGTAGCCCGTCACGGACTCGTCCTCGGGGAAGACCCTGGCGCACAGGTCGCACAGCTCCATGGGGACCGGCTTGGCGGCCCGGCGGTCCTTCCTGCCCTTGCGCTTCCACATGGCGACTCCCGGGGATCGGTGTCCGGAATGCCGGAGTTACCCGCGGGGCGGGATGCAAACGCCCCGCGGGTGGGGGACCGGGCCGCGGCCGGGCGGGGTCAGGCCAGCCTGACCGGCAGTTCGAAGAGGTCGTTCTGGGTGACCACCGGCTTGTTACGCAGCTCCGTGGCCGGCACCGCCAGGTCCAGGTGCGGGAAGCGGGCGTACAGGGCCGGGAGCGCCACGCCCGCCTCCATCCGGGACAGGGCCGCACCGGGGCACACGTGCGGGCCGTGGCCGAAGGAGATGTGCCGGTTCCCGGACGTGCGGGTGATGTCGAACCGGTCCGCCGTCGGACCGTGTGCCCCCTCGTCGCGACCCAGCGCGCCGTACGAGACGATGAGCGCGTCCCCGGCGGGTATCACCCGGTCGCCGACCGGGACGTCCTCGGCCGCGAACCGGATCAGGACGTGCGAGGTCGGCGTCGAGAAGCGCAGCGTCTCCTCGATCACCGCGGACCACTCCTCCTTGCCGGAGAGCACCAGGTCCCGCTGGTCGGGGTGGGTGGACAGGTTGACCACGGCGTTCACGACGAGCGAGATCGTCGTCTCGTGTCCGGCGGCCACCATCAGCTGGAGGGTGGAGACGATCTCCGCGTCGGTGAGGCGGTCGCCGTCCTCGGACGCCTGGATCAGGGCACTCGTCAGGTCGTCCCCGGGGTTCGCGCGCTTCGCGGCGACCGTGTCGGCCATGATCGAGGCCAGTTCGGTGAGGGTCGCCACGACCTCCTCGGGCGGGGTCTGCGTCGAGAAGAACTTCTCGAACAGCTCCTTCAGGCGCGGCAGCCGCGCCTCCTCGATGCCCATCAGGTCGGCGATGACGTACATCGGCAGCGGATAGGCGAAGGCGGCCTTGAGGTCGACGACGCCGCCGTCCGCGGGCAGCTCGTCGAGCAGCCGGTCGGTCAGCTCGGTGATCCGCCCGCGCATGTGCTCCACCCGGCGGACCGTGAGCGCCTGCGCCACCAGGGTGCGCAGCCGGCGGTGCTCGGCGCCGTCCACGGTGAGCATCGAGCGGCCCGGGTTGGCCAGCCCGATGAGCGGCCAGTCGGCGGGGATCTCGCCGCGCCGCCAGGCGCCCCACACGTTGATGTCCTTGACCAGCCGGGGGTCCGTGAGCAGGGCCTTGGCCTCCGCGTGGTGCGTGACCGCCCACACGGGCACGCCGCCCGGCAGCTCCACGGCGGCGAGCGGTCCGGCCGCGCGCAGCCGGGCACTCTCGCCGTCCAGGTCGGTGACGAACGGGTCCAGCGGGATCCGGGCTTCTTCGGTGCCGGTCGTCATGCTGACGTGCCTCCCAGGGCAGTGGTCGGGGTGAACCGCACGGGCAACTCGGTCAGCCCCCGCAGCCAGGGCGAGGGGCGACGGGTGAGGGACCCGGCGGGCACCGCCAGGTCGATGTCCGGCAGCCGGTCGAGCACGACCTCGATGCCGGTGCGCGCGATCACCTCGGCGACCTCCTGCGCGGGGAACGGGCAGCGGTGCTCGCCGTGGCCGAAGGAGAAGTGCGCGTTGTTGCCGCCGGTGAGCGCGGAACCGTCGGTGCGGACCTGC
The DNA here is from genome assembly GCF_003369795.1 of Streptomyces sp. CB09001. Lineage (NCBI taxonomy): Bacteria > Bacillati > Actinomycetota > Actinomycetes > Kitasatosporales > Streptomycetaceae > Streptomyces > Streptomyces sp. CB09001. Next base: position 7,188,363 of record NZ_CP026730.1, read on the forward strand.
GGGTCGGAGTTGGCGCCCTGCAGCCCGAGCAGCACCAGGTCGCCGGCCCGGATGCGGCGCCCGCCGAGCTGGGTGTCCCGGGCGGCCCAGCGGCCGGCCACGTTCTGCGTGGGCGTGTCCTCCCACAGCACCTCGTTCATGGCCTCGGCGACACTGTTGCGCCCGCCGAAGAGGGAGGCGGCGAAGCGGTCGTCGGTCAGCATCAGGCGCAGCGAGTTGCCGATCCAGTCCGCCGTCGGCTGGTGGCCCGCGGCCATCATCACCATCAGGTCCTGGGCGATTTCCTCCTCGGTGAAGCCGCTCTCGTCGGCCAGCATCCGGGAGGCGACGTCGTCGGCGGGCGCCGCCTTCCGGTCCGCCAGCAGCCGCGCCATCGAGGTGGCGAGGTGCGTCTGGCCCGCCAGGGCCCGCTCCCTGCCGTCGATCATGTCGTTGAGCGCGGTGACCAGTGCCGGACCCTGCTCGTCGGGGAACCCGTACAGGCGGGCCAGGACCCGGACCGGCAGCAGCATCGCGTAGTCGCCGACGAGGTCGGCGGCGCCCTTCGCGCACAGCCGGTCGACGAGTTCGTCGGCGAACCGTTCGGCGTGACCGCGCAGGAGGTGCGGGTCGACGGCCTCCAGCGCGTCACTGATCATCGCGGCGCGCTCGCGGTGCCGCTCGCCGACCGTGTACAGGATCGACGGCTGCTTGCGGCCGATCATCGGCAGCAGCGGCCAGTCGTCCGGGATGTTCTCCCACTGGTTCCACAGGTCCGAGTCCCGGCTGAACAGCACCGGGTCGCCGGTCACCTGGTGCAGCTCGCGGTACCCGAGCACCAGCCAGGCCGGTACGTCGCCGTCCAGCACCACCGGCGTGACGGCACCGTGCTCGCGCCGCATCTGCCGGTACAGCAGGGCGGGTTCGGTCTGGAAACGGGGGCCGGCGAGCGGTACGGCGCCCGGGGCGTCGTGGGCGTCGGTGCTCACGCGAACTCCTGTCGGGGCCGGGCGGAGGGACCGGCGTAGTGGGCCTGGAGATGCTCGACCAGCGTGATCAGCACCTGCTTGCTGGACTCCCGGGACCTGGCGTCGCAGGAGACCAGCGGCACCCGCGGATCCAGGTCGAGGGCCTCGCGGACCGCCTCGGGCGGATGCTTCGGGCCGCCGAAGTCGTTGCAGGCCACGATGAACGGCGTGCCGTGGTGCTCCAGGCGGTCGATCGCGTACCAGGAGTCGTCGATGCGCCGGGTGTCCACGAGGACCACCGCGCCGAGCGTGCCCGAAAACAGCCGGTCCCACAGGAACCAGAACCGCTCCTGGCCGGGCGCGCCGAACAGGTACAGCACGTTGCGCGCGTCGAGGCTGATGCGGCCGAAGTCGAAGGCGACGGTCGTCGCGGACTTGCCGCGCACCTCGCTGATGTCGTCGACCGTCTCGCCGGCCTGCGTCATCGTCTCCTCGGTGCTGAGGGGACGTATCTCGCTGACCGAACGGACCATGGTCGTCTTGCCGACGCCGAAGCCGCCCACGACCACGATCTTCAGACCGTTGTCGGCGGCCGCGCCCAGCGGGGTGCGGTCCGGGGCGCTCGCCGGGGTACGGGCGTCAGAGATTGCGGAGTCCAACGAGCACCTGCTCCAGGATGTCGGGATCGGGGACGGCTGCCGTGTACGGGTGGCGTGCGCTCACCCGGCCGGCGGCGTGCAGGTCGGAGAGCAGGATCTTGGTGATGCTCACCGGAAGCCGCAGCTCGGCGGCGATCTCCACGACGGCCGTGGGGGCCTCGGTCAGCCGAAGGATCGCCGTGTGCTCGGACTGCATTCCGGGCGTCGGCGCGCACTCGGCGACCACGAGGGTGACCAGGTCGAAGGGGTTGTCGGGGCCCGAGCTGCTGCGTCCCTGGGTGACGGTGTACAGCCGGTCGGGCGCGTCGTCCCTGCCGGGGCGGCTCATGAGGTGCGCGGCCGCGCGGTGAGGTGCTCGCCGAGCTGCTCGATGAGTTCGCTCATGTGGTGTCCGACGAGTCCCGCGTCCGCGTCCTCGGAGGTGACCACGGCGAGGTGCGCGCCCTCGCCGGCCTCCACGATGAACAGGATCCCGCCGTAGAACTCGGTCATCGCCGAACGCACCCCGCCACTGCCGTCGCCGAACTCCACGGAGGCACCGTGGGACAACGACTGGATGCCGGCGGCGATGGCGGCCAGTTGGTCGGCCTGGTCGACGGAGAGTTCCGGGGTGCGGCACAGCTTGAGTCCGTCGCGGGAGAGGACGAGCGCGTGCCGCGCGCCCGGCGTGCGCTCCAGGAGGCCCTCGATGAGCCAGGTGAGCTTCTCGTCGGCGGTGGTCGAGCCGGTCATGAAGTGGTGTCGCCTTCCGGGTGCGCGGATGAGTGGGACGGGAGGTCGGGAGCCGTCTCGGCCGGTTCGGAGGTGGTGCTGTCGGTGCCGGCGGTGGTCCGCACGGCCTGGCGGAAACTGCTGAAGCGGGCCGCGCGGGTCTTCGCGTCGTCGGCGGACGCCGTGGCGCGCGGCTCGGCGGCCCGGGTGGCGGCGCGGGCGCGTTCGGCGGCGGCGAGGGTACGGCCACGACGACGCTTGGGCAGTTCCTCGGCGGACCGGTCCAACTCCCGGTCCGGCTCCGGCTCCTGGTCCACTCCTTGCCGGTCCCGGTCCCGGTCCCGGTCCCGGCCCTGCCCCTGTCGGGCCCGCTCCTGTCGGGGCCGCTCCTGGTCCTGGTCCGCGAGATCGTGGACGGGCGGCGGCTCGGGGGCCACGTCGGCCGCGGCGAGTTCGGCCGCGGACGGCGCGGGGGTGTGTCGCCGGTCGTCCCGGACCGCCGGAGTCGTCGCCGGGGCCGCCCCCGGCGCGGCGGGCGCGGTGGGACCGCTCAGGATGTCCTGGGGGACGAGCATCAGTACGCCCGTACCTCCGCGCGCGGACGGCCGGAAGGACACCTTCAGCCCGTACTTGGCCGACAGCCGCCCCACCACGGCCAGGCCCAGCCGGGTGCCGGTCAGACCGCCGAGCCCCGCCGTCTCACCGGCCACCGCCTGCTGGGCCCGGCGCAGTTGCACCTCGCCCATCACCAGCCCGCTGTCCTCCACGGACACGATGACACCGGCCGGCACCGCCTCCACGTACACGTGGATCTCCGCCGTCGGAGGGGAGAAGTTGGCGGCGTTGTCCAGGAGTTCGGCCAGGGCGTGCATGACGCCCTCGGCGGCGTGCCCGGCGACCGCGGCGTCACTGGTGGAGTGCACGCGCACGCGCTGGTAGCCGGCGATCCGGCCCATGGCGCCGCGCAGGATGGACTCCATGCCGATGGGACGCGCCCAACGGCGGCCGGAGCGGGCGCCCGTGAGGACGGCGACGGAGTCGGCGATCCGGCCCGCCTGTGCGGTGCGGTGGTCGAGGTGGAGCAGGTCGGCGAGGACGGCCTCGTCGCTGTGCCGCTCCTCCATGGCCCGCAGGTCCGCGAGCATGCCGGTGGCCAGCGCCTGCATCCGGCCGGCCGCGTTGGCGGTCGCGGAGACGGCGGCGGCCCGCTCGCCGGTGGCCTGCTCGAGGCGCGCGCCCAGCCGCGCCGTCTCCTCGGTGAGCCGTGCCACCTCCCGGTCCCGCTGCTCGGCGAGCCGTGCCACTTCCCGGTCCCGCTGCTCGGCGAGCCGCTCCCGTTCGCGCGTGAACTCGGCGACGAGGGTGTCCCGTTCACGCTCGGCCGTGGCCGCGGCCCGGGTCCGTTCGGCATCCGCCCCGGCCCGGGCGGCCGTCAGCAGGCGGCGGGTGGCCCGTGCCGCGCGGACCGCGTGCACGGCCGCCGTCAGTGCCGCGCAGAGCAGGATCGCCGCAGCACCGGCGCCGAGTCCGAGCGGAAGGCGTACCGAGGAGGGCGCGGCGGCGACGGCCCCGGCGACGGCCAGCGCCGACACGACGGCGCACGGCAGGGCCACTGCCACGAGGGCGCGGAAAGTGGGGCGGTCGCCGGGGCGGGCGGGCGCGGTCATCAATCGGGTCCTCGCCTGGCCGCCGGAGCGGCCCTCGTGTCGTCCAACGGGGCGCGTGCGAGCCGAGGGCTGTCACACGGCACTCAACTGACGATCACTATACGAGGGTTCGTGATCTGAAAGAGCGGAAACTCGTTCATCTTCTGTCTGTTGTTTCAGGGCAGGCCGCCTCGTTCGCAGACCCGTGCCGCCACCTCCCGGAGTTTGACGTTGTGGTTCTGGGAGTACCGGCGCAGCGTGGTGAAGGCCTGGTCCTCGGAGAGGTGGTGTCTGCCCATGAGGATGCCCATGGCCTCCCCGATGGTGTGCCGGGTGCCGATCGCCTCCTGCAGCTGGGCGTGCGTACGGGCGCTGGAGAAGGCGACCGCCGCGTGGGAGGCAAGGAGCCAGCCGGCCGTCTCGTCGGCCTCGGTGAACGCGCCGGGCCGGTAGGAGTACATGTTCAGCGCGCCGAGGTCCTCGTCCTCGGTGAACAGCAGGAAACCCATCATGCTGCCGAGCTTCAGCTTGCGCGCCTCCGGGACGTACCTGGGCCAGCGTCCTGCCTCGTCGGTGAAGTCGGCGATCCGGAACTGGCGTTCCCCCGTGGAGCTGCGAGCGGCGTCGAAGCACGGCCCCTCTCCGACGCGCCCCTGCAACTCGTCGCTGTCGATCACCACCTGCTCGGTGGGTGCCAGTGACTGCACCTTGGCGCCCCGCAGGATGAGGATGCCGGCGGCGTCGCAGTCCGCCACCAGTTCCGTGGCCGAGGCGGTGATCCGTTCGAGCGTGTCGTTCAGCGATTCCTGGGCCAGCAGATCGCGGGCCAGCGAGGCCATCTGCTGAGCGAAGCCGCGCCAGTCGTCCATGCCGTTTCCTCCCTCGTTCCTCTGACGAGTGCCCGGCGGTGGCCGGAGGCAAAAGGGAGGAGGCCGCCACGGCCCATCTTGTTTCGCACTACATCTAAATGCATAATGCGCTTATGGACACCTCGTCGGAGGGCCCGGACGACCTGATCATCGCCGTGGAGCAGATGATCCGCTACGTGCGGCAGAGTGCCCGGACCGGCGGTCTGAGCACCGCCGCCTCCTCGACGCTGGCCAGGCTGAGCCGCGAGGGCCCGCAGCGGCTGACCGAGCTGGCCAGGGCCGAGGGCGTCTCGCAGCCGAACATGACCCAGCTCGTCACGCGCCTGGAGCGGGCGGGCCTGGCCCGGCGCACCGCCGACGCGAGCGACGGCCGCGGTGTGCTCGTGGCCGTGACGTCCACCGGCCTCGAGGTCCTGGACCGGCGGCGCGCCGAGCGTGCCCGGGCCCTCCAGCAGCTCATGGAGGACATGACCGGGCCGGAGCGGCAGGCCACCACCACCGCGCTCCTGGCGCTGGCCCGGGTCATCCACCACCGTCAGCACACCTCGGAGGAAGACCCCGCATGAGCGCACCCCGTGGAAAGGCCGCCAGTCCCTTCCGGCAGCCGAAGGCCGTCTGGGCGGTCGCCTTCGCCTGCGTCATCTCGTTCATGGGCATCGGCCTGGTCGACCCGATCCTGCCGGCGCTGGCCGAGAGCCTCGACGCCACTCCCAGCCAGGTCTCCCTGCTGTTCAGCAGCTACCTGATCGTCACCGCCGTCGCCATGCTCTTCGTCGGCTGGGTCTCCAGCCGCATCGGCGCCAAGCGCACCCTGGTCACCGGCCTCGCCGTCATCGTCGTCTTCGCCGCCCTGGCGGGCGCCACCGGCTCCATCAACGGCATCGTCGGCTTCCGGGCCGGCTGGGGACTGGGCAACGCCCTGTTCATCGCCACCTCCCTCGCCGTCATCGTCGCCTCGGCCAGCGGCGGCTTCAGCGGCGCGATCATCCTCTACGAGACCGCCCTGGGGCTCGGCATCGCCGTCGGCCCGCTGCTCGGCGGCGAACTGGGCGGCATCAGCTGGCGCGGTCCCTTCTTCGGCGTCGCCGCCCTGATGGCCGTCGCCCTGATCGCCACCCTCGCCTTCGTCCCCGACCTGCCCAGGCCCAAGAAGGTCACCTCACCGCTCGCTCCGCTGAAGGCCCTGCGCCACCGCGGCCTGCTCACCATGGGCATCATGGCCCTGCTGTACAACTGGGGCTTCTTCACCATGCTCGGCTACGCCCCGTACCCGATGGAGCTGAACGCCCACGAACTCGGCCTGGTCTTCACCGGCTGGGGACTGCTGGTCGCCGCCTTCAGCGTCTTCTTCGCCCCCCGACTGCAGGCCCGCTACGGCACCGCGCCCGTCCTCTACGCCAACCTGCTCGGCCTCGCCGTCGTCATGGCCGTCATAGCCGCCGGCGTCACCGACCCCACCACCGTGATCGTCGCGGTCGTCGTCAGCGGCGCCTTCATCGGCATCAACAACACCCTCACCACGCAGGCCGTCATGCTCGTCTCGCCGGTCGAGCGCCCCGTGGCCTCCTCCGCGTACGGCTTCCTGCGCTTCATCGGCGGCGGGCTGGCCCCCTACGTCGCCGGAAAGCTCGCCGACGCCACTGACCTGAGCGTCCCCTTCTACCTGGGCGCCGCCACCTTCCTCCTCGCCGTCCCCGTCCTGGCCAGCGGCCACCGACTGCTCCGGCGGGCCGAGACGGACGCCGGCGAGGGAGAGCCCGTGGCCCCGGCGCTCACCCCCGTCGGAGCCCCGGCCGCGTCCGACGCGCCCCCCGTGGTCGTCGCCGTCGGCGCCCACCGCGAGGCCGCCGCCGTCGTGGACGCCGCGGCCCGCCTCGCCCGCGACACCGCGAGCCCGCTCGAGGTCGTCCACGTACGGCGGACCGCCGTCGTCGAGGAACAGGCCGCGGACACCGAGACCGACGACCGGGCGAGGGCCGCCGTCACCGCGCACCTCGACCGGCTCGGTGCCCTCGGGGTGGCCGCCACCGGCCAGATCCTCACCGGCGTCGGCGACCAGGCCGCCGCGGGCCGAGCCCTGGCCCGGCACGCCGCCGAGGTGGGGGCCCGCACGGTCGCCGTCGGCCGCTCCCCGCGCGGCCCGCTGGCCCAGTTCGCCGACGGCAGCTTCACCAGCGCCCTCACCCATGCGGCCGCCTGCACCGTCGTACTCGTCGACCCGGACGCGGAGCCGCGCCCCCTGACGGCGCGGTCCCTCACGGAGTTGCGTGCCGAGGCACGGTGAGCGGGGCCTCGGTTCAGGACGTCCGCTCCAGGTCGGTGCTGCGGGTGAGGGCCTCGTTGGCGTCGATCTCGTGCCGCAGCCGCTCCAGGCGGGCGCGGGCGCCGGCGAGCGCGTCCGAACCGAGCAGGAGCCGCAGCGGCGGCGTCGCGGCGTCCACGGCGGTGGCGATCGCGGCGGCGGCGCGTACGGGGTCGCCGGGCTGGCGGCCGGAGACCGCCAGGGTGGCGGCCCGGCGTCTGCCCGCGGTCCGCTCGTAGTCCGGGAGCCGCGTCGGCGACTGCCGCATCGACGTTCCGGCCCACTGCGTGCGCAGGCCCCCTGGCTCGACGATGGTGACCGCGATGCCGAGCGGGGCGACTTCCGCGGCCAGCGACTCGGACAGTCCCTCGAGGGCGAACTTGGTCGCGTGGTAGTGGCCCGTCGCCGCGAAGGCCGCGAGACCGCCGAAGGAGGAGACGTTCACGATCCGCCCCGAGCGGCGCGCCCGCATGCCGGGCAGGACGGCCTTCAGGACGGTGACCACGCCGTGCACGTTGGTGTCGTACAGGGTGCGCACCGCGGCGTCCTCGCCTTCCTCGACGGCGGCGAGGTAGCCGTATCCGGCGTTGTTGACCAGGACGTCGATGCGTCCGAACTCCTGCTCGGCCCTCTCGACGGCGGCGGCGACCGAGGCCGGGTCGGTGACGTCCAGGCGGAGGGCGAGCGCGCGGTCCCCGTAGGCGTCGACGAGGGCGGCGACACCCGCCGTGTCACGGGCGGTGACGGCGACCCGGTCGCCGCGCTCCAGGGCGTGCCGGGCAAGGGCACGCCCCAGGCCGCCCGAGCATCCGGTGATCAGCCAGACCGGCGTTCCCCCGGACGCGCCGGAGCTGCGGGCCGGTTCGTCGTCCAGTGCGGTGGTTCGATTCTTCATGCCTCCATTGCAGCCGGACGCCGGGTGGCGGTGCCACACCTCCTCGAGGGTGGCCCCCGGAGGGTCTGCCGGCGGCGTCGTCGCAGGTGGTCCGAGACCCGGTACAGTCGGCCCGATGTCCCGTGACGACCACACCGACGGCAATCCGGTCGGTTCCTTCCTGCGCAGCCGCCGGGAGCGGATCGACCCCGCCTCCGCGGGCGTCGTCGACAACACGCGGCGGCGGGTCAAGGGCCTGCGCCGCGAGGAGTTGGCGCTGCTCGCCGGGGTGAGCCCCTCCTACTACAGCCGTATCGAGCAGGGCCGGGACCGGCATCCCTCCCGCGAAATCCTCCAGGCCCTGGCGGACGTGCTGCGCCTGGACGACACCGAGCGGACCTACCTCTGGTCCCTGGTCGCGCCGTCCCTGGCACCCGCGAACGACAGGGCGACGGCCCCGGCCGACACCGTCCGTGCGGGGGTGCGGGTCCTGCTGGAGCGCTGGTCCGACCTGCCCGCCTTCGTCGTCGGTCCCCGCCGTGACGTCCTGGCCGCCACCGCTCTCGCACACCGCGTCAACCCGGCGTGGAGCCCGGGACACAACCTCGTCGAGTTCACCTTCCTCGACCCGCGGGCCCGGCAGGTGTACCCGGACTGGGAGGAGATCGGCCGCCAGGCGGTCGCGGGGCTGCGCACCACCGCGGCCGCCAGGCCCGCGGAGCTCGCCGGGTTCGTGGCGGCCCTGCGCGAGCGCAGCGAGACGTTCCGGGCCCGGTGGGACTCCCACGACGTGTACGACCGCGTGACGGGCCGCAAGCGCCTCGCGGTCGACGGCGTCGGGATCCTCTCCCTCGACTTCGAGACGTTCGCCCTCGCCGGCCCCGAAGGGCACGTGCTGTACGTGTACTTCCCGCGGCCGGGCAGTGCGGACGACACGGCGCTGCGGGCCCTCGCGCGCGCGGAGACCGCCGGTCCTCCGGCGTCGCCCACGGCCTGATCAGGCGTCGCCGTCGCCGAGGGACCGCCGCAGCCGGTCGGCGGCCTCCGGCGGCTGGATGCGCATGCCGGGCCGCCGACGGTGCACGGTCAGGTACGTCACCCCGTCCGGCCCGGCGAGGACGGCCCGGGTCGAGCCGTGCGGCAGCCAGGTCAGGACGCCCGCGCGCAGGGGATGCTCGCCGTCGGTGGAGTCGAGGCGGGCCGCACCCCCGAGGACGAGGAGCATGACGTCGAGGTCGGGCTCGGTGTGGGTGTCCACCCGGCCGCCGGCGGGGAGGCGCACGACGTTGGCGTCGAGCTGCCGTCCGGGTTCCGCCAGCCTCCACAGGGCGCCGGCCGCCGCGTCGCCGTCCAGGGACAGGAGTTCCGCCGTGTCGCACAGCACCCGGGGGAGGGGAGGGCCCGCAGTGCCCGGGGAGCCGCCGTCTTCCGCTGCCATCAGGTGCCACCGTTCCGTGTGCTCAACCGTGCCCGTACGCCGCCCCGTTGAGCGGTCCGTGCCGGGGCTGGCCGGTCCAGTGACGCACCGCACAGGCTCAGTACCCCGGGTAAAGGCGAATCTAGCATGCGCATTTGATAGCTTCCTGGTGTGCGGCTGACGAAGTTCACCGACCTGGCGCTGCGTTCGGTCATGCGCCTGGCGGTCGTGAGAGACGGTGACGAACCACTGGCCACCCGGGAGGTGGCCGAGGTCGTCGGTGTGCCCTACACGCACGCGGCGAAGGCCATCACCCGCCTGCAGCACTTGGGTGTGGTGGAGGCGCGACGCGGTCGCGGCGGCGGGCTGACCCTGACCGAACTGGGTCGGCACGCATCCGTGGGCTGGCTGGTGCGCGAACTCGAAGGCGATGCCGAGGTGGTCGACTGCGAGGGCGACAGTCCGTGTCCGCTCCGCGGAGCCTGCCGGCTGCGCCATGCGCTGCGCGACGCCCGGGAGGCGTTCTACGCCGCGCTCGACCCGCTGACCGTGACCGACCTGGTGGCCTCGCCGACCGGCCCGGTCCTGATCGGCCTGACGGGCCGCCCCTCGGGATGACGGGCGGCGGTCCCGGAAGGCCGTCGAGCTGTGACCCAAAACACGAATATCATCTACCAATTAAGGAGTCGCTGTGCTCTCCGAACAGTCCGTTCCCGTGGTTCGAGCCACTCTTCCCGCCGTCGGATCGGCCATCGGCGACATCGCCGACCTGTTCTACCGCAAGCTCTTCGACGCCCACCCGGAGCTGCTGCGGGACCTGTTCAACCGGGGGAACCAGGCCAACGGCGAGCAGCAGCGGGCCCTGGCGGGCTCGGTCGCCGCGTTCGCCGGCCTGCTGCTGGAGAACCCGGACGAGCGTGCCGACGTGATGCTCTCGCGCATATCGCACAAGCACGCCTCGCTCGGCATCACCCCCGACCAGTACACGATCGTCCACCGGCACCTCATGGACGCCGTCGCCGACGTGCTCGGTGACGCCGTCACCCCCGAGGTCGCCCGGGCCTGGGACGAGGTCTACTGGCTGATGGCCAACGCGCTCATCGCCCTGGAGGCCCGCCTCTACGCCGAGAAGGGCGTCGCGCAGGGAGACGTCTGGCGCCCCATGGAGATCCTCGACCGGGTCGAGGAGAGCGCCGATGCGGTCTCGCTCGTACTGGGGTCGGCCGACGACCGTCCCGTCGTGCCGTTCCGGCCGGGTCAGTACGTCAGCGTCCAGGTCGAACTGCCCGACGGCGCCCGGCAGATCCGCCAGTACAGCCTCTCCGCAGCGCCCGGCCGGTCCGACTGGCGCATCACCGTCAAGCGCGTCCGGGGCGACGGACAGCCGGACGGCGAGGTCTCCTCCTGGCTGTACGCGAACGCCCGCAAGGGCGAGCTGCTCAACGTGTCGCTGCCGGCCGGGGACCTGGCCCTGGCGGAGCACGACGGTCCGCTGCTGCTGGCCTCCGCCGGTATCGGCGTCACACCGATGCTCTCGATGCTCGACCACCTGGCCGCCGCCGGCGCCACCCGCCCGGTCACCGTCGTGCACGCCGACCGCACCCCCGACCACCACGCCCACCGGCAGGAGCAGCTCGACCTGATACGCACGCTGCCCGACGCCCGGCTCCACCTGTGGTACGAGGAGCCCGGCGACCGGGCGCCGGAGGCGTCCACCGGCCGCGCCGACCTGACCGGCCTCGACCTGCCCGCGGACCTCACGGTCTACCTGTGCGGTCCGGTGCCCTTCATGCGCGCGGTCCGCGGCGACCTGCTGCGCCGCGGGGTGCCCGCCGAGGCCATCCACTACGAGGTCTTCGGCCCCGACCTCTGGCTCGGACAGCAGTAGCGGCGGCCGCCGTCGCCCGCGGCGGAACTCCGCCACGGGCGTTAGGCCGCGGCGGTGAACGCGGTGCTGATCGCGGTGTCGACGCGGGCGTGCACCACCAGGCGCGGTCCCGAGGAGTCGGCGTTGTCCTCCAGCAGCCGCCGGACGGGCGCGCTGTGCGTCACGACGGACATCAGGACACCGAGCCGGCCGCACCACTGATGGGCCCGGAGCACCGCGCTGACCGCGGCGTGGCCACCCGCCCGCTCGGTCAGGACGATGACGACGGGGGTCGGCTGATGGGCGTCGACCAGGTTGGTGATGTGCGTGGTCAGCGTGGCCCGCCCGGCGATACCCGGGTCCTGGTCCACCGTGATGACCAGGACCCCATGCTCCAGGGTGTGGGACAGCATCGCGGCCTCCGATCCGTCGCCTGGTGGCGAAGTTGTGTTCAGTGAAGGTGCCCGGACCCGGGTCCGCAATGCGCCCCGCGACGGACCGGCCGGCCGGCCGCCGGAACACCGGCCCCGAGTACGATCGTCCGGCCCGCCTCAGACCTGCGCCGATCACCGCTGGGAGCCCAAGACCCGTGCCCGCCCTCCTGCCGCCGCCCCGCACCGGAGCCGACCGCATGCCGGCCCCGGAACACCTGGCCCGGGTGGAGGACGGCGAACGGCTGCACGCCCTGCTGTGGCGCCCCGGTCCGGGCTGGCGGATGGTCAGCAGCGCCGTGCTGGGCGGCGGGACCGGGGAGCGCGCGTGGGTGCTCAACGCCCAGGTCGCCCACGGCTACCGACGCACCGACCCCGCACGGCACCTGGCCGACCTGGCCCGTGCCGCCGGGGCCCGCGGGCCGGGAGTGGGCCTGATGACGGCCGCCGACGTGTCCGCCCACGGCCGGGCGCGGGACGGCGGGGCCGAGGCCGTGGCGACCGCCGGCATCTCGGTGCGGGGCTGGGCGGCCGCGCCGGACGAGGGCGCCGCCGGGACCGTGCCGCCGGGGACGATCAACATCGTCGCCGCGCTGCCCGTCGCACTGAGCGACGCCGCGCTGGTCAACGCGGTGATGACGGCGACCGAGGCCAAGGTCCAGGCGCTGCTCGACGCCGGTCTCGACTGCTCCGGCACCCCCACCGACGCGGTGTGCGTCGCCGCCCGGACCCCGGGCGGGGGCGCCGAGGTGCACGCCTTCGCGGGACCCCGTTCCGAGTGGGGCGCCCGGCTCGCCCGGGCCGTCCACCGGGCCGTGCGCGCCGCGCTGCCCGCCGTCGGGCACCCCTGAGCTCGGCGTCCCCGGAGACACACGTGTGGGCGGCCCGCCCGGGCCGCCCACACGGTGTCCGCCAGAACGTCAGCGCTGGGAGGCCTTCTCCAGCGCCTTGTCGAGGGCGGCCTGGAAGCCGTTGGCCCACAGCTGGTTCACCCGGCTGCGCTCGGTGGAGTTCGGGTAGGGGTTGGTGCAGGACGGGCCGGGGCCGCCGCCCGACATCAGCTCGCTGCACGGCCCGGAGTAGTGGTCCGGAAGGCCGAGCACGTGCCCGGTCTCGTGGGCGGTCACGCGGGTCGAGTCGTACTGCTGGTTCTGCCGGTAGTCGAGGAAGATGTAGCCGCTGCCGTGCCCGTCGGTGGAGGCGTACGAGCCGCGCGAGTCGTTGCCCTCGTAGTACGCGAAGTCCGCGCCGGAACTCGACTCCGCGAGCCGCACGTTGGACACCGAGCCGTTCCAGATCTGGGCCGAGCGGGATATCTGCGAACGGAAGCTCGGCGCGTTGGTGGCGCTGTAGTAGACGGTGACGGCCGCGGCGGCGGACGGGTTGGCGGCGCGCTTCTCGGCGACGGACTTGACGACCGCCTCGAAGAACGCGCGGTTGGCGGCCGCGTCCTCGCCCGAGCCGGCCGAGGGCTGGTAGCCGAGCTGGGCGGCTCTGACCGGCTCCTGGGGCGCCGCGGCCGTCGCGGCGGGGCCGGTGCCGAGCACGGCCGCCGTCAGGCCGAGACCGACCGCGGTGGACAGCAGGGGCAGGGTGATAGGCATCGATGACTCCTTGAGTGGGGGAGTGGGGAGAAGTCGTCATCGGTGAGTGTGGGGCGCCCATGAGCCCCCTGTGATGATGGCAACAGGTGATAGGGCCGGGCTATCACCCGCCGTCCGGCCACTCGTCGCGGCTTTGACCAGAGTGCAGAACTCGCCCTGATCCGCCGCGTTTTGTTCACCTGGCGCAACCAACTGTTCCGCCTTACGCTCCCTGCATGGAGCTCGAGGTGAGGCACCTACGCGCACTGTGCGCCATCGCCGACGCCGGCAGCCTGCACCGGGCGGCACGCCAACTGGGTGTCGCACAGCCCACGTTGAGCACCCAGTTGACCCGCATCGAACAGGCCCTGGGCGGACCGCTGTTCACCCGGGCGCGCACCGGCTGCCGCCCCACCCCGCTCGGCCGGACGGTGCTCGGCCGGGCCCGTCCGCTGCTGGCCGACATGAGCACCCTGGTCCTCGAGGCCCGCGCCGCCGCGGCCGGCGGGGACAGCAGGCTGCGGGTCGGCTCCACCGCCAGCCGGGCCCTGGCCGGCTGGCTGCGCCGGCTCAGACGGCCGGGACTGGAACCGACCCTGCAGATGGACGTCTCCGCCAACGCGCTGCTGCGCCGGGTGGCCGACGGGCAGCTCGACGTCGCCTTCGTGCACGAGGTCGAGGGCTGTGCGCTGCACATCCCCGAGGGCCTGCGGCTGCGCGTGCTGGTCGAGCGAGAACCGCAGTTCGTCATGCTGCCCGCCGACCACCCCGCGGCCGTCCGGCCCGTCGTCCGGCTCGCCGACCTCGCCGACGACCGGTGGATGGTCGACCCCACCGTCGACGGTGAATGGGACGGCGTGCACCGCATGCTGCGCGCCGTCGGCCTCAACCCCCGGGTGCTGCACGGCGACTACCACACCGCCGCCTCCCTGGTCGCCACCGGCGAGGTCGTCACGGTCTGCCAGCCCAGCTCCCAGTCCCGCCCCGACATGGCGGTGCGGCGCCTGTACGGCGACCCGCTCGGCGTGCGCCTGCTGCTGGCCGCCCGCACCCGGGCCGAGCTGGACGCCGTCTTCCCTGCCCTGGAGGACGCGTACTGGGAGGTCGCCCGGCAGTCCACCGCGTACCGGGAGTGGCTGGAAAGGGGCGGGATCCGGACGCTGCCCCGATGCCCGGTGACCGCCGCGGGAGGCGGCCGGGTGGAGTTCGTACGGGCCCACTGAAGCCAATAGGGTGATTCTCATACCGGTCCGGTGTGTCTGCGTGACGGAGCGGTTACGGACAGCATCATGAGCTCTGCACGACGACTTCCCACCTTGCGTTCGCTGGCCGTGACCGGCGCCCTTGGCGCCTCCGTCCTGCTGCTGACGGCCTGCACGAACGCCGATACGACCCGTTCCAGCGTCGCGGAGGCGGCCCAGACCGAATCACCCTCCGCCACCGACACCGCGTCCGCGTCCCCCTCCGGCTCCCCGTCGGCCTCGATGAACGAGGACCAGACCCAGCGCAAGGAGCTCGTCTCGGCGACGAAGGTCACCTGGGACAAGGCCGCCGACACCGCCGTCAAGGAGGTCCCCGAGGGCAAACTCGTGGACCTCGAACTCAAGCGCACGGAGGCCGACGCCACCGCGTCGCCGTCCGGCTCGCCGACCGGATCGGCGAGCCCCAGCATGCCGAACCCGGCGCCCAGTGAGGGCGCTCCGGAGTGGGAGGCCAAGGTCGCCCAGTCCGACGGCACCCTGCACCGCATCGACATCGACGCCGTGAGCGGCAAGGTCTTCCGCACCATGGTCGACCCGGACCAGGACCCCGACGACAAGACCCAGATCACCGAGTGGCTGGACAAGGCCAAGCAGACGCCGGAGCAGGCGGTCAAGGCGGCCACCGCCAAGGCCAAGGGCACCGTCACCCACGTCGAACTCGGCGACAACGACGACCAGCAGGTCGTCTGGGGCGTCGACGTGGTCGACAAGAGCAACTGGAACAAGACCACCGTCGACGTCGACGCGGCGAACGGCAAGGTGCTGAGCCAGAAGGTCGACAAGGACTGATACACAGGCCCCCGGACACCGACGGGAGCAGCGGGCCGCGCGGCCCGCTGCTCCCGTTCCTCATGTCCTCAGGACATCACCCGGCCGGCGCGGCGGGCGGCGCGGCCGCCGCGGTCCCGGCCGGCTCGCCCCCGCCGCCGCGCGGCAGCGTCAGCACGGCCAGGAAGCCGAGGACCGCCACCGCGGCGAAGAAGTAGAAGCCCCACGGGTGACCGACCCCCGACGCGACCAGCGCGCCGGTGATCGACGGGCCGACGATCGAGCCGATCCGGCCGATCCCGGACGCGGAGCCGAGCGCGGTGCTGCGCACGGACGCCGGGTAGTAGTGCGTCACATAGGCGTAGACCAGCACCATGGCCGAGAAGACGAACACTCCGGTGAAGAAGACGACCACGTTGAGCAGCAGGTCGCTCTCCATCCTGATGCTCAGACACCCCAGCATGAGCACCGAGACGGCGAACCAGACCATGGTGGTGCCCTTGATGCCCCGCCGGTCGGCGACGTACCCGCCGACGACCAGGCCGACGACGCCGCCGATGTTGAGCACCAGGAGCTGGGTCACGGCCGTCGGCACCGGGTAGCCCGCGTCGTTCATCAGCTTGGGCAGCCAGGTGTTGAGGCCGTAGACCAGCAGCAGGCCCATGAACGAGGCGACCCAGATGCCGATGCCCGCGCGCAGGTACGCCGGCTTGAGCAGCTCGGTGAACGGCACCCGCTGCGCCCCGTCCTGCCTGGCTCGCTCGAATGCCGCCGACTCCGGCAGCTTGAACCACTGGATCGCGGCGATCACCAGGCCGACGACGCCGAGCAGGTAGAAGAGGATCTCCCAGTTGTCGGTCACCTGCAGCGCCAGCAGCGAGGTGATCACCGCACCGGTGTGGTAGCCGGTCATCGTCAGGGTGCTGGCCCGCGCCCGGCGGCTGGCCGGCATGTGCTCGGCCATCATCGTGAGCGAGACCGGCATGCAGGCACCCAGGCCCAGACCGGCGAGGAGGCGCAGCGCGGCGAACATCGCGACGGAGTTCGCCAGCGGCACCACGATCGTGAGGACCGAGAAGAGCACGACCGAGCCGATGAGCAGGCGGCGCCGGCCCAGCCGGTCGGCCAGCGGACCGACGCAGACCGCGCCGATCGCGACGCCCACCAGCGAGAGCGTCGCGATGGTGGTCGCGTCGCCCGCGGTCATGCCGAGATGGTGGGTCTTGAGCAGGGTGGGGATGATGGCGCCGAGGACGACCAGGTCGTAGCCCTCCAGCAGGACGGTGATCCAGCACAGGATCACCGTCCAGGTGCCGCTGCCGGCGCGGCCGGCCTGCGCGGGCGCGCCGGACGTGGTGGTGGAAGCCATGATGACTCTCCCCCCGGGGGACGGGTGTGAGTGAGCGGAGCCGGACCGGCCGGGGCGGCCGGGGAAATGCCGGTACGGGCGAGCGGAGGGATCAGAAGGGGTAGTCGGCGATGTCCGGGCGGACCGTGAGCCACTGGGTCTCGGTGAACGCCTCGACGTTGGCCGCGGCACCGCCGAACCGGGAGCCGGTGCCGGACGCCTTGACGCCGCCGAACGGCGCGTTGGGCTCGTCACTGACCGTCTGCTCGTTGATGTGCACCTTGCCGGAGTCGATCCGGTCGGCGAGCTTCATCGCCGTACCGACGTCGCCGAGGATGCCGACCGACAGCCCGTACTCGCAGTCGTTCACGATCCGCGCGGCCTCCTCCGTCGTGGAGAAGGAGATGACGGGCGCGACCGGGCCGAAGATCTCCTCGCGCCAGGCCGGCATGTCCGTCGTCAGTCCGGTCAGGACGGTGGCGCGGTAGCCGGCGCCGTCGATCTCGCCGCCCGCGGCGACCTTGGCCCCCGCCGCCACGCTGTCGGTGACGATGCCGTGCACCCGCTCCAGCTGCCGGCGGTCGATGATCGGGCCCAGCGCCACGTCCTCGCGGGCCGGGTCGCCCACCGGCAGGGCCTCGGCCTTCGCGGCGAGCGCGGCGGTGTACTCCTCCACCAGCGACTCGTGCACGATGTGCCGGCCGGTAGTCATGCAGATCTGCCCCTGGTGCAGGTACGAGCCGAACGCCCCCGCGGAGGCCGCCTTCGCCACGTCGGCGCCGGGCAGCACGACCAGCGCGTTGTTGCCGCCCAGCTCCAGGTGCGCCCGCTTCAGCAGCCGCCCGGCCTGCTCGCCGATCGCCCGCCCGACCGGCGTGGAGCCGGTGAACGAGATCACCCGGACCTCGGGCGCCTCCACGACCGCCCGGCCGACCTCGCCGTCGCCCGGCAGCAGGTGCAGGACACCGGCCGGGAGCCCGGCCTCCTCGAAGATCCGGGCGATGACGACACCGCCGCTCACCGCGGTGCGCGGGTCCGGCTTCAGCAGCACGGCGTTGCCGAGCGCCAGCGCGGGGGCCACCGAACGCAGGCCGAGGATGAGCGGGAAGTTGAAGGGCGCGATCACGCTGACGACGCCGGCGGGTCGGCGCCGGGCGAGCGACCAGCGGGCGTCCTCCGAGGTGAGCACCTCGCCCTGGGGATGGGTCGGCAGCCCGGCGCACTCGAAGCACTCGCCGATCGCCAGCCCCGCCTCGAAGCCCGCCTTGGACCGCACCGAGCCGGCCTCGCGCACCAGCCAGTCCTCGATCCCGGCGGCGTGCTCGGTGAACAGCTCACCCGCGCGCCGCAGTACGGCCGCCCGCTGCTGCGGCGAGGTCGCCGCCCACACCCGCTGCGCCTCGGCGGCCCGCGCGGCGGCGCGGTTCACGTCCTCGGCCGAGGCCAGGCCCACCGTGCCGAGCCGGTCGCCGGTGGCGGGCTCGGTCACCGGCTGTTCGGTGGGGGAGTCCTGCCAGCCTTCGCTGTAGAACTTCCCGCCCCAGACGGCGCTGTCCAGGAGTGTCATCGTCTTCCCTCTCGTCGGGGTCTTCGGTCGGGGTCTTCGGTCGGAGTCTTCGGTCGGAGTCTTCGGTCGGGGTCTTCGGTCGGTTTCGAGTCGGTTCAGGCCGGCGTGGTGAGCGCCGTGTCCACCTGGATCAGGCGGGGGTGGTCCGGTGTCTCGGCGAGCGCGGCGCGCAGCTCAGCCGCCCCGCCGACGTGCTGGGCGCGGACGCCGTAGCCCTCCGCGATACGGGTGAAGTCGAGGCCCGGGATGTCGAGCCCCGGCGCGTCCGGCACGCCGAGCAGGCCGCCGAACCAGCGCAGCGCCCCGTACGTGCCGTTGCGCAGCAGGACGACGGTCAGCGGGACCCGGTGCTGCGCGGCCGTCCACAGGGCGGTGATGCCGTAGTTGGCCGAGCCGTCCCCGATCACGCCGACGACCGGCCGTCCGGGCTGGGCCATCGCCACGCCGACCGCGCCGGGCAGGCCGAAACCGAGCCCGCCCGCCGCCGGGAAGTAGTAGGAGCCCTGGCGGCGCAGGTCCATCTGGCGCCACCACGCCGCGTTGGTCGACGTCGACTCGACGACGTACGCGGTCTCCTGCGGCATCTCGTCGCGCAGCGCGGCGAAGACCTGCTCGGGATGGAGCCCCGGCCCCTCGGCGGCGAGCGGCTCGGGCACGGGCCGGAAGGCAGCCGCTCCCGCACTCGCAGGCGCGCCGGACGCGTCCAGTGACTCCAGGAGTACGTCGATGACGGCACCCGGGTCGGCCACCAGCGCCTCGCCCATCGGCGCCCGTGCCGCGGCGGAGGCGTCCTCGGTCACCTGGATCAGCCGGGTGCCCTCGGGCAGGTACCGGCCGGGGAGGTGCTCGTGGTAGCGGAAGACCGGCGCGCCCAGCACGAGCACGAGGTCGTGGCCCTCGAAGGCCTCGGAGACCGGCGCGATCCCGGCGGGCAGCACGCCCCGGAACAGCGGATGCCGGTTCGGGAACGGCAGCCGGAACTGCGAGGGCGCCGCCCACACCGGACCGCCCAGCCGCTCGGCCAGCCGCACCGCGTCGTCGAACCGGCCGGCCGAGTCGATGTCGCCGCCCAGCACGAGCGCGGGGCGCCGGGCCGAGGCGACCCGCTCCACGAGCCACCGGCGCTGCTCGCCACCGGGCACCGCGGCCCGGAGCACCCGCCGGTCGAGCACGGCCAGGGCGTTGTCGTCGACGTCGGCCGACCAGTCGTCGTACGGCACGGACAGGTAGGTCGGCCGGCGCTGGAGCCGCGCCTCGAAGACGGCCTGGGCGAGCGCACGCGGCACGTCCCCCGCGCACGCCGGCTCCGCCGCCCAGCCGACCAGCGGCTTCATCAGGGCGGGGGCGTCGACGCTGGCCAGGTTGGCCTCCGGGCCGATGGCGGGGCGCACCTGCTGCCCGGCCACCACCACGAGCGGCGTACGGGAGGCCACGGCGTTCGTCAGGGCGCCCATCGCGTTGCCGGAACCGGAGGCGGCGTGCAGGTTGACCAGCACCGGGCGGCCGGTCGCCTGGGCGTACCCGTCCGCCATCCCGACGACGGCGCCCTCGTGCAGACCGAGGACGTAGCGGAAGCCGTCGGGCAGCCCGGCGAGGAAGGGCAGCTCGTTGGAGCCCGGATTGCCGAAGACGGTGGTGAGCCCCTGGCGCTCCAGGAGTTCGTGGGAGACACGACGCACGGATGGCACGGACGTTCCTTTCGAAGTGACGCGGCACACGCTAGGCACCCCGCGACATGGGCACCAATAGATGTTTCGCCACTCCGATATAGAGTTCGTCGATATGGGCACCTTCGATCTCAACCTGGCCCGCGTGTTCGTCCTGCTCTACGAGACGGGCAGCGTCACGGCCACCGCCGAGACGCTCCACGTCACGCAGCCCACCGTCAGCTACAGCCTGGGCAAGCTGCGACGGCACTTCGACGACGAGCTGTTCCGCCGCAACGGACGGGGGCTGACCCCCACCGCCGGCGCACGGCGGCTGTACCTGCCGCTCCAGCGCGCGCTGGCCGAGATCGACGGGACGGTCCGCCAGGGCGACGTCTTCGACGCCGGGAGCATGTCGGGCCGGTTCACCATCGCCCTGTCCGACCTCGGTGAGGCGACGCTGCTGCCGAGGCTCGTGGCCACCGCGCGCGAGCGGGCGCCGGGCGTGTCGTTCACCGTCCGCCCCTTCGACGTGGAGGACGCCGAGGGGCAGCTGCGCCGCGGCGACCTCGACGCGTTCGTGGCCACCCCGGTGATCACCTCGCACCTCACCGTGCGCATCCCGCTCTTCCGCGAGCGCTACGTCCTGATGGTCGCGGCCGACCATCCGCGCGTCCGCGGCGACGCGGTCACGCCGGGGGACCTCGCGGCGGAGCACCACGCGACCGTGTTCGGACCGAGCGGCCATGTCACGCCCAGGGCCCTGCTGGGCGCGCACGGGCTCCTGGAGCGGGTGGCGGTGGACGCCACCCGCTTCTCGATGCTGCCCTACCTGCTGGAACAGACCGACCTGGTGGCCATCGTCCCCGAGTACGTCGGCGAGGTCTTCACCGCGTCCCACCGGGTGCGCCTGGTGCGGCTGCCGTTCGAGACCGAACCCATCGAGATCGCCCTGTACGCGCGGCACGAGTCCTCGCGCAGCCCGGCCCAGCGCTGGCTCGTGCAGTTCATGGCCGAGGTACTGGGCGAGCAGGTGAGCCCGGCCCAGCTGCCGCCGTCCAGCCGTCGTTAGGATCCCCGCATGACGGCACCGGAACCCACCATCCTCGCCACCTCGGGCGGCCATCGCGCGGGCGGTCGCACCATGGTGGCGTTCGACGCCCTGGTCCATCACGCGGTGGACCTCTCGGGCGCGCACGGCCGGCGCCCCCGCGTCCTGTACGTGGGCACCGCCATAGGCGACGCCGAGCACTTCACCGCCCGCATGACGGAGGCCGCCCGCGTCGCCGGGTTCGACCTGACACCGCTGCACCTGTTCCCCATGCCCAACGTCGAGGACGTCGAGGAGACCGTGCTCGGCCAGGACGTCGTCTGGGTCATGGGCGGCTCGGTGGCCAACCTGCTCGCCGTGTGGCGCGTGCACGGCCTCGACCGGGTGATGCGCAAGGCCTGGGAGGCGGGCGTCGTGCTCAGCGGCGTGAGCGCGGGCTCCCTGTGCTGGTTCCGGGGCGGCGCCACCGACTCCTTCGGTCCCGAACTGCGCCCGATCACCGACGCGTTGGACTTCCTGCCCTACGGCAACGGCGTCCACTACGACGTCGACCCGGGCCGTCGCCCCCTGATCCACCGCCTCGTCGCGGACGGCACCCTCCCGACGGCCCACTGCACGGACGACGGCGTGGGCCTCGTCTACCGCGGCACCGAACTGGTGGAGGCGGTCACCGAAGTCCCGGGCAAGGGCGCCTACGTGGTGGTGCGCGAGGGCGATACCGCGGTGGAGGAGAGGGTCGAGCCACGGGAGTTGCCCGGCCAGGGTCGCTGACGGGCCGTCCTCGTCACTCTCTCAGCAGGTACGGGCGCACCTTCGAGTACACGCCGCCGACTACGAGAACACTGCCTCGGTCCATTTCCGCGCACTACTCGGCACGCTCGTGATCGATGAACGCGGTCAGCACGTTCACGATTGCCTCGGGCTGCTCGTCGGGAATGAAGTGTCCGGCCTGTGGGATGAAGGCGCCGGTCGCGTTCTCCGCCCACGGGCCGATGGAGGCGGCCATGTCGGGGATCGAGCCGTGGGAGCTGGAGATTCCCAGGACCGGGACGGTCAGGTGCCCTCGTTCGAGAGCGTCATGATTCTTGCGTGCTGATTCCGCGGCGTCGCGGTAGTAGGCGAGAGACGCTGAAAGACCTCCCTCGGCCGCGATGGCAGCGGCGTAATGGTCGATCTCGGCGCCGTCGAAGGTGTCCGGGGACAGAGTCTTGACCCTCAAGAACCAGTCGACGTAGTCACGCTCGCGGCCGGTGAGCAGGGTCTCGGGCAGTTCGGGCACCAGGTGGAAGGCGAAGTGCCAGGT
This sequence comes from Streptomyces sp. CB09001, assembly GCF_003369795.1. Classification (NCBI taxonomy): domain Bacteria; kingdom Bacillati; phylum Actinomycetota; class Actinomycetes; order Kitasatosporales; family Streptomycetaceae; genus Streptomyces; species Streptomyces sp. CB09001. Next base: position 7,210,614 of record NZ_CP026730.1, read on the forward strand.
CTTCCAGGCCCGGTCGGGATCCGTCGGGATGGAGTCCGGCAGGGTGATTCCGGGGATGCCGGCGTCGAGCAGAGCGACACCGTGCAGGCGCTCTTCGTACTTCAGGGCCAGCGAGAACGCAACCCAGGCCCCGATGTCGTGGGCGACCAGCCAGCACTTCGGCACGTCGAGCGCGGTCAGCGCGGCCTGGACACGCGAAGCGACGGTGTGCGTGTCGTAGCTCTCCCGCGGGCGGTCGGAGTGGCCCTGCCCCGGCAGGTCGACCGCGATCACACGGAATCGTTCGGCAAGCCCTGGCATCACCCTTCGCCAAGCCCACCAGGTCTGCGGGAATCCGGCGAGCAGGACGACGGTGGGACCGGCCGGCCGGCCGCCTTCCACGGCGTGCAGCCGGATTCCTTCCGCGTCCACCCAGCGGTGAGTGAAACCCGCAAGGTCGTACAGCGGCAGCCCGGGGACCGGATTCTGGTCGCAGGAGCTGTTCGGGGCCATGGCGTCGTCGGTCATGTCCTGAGCCTACCTCATCTTGAACTGGTTGGTTCAAGATAGGATGGGCAAAGCCACAACGACTGGTCCGAGAACGAGGTGCGTGCGTGATGGCCGGGAAGAAGCAGTTCGACGTGGACATCGCGCTCGACGCGGCGATGGTCCAATTCTGGCGGGCCGGATACGCCGACACGTCGCTCGACGACCTCTCCAGGACGACCGGATTGAACCGGAGTTCCATCTACTCCTCGTTCGGCGACAAGGACTCGCTCTACCTGCGCTGCCTGGACCGCTATGCCGCGCGGTACGGAAGCAGGTACGACCAGGCGCTGGCACGGGCGTCCGAGGAACCGCTCCGGGCGGTACGGTCGTTCTTCGAGGTCACCCTGCGGCGTATCGCCGACCCCGACGTACCTGATGGATGCCTGATCGCCCAGACCGCGATGGCGGCCCCGGTGCTGAGCCCCGCCATCGCCGCACGCGCGAGCGAAGCTCTGGGCCTTCAGCATGCGCGGCTGCGGACCGCCTTGACCGCCACACGGTTGGCCGAAGACGATGCCGACGACTTCGCGGTTCACATGACGGCGGTCAACCAGTCGCTGGCCGTGATGAGCAGGACCGGGGCGAGCGAGAAGCAGCTCCGCACAGTCGTCGACATCAGCATGAGCGCGCTCTCACGCGCCTTGCACGCCGGGAGCTAGCCCGCCGTTTCGCATGGCTGCGGCAGCTGTTGGTGCGGGAACCGCGCCACCGGGGTCACCGCCGCGTACTCCACCGCGCTCGGTGAGTCCATCGCCGCCCTGGCCGTACTGGAACGGGAATTGGCCACCGTCGAGCCGAGCAGGCTCCGCTCCGAACGGGCTGCGCGACCAGGCAACGGTGGTCTTCGGCCCCGGCGCCCCGAAACCGACGGCCCGGCGGCTGCTCGCCGACGTCGACGAGACCGCGCCTGCCTCCCTGTCCTCTGCCCGGCGCCCGGGGCTGGCCCCGGACCTCCACGCCACGCTGGTCACCCGCCACTCCGCGAAGGATCGGCCCGCACCTGCCCCCAACCCGTCGGCGCGTCAAGACCCTGACGCCCGAATTCCGTTGGGCCGCAAGGGGCGTTCGTGTTTGCCACCGCGGTGAGGGGCAAGGCGGTGTTCATGAGCGATCCGAACAAGGACACGAACAAGAAGCCCACCAGCACGCGGACCGCCGCGGGCAGGGCGAGTGACACCGCGACGACGGCCAAGGCCGGTGCCCAGCGTTCCGTCGACGCCGCGAACGGTGCCGTGCAGACGGCGGCCAAGAGCGTCGCGGCCGGCCGGCAGGCCGTCGTCACCACCTCGGAACAGGTCGCGGCCACGGCGAAGACGGCGTGGACGGTGGTCGCCCAGCGCAAGCTCGTCGCCGCCGGGGTGGGCGCCGGCCTCACCGCCGTGACCGCCGCGTCGTACGCGGTGGGCCGCCGCGCCGGACGCCACACGCACGGTCCCCTCACCCGTCTCACCGGCGGCCGGATCTGACACCGGCCGCGACGCACGCCACCACTCCCCGGACAGGGGAAAATGGGACACGCGAGCGAAGTCCCGACCTACGCGGAGGAGTGGGCGCATGCAGAACGACCGAGCCGGGAAGCCGGCCGGCCCCGAGGACCTGATCGACGTCGCCCGGCTGGTGACGGCGTACTACGCCCTGCACCCGGACCCCGGCGAGCCCGCCCAGCGCGTGGCCTTCGGCACGTCCGGGCACCGGGGCTCGTCGTTGGCGGCGGCGTTCAACGACGACCACATCGCCGCCACCAGCCAGGCCATCTGCGAGTACCGCTCGGCACAGGGCACCGACGGCCCGCTCTTCCTGGGCGCCGACACGCACGCCCTGTCCGAGCCCGCGAGGGTCACCGCCCTGGAGGTGTTCGCCGCCAACGACGTGACCGTCCTCGTCGACGGCGCGGACGGCTACACCCCCACTCCGGCGGTCTCCCACGCCATCCTCACCCACAACCGGGGCCGCACCTCGGGCCTCGCCGACGGCGTGGTCGTCACCCCCTCGCACAACCCGCCCGCCGACGGCGGATTCAAGTACAACCCGCCGAACGGCGGCCCGGCCGGCTCGGACGCCACCTCCTGGATCCAGGACCGGGCCAACGAGATCATCGCGGCGGGCCTGAAGGACGTACGGCGTATCCCGTACGCGCGGGCGCTCGCCGCCCCGGGCACCGGACGGTACGACTTCCTCGGCGCCTACGTCCGCGACCTGCCGAGCGTGCTGGACCTCGAGGCGATCCGCTCGGCGGGCGTGCGGATCGGTGCGGACCCGCTGGGCGGCGCCTCCGTCGCCTACTGGGGCCGGATCGCCGAGGAGCACCGGCTCGACCTGACGGTGGTCAATCCGCTCACCGACCCCACCTGGCGGTTCATGACGCTGGACTGGGACGGCAAGATCCGCATGGACTGCTCGTCGCCGCACGCGATGGCCTCCCTCATCGAACGGCGCGAGAGCTTCACCATCGCCACGGGCAACGACGCCGACGCCGACCGCCACGGCATCGTCACCCCCGACGGCGGTCTGATGAACCCCAACCACTACCTCGCCACCGCCATCGCCTACCTCTACGCCCACCGCACCGACTGGCCCGCCGCCGCGGGCGTCGGCAAGACGCTGGTGTCCTCCGGCATGATCGACCGGGTCGCCGCCGACCTCGGCCGCCGCCTGGTCGAAGTACCCGTGGGCTTCAAGTGGTTCGTGGAGGGTCTGGCCGACGGCTCCCTCGGCTTCGGCGGCGAGGAGTCCGCGGGGGCGTCGTTCCTGCGCCGGGACGGCTCCGTGTGGACCACCGACAAGGACGGCATCATCCTCGCCCTGCTCGCCTCCGAGATCACCGCCGTCACCGGCAAGACCCCGTCCGAGCAGTACGCCGCGCTCACCACCCGGTTCGGCGAGCCCGCCTACGCCCGCATCGACGCCCCCGCCACCCGCGAGGAGAAGGCCCGCCTCGCCAAGCTGTCCCCGGCCCAGGTCACCGCCGACACCCTCGCCGGGGAGCCGGTCACCGCCGTGCTCACCGAGGCACCGGGCAACGGCGCCCCCGTCGGCGGCATCAAGGTGACCACCGAGAACGCCTGGTTCGCGGCCCGCCCCTCCGGCACCGAGGACGTCTACAAGATCTACGGAGAGTCCTTCCTCGGGGCGGACCACCTCCGGCAGGTGCAGGACGAGGCCAAGCTCGTCGTCCTCGGCGCCCTGGGCGGCTGACGCCGCGGCACCGACGCCGTACGCCCGTCCCCGGGCCGGTCAGCCGCGGCCGGCCCGGGGGAGCGCCACGGTCAGGTCGCGGATCTCGTAGCCGTCGATGGCCTCCTGGAAGGCGACGCGCGGCGCACCGCTCATCCGGACGCCGTCCAGGGCGAACAGGCGGCTGAGAAACACGTCGGTCTCCATCAGGGCGATGTGCGCCCCGGGGCACCGGTGCGGCCCGTCGCCGAAGGAGAGCCCCGCGCCGACCGCCCCGGCACGCTCCGGGCGGACGAGCAGCGGCTCCTCGCCCACGGCCTTCGGGTCCGCGTTGGCGTCGTCCAGGTGGACCTCGACGTATTCGCCCGGGCCCACCGTCACCGGCCCGTCGGGGCAGGGCAGCTCCACCGGCTCGGTCGCCCGCCTGCGCAGCCTCCCGATGACGGGCTCCAGCCGCAGCAGCTCCTGGAGCACGGCCAGGCGCCCGGTCTCGTCCGCCGACCGGTAGTGGCCGAGCAGTTCGGCGTCCGAGAACAGATGCCAGGCGGCCAGGCACACGAACTCGCGCGTGGGGACCATGCCCGCCGCCGCGAAGGTCAGGCACTCACCGAAAATCTCGACCTCCGAGCAGCCCTCCGCGATCAGGTGGGAGATCAGGTCGTCGTGCTCACGGCGGCGGTGCGCGCGGACGGCGGGGCGCACGTCCGCCAGGTGGATGCGCAGCCAGTTGGTGTTCTGCCGCACCAGCCAGTACAGGCCCCGGACACTGGTCAGTCCCGGCTCGCCGAACTCCTCCGGGAAGAACCGCTCCAACCTGCGGCGGATGCCCGGCCTGCCGTACCGCAGGCCGACCACCTCGCTCACCACGCCGACGGCCAGACCGAAGGCGAGATCGGAGAGCGGGGCCTCGCCCGCCGAGCGCAGCACGGCCAGCTGCTCCTCGGCGATCCGGACCATCAGCTCGCGGTAGTGCTCGTCCACCCGGCGGGGAGTGAAGTGGCGGGCGGTCTGCCTGCGGTGCTCGCGGTGCTCGGGGCCGTCCCGGTAGAGCACCGGCCGGCGCACGCGCGGCGGGAGCTTCTCCACCGTCTCGATGCCGAGACCGGCCTGCACGGTGCCGGGAGCGCGCAGCAGCGCCCGCGCCACGGCGAAATCGTGTACCTGCCAGGTCCCGTCCGCCGCCCGGTCGACCGGGCAGCCCGCCCCGGCCCGGCCCCGGTCTGCCTTCCGCGCGGAGACCCGTCCGTCCTGCACCACGTGACCACCCCCAAGTCCGGCCGTGCGGCCCCGGCGGCCACCTGGCTCGACGACGTGGTCAACAGGATCGGCCACCCGCCCGACGCCGACCAGCCCCGGAATCCGCCGAGTCGGGCGTGCCGGAACCCGCCGGGCCGGGCGGTGCCGGAACCCGCCGGGCCGGGCGGCCGCCCGTGTGCCGGGGCGCGGGCCCGGCCCCGGAAACCGGATGCGCCGTCCGGGGCGCCGTGCGAGGCTCCGCCGGTGGACCGTCAACAGATCTCCCGACTCGCCCATGCCGACCACCCGATCGCCGCACCGCTCGACGACGACTCGGTACGCCGGCTGCTGGACCGCGCGGTCCCCGGCGACGGCGCGCGCGTTCTCGACCTGGGCTGCGGCGGCGCCGAGTGGCTCCTGCGCGCCCTCGCCGAGCATCCGCGCCTCACGGCCGAGGGCGTCGACCTCTCCGGGAGCGCGCTCGACCACGCCCGCGGGGCGGCGGCCCGGCTCGGGGTGGCGGACCGGCTCACCCTGCACCGTGCGGACGCCGCGCGGTTCACTGCCCCGCACCGTTTCGACCTCGTCCTCTGCGTCGGTTCCACACACGCCTTCGGCGGCCTGCCCGCCGCCCTCGCCGCCGCACGCGGGCACCTGGCGCCCGGCGGACGCGTCCTGGTCGGCGACGGATTCTGGGAACGCGAGCCGTCCGCGGAGGCCGTCGAGACGCTCGGTGACCTCGACGATCTGCCGACCACCCTGGACCGGGTCGTCGCGGACGGCTGGACACCGGTGGGCGGGCACATCAGCACCCGCCGGGAACTCGACGACTACGAGTGGGCCTGGACCGGAACACTGGCCGCGTGGGCCCTGGACCACCCCGCCGAACCCGGCTGTGCGCAGGCACTGGAGACGGCCGCCTCCCACCGTGACGGGTGGCTGCGGGGTTATCGGGACTGCCTGGGCTTCCTCTGCCTGGTCCTGCGCCCGACGGACGCCTGACCCCGGAGCGCCGCACGCCTGGGTGGGGCGGGTGATGTTTGCCGGATTCGGGGGTAGACGGGTCGGCGTAACGGTCAAGGCTCAGGAAGAGGGCGGATCGGATGGACGGGGCTGCCCATACGGGGGACCGGCTGAGAGACGGGTCGGTCAAGGTTTCGGCGGAGTACCAGGGCATGCCCGGCGACATCGCCAGGGGCCGGGAACTGGCCCGGCGGTTTCTGGCACGGGTGCGCGCGGCGCAGGGCGCCCCGGTGTCCGACCGCGCGGTCGAAGTGGTGCAACTGGTGGTCAGCGAGTTGCTGACGAACGCCTGCAAATACGCGCCCGGCCCCTCGCTGGTCGATCTCGAACTGGCCGAGGACCGGGTGGAGGTCACGGTGTGGGACAGCGAACCGGTGCTCCCCGTGCCCGGGACCGCGGACCCCGGCCGGGTCGGCCGGCATGGGCTGGAGATCGTCATGGCCGTCTGCGAGAGCTTCGAGGTGCACCGGGAGCCGGTCGGCAAGCGCATGAGGGCCGCGGTGGGACTCGCCGACGACCTGAACGGCACGGCCACCCTGGGCCACCCGGCCTGACCCACCCGAGAGGGCACGCCCCGCGCCCGGCGACGGGACCGCCCGGGGCGGCGGTTGCCTGTGCCGGCGGCGGGCCTTGCTCTGGGTGGTGGCGGAGCACCGGCGCGGTGGTGGGCTTTGCTCTGGGTGGTGGAGAAGCACCGGCGTGGTGGCGGGCCCTGCTCTGGGTGGTGGCGCGGCAGCGGCGTGCGGGGTGGCACGGCTGGCCCTCGGCGGTCGCGCGGCACCCGCGTGCGCGCGGGCCGGTCCCGTGCCGGGCGGTGTAGCAGAAGGTGCGTGTGGGGCGGCGGGCCCGTTGCCGCGGGTGGTGGCCCAGTACCTGCCCGCGCGGCGGCGCGTTCCGCTCCGGGCTGTGACGCTCCACCGGCGTGCGCGCCTGGCGGCCCCGCGTCCCGCGCGGTGCCGGTACAACCCTGTTCACCGCCGCCGTCCCCCGCTACAGCGCGCCGGCCCGGTGGTCCCCGGATCGGAGGCGGTACAGGACGGAGCGGCGCAGCGGGCCCTCGGGGATCTCCGGGTCGTCGAAGTCGTCGGCCGGGTCGTAGGTCATGCCCAGGCGGCCCATCACCGCCCGTGAACGGAGGTTGCCGACCGCGGTCACCGCGAGGACCTCCGGCAGCCCGAGGTCCTCGAAGGCATGGGCCAGCGCGGCCCGCGCGGCCTCGGTGGCGTAGCCGTGCCCCCAGGCCGGGCGGGCCAGTCGCCAGCCCGTCTCCACCCCGGTGAACGGCATGCCGTCCTCCACGGGATCGAGCCCCGCGAAGCCGATGAACTCGCCGGTGGCGGCGATCTCCACCGCCCACCAGCCCCAGCCCCGCCGGTCGAGGTCCGCCTGGAAGCGGATCACGGACGCCTCGCTCTGCGCGCGGGTCAGGATCTCGGGGAAGTACTCGCGGACCACCGGGTCGGCGTTCATCGCCGCCCACGGGCCCAGGTCGGACGCCCGCCAGTCGCGGAGCACGAGACGATCGGTTCGAAGTTCGGACATCACGTGAACGTACGGGACCCGCACCGGGCCGGGCGACCGGATTACGCAGCCGCGTTCCTCCTCCCTCCGCCCCCGAGGGCGGAGCGGTTCAGCACCGCCCCCGGGGGAACCTGGCGGGATGGACGGCATCGGAAGGCTGTGAGGGTCGTGACGTCACGCTGGGCGGACCACCGGGACGGCGAGGAACCAGGGCACGACGCGGCGGACGAGGCGCTCGGCGCCCCGCACGAGGCGCTCGGCGTGCCGGAGTCCGTGGAGCCGGACTTCTCCCGCGCGGTCCTGCGCGCTCTCGGCGCCGGCGTCCTCACCCTCGGCCCCACCGCCCGGATCACCTCGGTGAACCCCTGGGCCGAGCAGCTGCTGGGACGGTCGGAGCAGGAGATGCTCGGGCACGACGCACACGATCTCCTGCACCGGCACGCCGACGGCAGCCCCGTGCCGCGCGAGCGGTGCGCGCTGCGCCGCCCGCTGCACGGGGTGCCCGCCGAGGAGGGCAGCGACGAGTACTTCCAGCGGGCGGACGGCACCACGGTCCCCATCATCTGGGCCACCACTCCCCTCGTCCGCGGCGGACGGCAGGAGGGGCTGGTGCTGGTCTTCCACGACTTCAGCCTGCACCGCAGCGCCGCCGAGGAGACCGCGGCGCGGGCCACGGCCCTGGAGACCCTCACCGCGCAGCTGCACCTGGTCGCCGAGATCTCCACCGTGCTGGTCCCCACCGAGCGCACCTCCACCACCCTCCGCCGGCTCGTGCGGCTGCTGGTGCCGGAACTGGGCCAGTGGGCGGCGGTCGACGTCTACCCGGGCCAGTCGGACCTGCTGGAACGGGTGGCGGTACGCAGCAGCACCCAGCCGGACCGGGCCAGACCACTGCGCGGGCCGATGACCTCGCTGCCGGACCAGGCCCGCGCCGCGCTCACCCTCCTCGTCAACGGCGACCGGCCCGTCCCGCTGAAGGCCGACGACCTGTTCCGGGACCCGGAGCACCCGCTCGCCGCCACCCACCGGGTGCTGTTCGAACGGCTCGGCGGCCACGCGGCCGTCGCCATCCCCCTGCGCACCCGCCAGCGGTCCTACGGCATCCTCACCGTGGCCCGCGCCGGGGAGCGCCCCGCCCACACCGAGGCCGAGGTCGCCCTGCTGGCGGACATCGGCCGCCGCGTCGGGCTGGTGCTGGACAACGCCCGGCTCTACCACGAGCAGCAGAACGTCGCCGAGACGATGCAGCGCCAGCTCCTGACCCCGCTGCCGCAGGTCGACCACCTCCGGATGGCCGCCCGCTACTGGCCCGCCGAGAGCGCCATGGAGGTCGGCGGCGACTGGTACGACGCCTTCCTCCTCGGCGACGGTGTCATGGCCCTGGTCATCGGGGACGTCGTCGGACACGACCTGCAGGCCGCCGCCCACATGGCCGAGGTCCGCAACATGCTGCGCGCCCTCGCCTGGGACCACCAGGAGCCGCCCAGCGTGATCATGCGCCGCCTGGACGAGGCCGTGACCAACACCAGCGACGCGCCGATGGCCACTCTCGTCTTCGCCCGCGTCGAGGGAGCCGAGGGCGGCCCCTGGCGGCTGCACTGGGTGAACGCCGGCCACCCGCCACCCCTGCTGGTCACCCGGGACGGCGCGACGCGCTTCCTGGAGGGCGGCCACGGCCCCCTCATCGGCATGAGCGCCACCCTGCGCCTCGGCCTGGACTGGCCCGACACGCGCGAGGAACTCCCGCCGGAGAGCATCCTCCTGCTCTACACCGACGGCCTGGTGGAGAGCCGCGACCGTCCCATCGACGTGGGCATGGACCAGCTCCGCCACCATGCCGGTGTACTGGCCCGGCGGGTGGACAGGTGGAGCGTCGACGACTTCTGCGACGAACTGCTCGCGCGCATCGCACCCCGCGGGGACGACGTCGCCCTGCTCGCCCTGCGCCTGCCCGCCGCCGGCGTGGGCGCGCCCGGCGACACCGAGCCGCCCCCGCCGCCCCAGTCCGGGCAGAGCGAGGCCACCCCAGACCGGGCCGCTCCCGGCTCCCTGCGCCAGGAGGCCGAGGTGCGCGACCCGACCCGGGTGGATCCGCCGGAGTAGCGGACCGAGGGGACCGCCCGGCCGCGGGTGACAGGACGACAAAGGGGTGACGCCCCGTCCGGACGGTTCCAACTCCACCCTGGTACGGCCCAGTTCGTTGCCGCGCGGAAAGCGGGCCCGGCACCCGGACGGGCGGCGTGTTCACCCGGCTGAGCGCCTTGAGTGGTGCGAGACGGACGGCGGGCTGACGGTGATTCACGTCGGGGCCGGGTCACCTCAGCTGACGAAGCACCAGCTGCCCGGCCGTGACGGAAGGAACCACAGATGCGTTCTGCTCGGATGCTCCTGACCACGGCGGCGGCCTCGGCCGTCTTCGTCCTCGGCGCTCCCGGCGCCTACGCGGCGGCCGGTGGCGACTGGGACCACGACGACTCTTCCTACAGCAAGGAGCACGACAACGGAAGCAAGCACGACGAGCCGCGCGGCGGCATGCACACCGGCGGTGGTGCGCTGGCAGCGGTGAGCGAAGGCGACTGGGACCACGACGACGCGTCCTCCGGCAAGGAGCACGACAACGGAAGCAAGCACGACGAGCCGCGCGGCGGCATGCACACCGGCGGCGGTGCGCTGGCCGCGGTGAACGAGGGCGACTGGGACGGCGGCGGGCGCGAGTCCAAGGAAGGCGGCTCGCAGACCTACCAGCAGGACGAGGGCGAGAGCTCCCGGGGCGGCGGCGAGCACGAGAAGCCGCGCGGCGGGATGCACACCGGCGGTGGCGGACTGGCCACGCCGACCACGACCGCGGGCGGTCTCGCCGTCCTGGCCGTCGCCGCGACCGGCCTGTACGCCGTCCGACGCAAGAAGTCGGCTCACGGAGTGGCGTAAGCCGTGCCGGGCGCGATAGCAGCCGGGCCGCCACCAAGGAATCACGGGGCGGCCCGGCTCGCCCTCGAGCCCGCCCTCCGCCACCCTCCGACCAGCGTGTCCGCCCTGCCGCCGTGCCCCAGTGAGGTCGTCACCGATGCCAGTCCCCCCTTCCGCCCCCGCCCCGGCCGACGACGAGACGACGACCGGTCAGGGCTCCCGCTCCGGCCTGATGGTGCTGTGCGCCGTGGCGCTGCTGATCCTGGCGGTGAGCCTGGTCGGCGGCAACGACACGTCCGCCGACTCCTCGCGCCCGCCGTTGCCCGCGCACCCCGGCACCACCGCCTCGTCCGCCCCGCCCGCCCCGCCCGCGACCGGCGCGGCGGACTCCGCCCTGCCCCGGTCGAAACCGGTGCGCCTGCTGATTCCGGAGATCTCCGTCGACGCCCCCTTCACCGACCTCGCCATCGGCGACAAGGGGCAGCTCCAGCCACCGCCGGCCGGTGACACCAACCTCGTCGGCTGGTACGCCAAGGGCGCCTCCCCCGGAGAGAAGGGCACCTCGATCATCGCCGGGCACGTGGACACCAAGACGTCGGCCGCCGTCTTCGCCCGCCTCGACCAGCTCGACAAGGGCGACAAGTTCCGGGTCCGGCGCGCGGACGGGAGCAGCGCGACCTTCGTGGTCGACAGCCTGGAGACCTACGCCAAGGACGAGTTCCCCAGCGACCGCGTCTACGGCGACGCCGCCCGGCCCGAGGTGCGACTGATCACCTGCGCGGGCGACTACGACCACAAGGTCAAGGACTACACGGACAACCTGGTCGTCTTCGCGCACCTCGCCTGAGGCCGCGCGGCAGGCCGGCCGCGGTGCCGGTCACCCGCGCACCGCACACGGGTCGCGCGCCGTCGGGGCCCGGCACAGGATCGAGGCAAGCCGGCGTCGCGTCACCGCGGCCGACGTTCAGTTCCGCCCCCGCGAAGGAGACGTGCGCCAGATGACCACCACGTCCACCCCTGCCACCGAAACGCTTGCCTCCGAACCGCTGACGCGACAGCTGTCGCACCAGGTCTCCCAGTCCGTGTTCGACGGCTCCCGGCTGCGGGTCGTCCTCCTGGTTGAGGTCTACGACGGAGCCCAGCAGCAGTTCCTCGAGACGTACGAGAACCTGCGCAGCCACGTCGAGTCCGTCCCCGGGCACATCGGCGAGCAGCTGTGCCAGTCCATCGAGAACCCCTCCCAGTGGCTGATCACCAGCGAGTGGGAGAGCGCCCCGCCGTTCCTGAACTGGGTGAGCAGCGAGGAGCACGTGCGGATGGTCAAGCCGCTGCACAGCTGCGTGCGGGACACCCGGTCGCTCCGCTTCCACGTGGTCCGCGAGACCGGCCGTCCCTCGACCGGCGCCGATCCCGCCCGGGGCGGACTGCAGGCCGAGCCCCGCGTCGGCGACGGCGTCATCCGGCACGCGCTCACCTTCACGGTGAAGCCGGGCAGCGAGGAGGCGGTCGGCAAGGTCCTCGCCGACTACGCGTCTCCCGAGCCGCGGGTCGACGACACCACGCGCCTGTGCCGTACGTCCCTGTTCCTGCACGGCAACCGGGTGGTGCGGGCCATCGAGGTCCGCGGCGACCTGCTCGCGGCGCTGCGGCACGTCGCCGAGCAGCCCGAGGTGCGGGCCGTCGAGGAGGCCATCAACCCGTACCTGGAGCAGGACCGGGACCTCGGCGACCCGGAGTCCGCCCGGGTGTTCTACACGCGGGCGGCGCTGCCCGCCGTCCACCACGTCACCGCGGGGGAGGAGCAGGACCGGGCGCAGCGGCACGCGCTGTCGTACCCGGCCCGCCCGGGCTGCGGCATGCGGCTGGCCCAGCTGCTCGCCGAGCGCGACGAGGCGGCGGCCAGGGATCCGCGCAGCCCGGTCCTGTGCAGCACGATCTTCCAGCGCGACGACGTCGTGGTGCGGCTGGTCGACGTACGCGGGGACCTCCACGACGGCGATCCCGCGGTGACCCTCGGCCTTCCGGAGCCCGGCCAGGTGTCCGAGCTGACGACCCTGCTGGACGGCTTCACGGACGCCGGGTCCCCGACCGGCGGCGGACTCGTCCGCGCTCTCGAGGGCGCCCGGATGGAGCTGGTCACCGACCGGCGCGCGCCGGACGCCTGACCGGACCGCACCCACGCGTCGGCCGCCGGACCGCCACAGTGCGGTCCGGCGGCCGACGCGCGTGCGGGCCCCGGGTCAGCTCACTTCGGCACGGTGCAGTCGAAGGCGTGCAGGTACGGGTTGACCGGGCGGATGTCGTCGATGACGAGGCCGGCGTCGGTCAGCCGGCCGACCATGCTGTCGGTGGTGTGCTTGGCACCGCCGACGTTGAGGAGCAGCAGCAGGTCCATGGCGGTGCTGAACCGCATCGACGGCGTGTCGTCGACGAGGTTCTCGATGACGACGACCCGGGCCCCGGGACCGCCGGCCGCCATGACGTTGCGCAGGGCGCGGGCGGTGCTGTCGTCGTCCCACTCCAGGATGTTCTTGATGACGTAGACGTCGGCCCGCACCGGGATGGCCTCGCGGCAGTCGCCCGGCACGATGCGGACGCGGTCCGTGAGCGCACCGCCCTCGCGCAGCCGGGGGTCGGCGTTCTCCACCACCCGCGGCAGGTCGAGCAGGGTGCCCTGCATGGCCGGGTACTTCTCCAGCAGGCTCGCCACCACGTGGCCCTGGCCGCCGCCGATGTCGGCGACCGAGGTGCTCGCCGACAGGTCGAGGAGCGCGGCGACATCCTGGGCCGACTGCCGGCTGGACGTCGTCATGGCACGGTTGAAGACCTCGGCGGACTGCGGCGCGTCCTCGTTGAGGTAGGTGAAGAACTCCTTGCCGTACAGGCCCTCGACGACGTTGGAGCCGGTGCGTACCGCCTCGTCGAGCAGGGGCCAGGCGTCCCAGGTCCACGGTTCGGTGCACCACAGGGTGATGTTGCGCAGGCTGTGCGGGTCGTCCTCGCGCAGCAGGCGGGACATGTCGGTGTGTGCGAACGTCCCGTTCCGGTGCTCGGTGAAGACGCCGTAGCAGGTGAGGGCGCGCAGCAGCCGGCGCAGCGGCTTGGGCTCGGTCTTCACCGCGGCCGCGAGGTCCTCCACGGCCATGGGGGTGTCGCCGAGGGCGTCGGCGACACCGAGCCGTGCGGCCGCGCGGAGGGCGGCGGCACATGCCGCCCCGAACACGAGCTCCCTCAGCCGCATGGGCGGGGGTGGGGCAGTCTGTGCGGTCGTCATGTGCCGCTTTCCTTCCTTCTTCGGCCCATGGGCCGTCTTCGGTCCACGGGTGGTTACGGCCGGCTCAGCACAGGCCCGCGGGCTTGGAGGCGCCGCAGGTGTTGCCGGTGAAGGTGTTGCTCCTGCCGGTGTCGCCGGTCCCGGCGTTGACCAGGTCGGCGGGGGAGTTCTGGCTCAGCCGGTTGCCGTTGACCTGGTTCTTGGAGTTGGCGGTGCCCACCATGCTCGAGGCCAGGACGATGCCGCCCGACATCGACGACTTGCCCGAGTTGCCCTCGACCGTGTTGTCGGCGACCAGGACCTTCTCGACGCCGGTCAGGACGATGCCGGAGCCCTGGAGGGCCTCCAGCCGGTCGGTCTTCGGGCAGGACTTGTTGTTGCGCAGGACGCGGTTGTCCCGCACGACCAGGTCACCGGCCCTGGGCGTGTTCTCGTCGCCGACGACGAAGACACCCGCGCAGTTGCCGGTGATGTGGTTGCCCGCGACGGCGAGGTTGCGCAGGCGGCGGACGGTGACGCCGATCCGGTTGCCCTCGAGCCGGTTGTGCGCCACCAGGGTGCCCTCGGCGTCGGCGGCGCCCTCCTCGGTCTTGACGGTGTTGGCGAGGAAGATCCCCGCGTCGCCGTTGGCGCGGGCGGTGTTGCCGCGGATGATGCCGTGCACGGACCGCTCCTGGGCGATGCCCCAGACGCCGTTCTTCACCGCGTTCACGTTCCGGACCGTCAGCCCGTCGGTGGCCATGGAGAACACACCGGTACGGGTGAACCCGGTCACCGTCAGGTCGGAGACGGTGATGCCCTTGACGTTCTCGTCCTTCGTGCCGATCACGCAGATGCCGTTGCCGCCCTCGGCGCAGGTGTTGTCGGCGGCCTTCTGGGTGCTGGGCCTGATGACCGTGGAGCGGCCCATGCCCCGCAGGGTGAGCCCGGGGGTGCTCACCTTGACGCTCTCGTGGTAGGTGCCGGTGGTGACGAGGACGGTGTCGCCCGACTTGGCGGCGTCCACCGCCTTCTGGATCGACTCCCCGGGGTGGACCAGATGGGTCACGGGGACGGAGGACGCCGGGGCCGCGCCGAGCCCCGTCCCGATCATGGCTGCGGTGCACACCAGGTACACGACATGGCATTTCTTCATATTGCGCACGTTATGCCGGAATTATTGGACCGCGGGCGGGATGAGCCATCCGACGGCGTGTCATGAACGGCCGCTGAACCGCCCCTCGGTGGCAACCTGGGCGGCATGGGCAAGACCGCGCTGATCGTCATCGACATGATCAACACCTACGATCACCAGGACGCCGAGTCCCTGATCCCCGCCGTGGAGTCCGTGCTGCCGCACGTGACCGGCCTGCTGGACCGGGCGAGGCGGCAGGGCGTCCCCGTGATCTACGTCAACGACAACTTCGGGGAGTGGCGCTCGCACCACGGCGAGATCCTCGACAAGGCCCTCTCCGGGCCGCACTCCCGGCTCGTGGAGCCGTTGAAGCCCGACGAGTCCTCCCTCTTCGTGGTCAAGGCACGCCACTCGGTGTTCTTCGAGACCCCGCTGACCTATCTGCTCCACCAGCAGGGGATCGACCGGCTCGTGCTGTGCGGGCAGGTGACCGAGCAGTGCGTGCTCTACTCGGCGCTGGACGCCCACATCCGCCATCTGGAGGTCATCGTTCCGCGTGACGCGGTCGCCCACATCCACGCCGACCTGGCGGACGCGGCGCTGCGCATGATGGAGCGGAACATGGGCGCCCGGGTGTGCGACAGCGGCGAGTTGTGGACGTGAGGCGACCCGCCGCCACGCCGGCGGCGGGTCGCGTGCACCTCAGCCGCGCAGGCTCCGTACGGGCAGGACGACCTGCGCCGCCGAGGAGAGGGTGTCCGCGTGGTTGGCGAAGGCGGCGACCGCCTCGCCGTCGCCGGGCTCGCCCCCGGACCAGGGGCGGGTGGCGAAGATGAGACAGGCGTACCCCCGCCGGTCGACCGCCGCCCGCCACTCGGGAGTGGGTACGAACTGGGCGTTGACCCCCGGCATGGTGAGGGCCGCCGCTCCCGGTACGACGAGCAGGCCGATCGGCAGGCCGGACAGGACGGTGCCGTCCAGGACGGTGTCGCCGCCCACCGCCAGTCCGGAGCGGCTCAGCAGCCCCTCGACGGCGGCCGGGGTCGCCTCCGGGCCGCCCTCCCCGTCGCCGAGCGAACAGGCGAGGAGGAAGGGGACGTCGCCGTCCGGCGTCTCACGGCTCCAGGACATGATGACGAGGGTGCCGAGGTCGGCGGTTCGCAAGGGGCGCGGGTCAGTGGAGATCGAGGTCACCGCGAAACCGTAAGCGCGCGCGGCGGCGCGCCCGCCCGGCCGTCACCCGACTGGGCGACACCCTGGCCCTTCTTCATACGAATCTTCACACGAACGAGGGGCCCCGGGTGCCTCGCCCCGTCAGTGCTGCGACAGCCGTCCGCGGATGTCGTCGAAGTGCCGGTGCACGGCCGTCTCCGCCGCCTTCGCGTCGCCGGCGCGCACGGCCTCGACGATCCTGGCGTGCATCCGGGCCAGTTCCTCGCCGTCGGCCGCCGCGCCGATCCCCCGCGCCTGGGCGCGCACCCGGTGGAAGGCGCTCCAGAAGGCGTCGAGCAACTCGCTGAGCAGGTCGTTGTCCAGCGAGCGGTGCAGCGCCCGGTGAAAGGCGCGGTCGGTGCGGGCGGCGATCTCGCCGGCCTCGCGCACCTCCGTGTGCATGGTCTCCACCAGCGCGTCCAGCTCGGCCAGGTCCTCGGCGGGCAGCCGGCCGGCCAGCTGGTGCATCAGCCCCGCCTCCAGCGCCTCGCGCAGTTGCAGGAGTTCGAGCAGGCTGCCCTGCCCCCGGCGGTGCCCGACCACCGTGCGGAACGCCATGGCCTCGGTCATCGGCTCCAGCGACATGGTCCCGACGTAGGTCCCGAAGCCCCGCCGGATCTCGACGATGTGCATGGCCTGGAGGGACTTGAGGGCCTCGCGCAGCGAGTTGCGGCTGACACCGAAACGCGCCATCAGCTCCGTCTCGGTGGGCAGCGGGTCGCCGGGGCCGAGGCCCTGTTCGACGATCAGCTCCTTGACCTTCTCCTCGGCGTCGGCGGCGACCGAGCGCATGTGACGTCCCCTCTCGACCCTTGACATCCCCTGCTCTGCCATGTGTCACTCTAACAGGACATGGGACATCCTACGTCCCCCGTCACCAGGGCCTCGGTGCGCTGCTGCCCGCCGCCGTCCCGGGACGAGAACAGTACGACCTGGAGTACCGCATGCCCATCCCCACGCCGCTGAGCGGCGTCGTCCCCCCGGTCATCACCCCCCTCACCCCGACGGGGGAGGTGGACACCGCCTCGGTGCGCCGGCTCACCGAGCACCTGATCACGGCCGGTGTGCACGGCCTGTTCCTGCTGGGGTCCAGCGGCGAGACCGCCTACCTCACCGACGCCCAGCGGCTGACCGCCCTGGAGGCCGCCGTCGACGCCGCCGCGGGCCGGGTCCCCGTCCTCGCCGGGGTCATCGACACCACCACGGCCCGCGTACTGGACCGGGCGGCCGACGCGGTCCGGGCGGGCGCCGACGCGCTCGTGGCCACGGCGCCCTTCTACACCCGCACCCACCCCGTGGAGATCGCCGACCACTTCCGGCGTGTGCGCGAGGGCGCCGGACTGCCACTGTTCGCCTACGACATCCCGGCCGCCGTGCACACCAAGCTGCCCCGCGAGGTGGTCCTCGACCTGGCCGGGGACGGCACCCTCGCCGGGCTCAAGGACTCCAGCGGCGACGAGGGCTCCCTGCGCCGCCTGCTGACCGCACTGCGCCACCGTGCCCCCGGCTGCACCGTGCTCACCGGCTCCGAGCTCACCGTCGACGGCGCACTGCTCGCCGGCGTCGACGGCGTCGTTCCCGGGCTGGGCAACGTCGACGCCCACGGCTACGTACGCCTCTACGAGGCCGCCCGGGCCGGGGACTGGGCGGCGGCCAGGGCCGAACAGGACCGGCTCGCCGCCCTGTTCGCCCTCACCGACGCGGGCGATCCCGCCCGCATGGGCGGCAGCTCCAGCGCCCTCGGCGCCTTCAAGGCCGCCGCGCACCTGCTGGGCCTCATCGACTGCCCGGCCACCGCCGCACCGCAGGTACCGCTCGACGCTCCGGCCGTCGCCCGGGTCCGTGCCCGGCTCGCCGAGGCCGGACTCCTGTGACCCAGGGACCGGGCCGGTGACCGCCGAACCCGGTCCCGCCCGCCCCGTCCCCCGCCCCGTCCCCCGCCCCGTCCCCCGCCCTCGTCCCAGCCCCCGTCCCCCGACGCGCGTCTCCCCACCCGCATAGGATCGCCATGTCATCTGCGCGCACCACCCCGACCTCCCAGCCCTGGTACCGCGAGATCACCCGGGAGAAGTGGAAGTCCTTCTTCGCCGCCTGGATCGGCTACCTCCTCGACGGCTTCGACTTCGTCCTCATCACCCTCGTCCTCACCGAGATCGCCGACGACTTCGGGCTGTCCACCGTCGAGTCCGCCAGCCTCGTCTCCGGAGCCTTCATCACCCGCTGGCTCGGCGGTGCCGTGCTCGGCGCGCTCGGCGACCGCTTCGGCCGCAAGAGCGCCATGGTGGCCAGCATCCTGCTGTACTCGGTCGGCACCTTCGCCTGCGGCTTCGCCTGGGACTACACCAGCCTGTTCACGGCCCGCCTGCTGATCGGCATGGGCATGGCGGGCGAGTACAGCGCCAGCGCCACCTACGTCCTGGAGAGCTGGCCCGCCCGGCTGCGCAACCGTGCCTCCGGCTTCCTCATCTCCGGCTTCTCGCTGGGCGGCGTCCTGGCCGCCGAGGTCTACGAGCACGTGGTGCCCGGCCACGGGTGGCGCTGGCTGTTCTACATCGGCCTGTTTCCCGTCGTCGTCGCGCTGTGGGTACGCCGGGCGCTGCCCGAGGCCGACGACTGGGAGGCGCGGGTCGGGGCCGCCGGTGAACGGCCCAACCCCTTCCGGCCGCTGTTCGCGGACCGCCGCCGCGCGACGGTCAACACGGTGCTCGTCGTCGTCGCCACGGGCTCGCTCTTCGCGGTGTTCACCCCGCTCGGCGCCGGCGCGGTGCCCGTCCTGTCCGTCCTGGCGACGGCCTGTCTGGTCGCCTTCGCGGTACAACTGGGCGGCCGCAAGCGGTGGGTGCTGTTCCTCGCGCTCTGCGTCACCGTGTTCTGCGCCTTTCTCTACAGCTGGCCGGTCCAGGCCCTGCTGCCCACCTACCTCAAGACCGAGCTGGGCTTCAGCCCGGCCCAGGTGAGCGACGCGCTCTACTACGCCGGGTTCGGCACGATGGCCGGCTGCATCGTCACCGGCTTCGTCGGCGACCGGTTCGGCACCCGCAGGGCGTACGCCTGCACCCTGGTGGTGGGCATCGCCTTCGTCTTCCCCGTCTTCGCCATCCGGGACAGCCAACTCCAGCTGGGCATCCTGCTGTTCCTGATGCTCGCCTGCATGCAGGGCATCTCCGGGCTGCTGCCCAAGTTCATCGCCGGGCACTTCCCGACCGAGACCCGGGCCGCGTCCCTCGGCTTCACCTACAACGTCGGCGCGCTGGGCGGGGCCGTCGCCCCGGTGCTCGGCGCCAAGCTGGCGTCGGCCATGTCGCTGGGTCAGTCGCTCGCCGTGCTGACCTTCTCGCTGACCCTCGTGGTGATCGTGCTCATCGGCTTCGACGTCCCGAGCCGGCTCAACCGGCTCGTCGACAAGGAGGCGGTCCCCGACTACCTCGCCGCCGACGCGGCGGTGCCGGACGGGGCCGGGCGCATACGGTCGGCGCCGTGAGGTGGTGCCGGGCGGGGGAGGGCGCGTGCTCCGACTGGCCCAAGGCGCGGTGGCCAGGTGCGGCGACCGACGGTCACCTGATGTAACAGTCTTCTTATGATCTGTAGACGAAGTGATCGTCAGAGCGACGTGCGCGGTTCGCGTGGCCGCAGGATCCGCACCGCCGCGGTGACCCTGGTCGCCGCGGCCGCGCTCGGCGCGACCGGCGAAGCGGTGGCCGCGCCCTCGACTTCCCCGCGCACCGACTGGGACGCCATCGCCGCGTGCGAGTCCAGCGGCAACTGGCAGGCGAACACCGGCAACGGCTACTACGGCGGCCTGCAGTTCGCACGGTCCAGCTGGATCGCCGCCGGCGGCCTCGAGTACGCCCCGCGCGCGGACCTCGCCACCCGCGCCGAGCAGATCGCTGTGGCGGAGCGCCTCGCCCGTCTGCAGGGGATGTCCGCCTGGGGCTGCGCCTGAGGGCGGCCGTTCGGGCCCGGTCCGCGTCGGGTCGACCGGGGTGACCCGTGGGCTGCACGTGCCGCCGGTCACCGCCGCGTTCCGTTTCCCCCGAGCGGTGCACGGGCAGTCCCCGGCGGGGGAGCCGAGCGGCGGCCCCGGACGTCGTGTACGCCGATGCGTCCGGGGCCGTCCCGGCCCGTCGCGCGTGTCAGCTTCCGGAGACGCGGCGGCCCGAGTAGGCCGACCAGCGGCCTTCGCGTCGGGCCACCGTGATGTCCCGGCCGAAGCAGGACGTCAGCAGGGAACCGGTCAGGACCTCGTCCACCGCACCCCGGGACAGGACCCGGCCCTCGCGCAGCAGCAGGGCGTGGCTGACGGCGGGGGACAGCTCCTCGAGATGGTGCGTGACCGTGACGGTGGCCAGCCGCGGCCTCCCCTCGGCCAGTTGGTGCATCGCCTCGACGAGGTCCTCGCGGGAGGGCAGGTCCAGTGCGTTGAACGGCTCGTCCAGGAGCAGCAGGGCCGGATCGGCCATCAGTGCCCGGGCGATCAGGATCCGCGCCCGCTGTCCGCCCGAGCAGACCCCGTACGGACGGTCGGCCAGCTCCTTGACGCCGAGTTCGCACAGCAGCTCGCGGGCCCGGACGCGGACCTCCTCGTCGTACGTCCGCCACAGGGGCTGCACGGTGCCGCTGTGGCCGGTGAGCACGACCGCGTGGGCGGTGAGGTCCTGCGGCACCCGCTGGGCGGAGTTGACGTGGCCGATGCGCGTCCGCAGCTCACGGACGTCCACCCGGCCGAGCCGGCTGCCGAGGACCTCGACCGCGCCCGTGGTGGGGTGCATGAGCGCGCCGAGCAGCCGCAGCAGGGTGGTCTTCCCGGCGCCGTTGGCGCCCAGCAGCGCCCAGTGCTCGCCCGGCCGGACCGTCCAGTCCACGCCATCGAGGATCAGCTGGTCGGTGGTGAAGCGGCGCACGCCCACGCTCTGGAGCCGGAGCACGGCCGCCCCGTTCTCGTCGGCCTGGGAGCGGGCTGTCGGGGCGGTCATGCCGTGACTCCTTCACGCGCGGGGCACCTCTCGGTCACCGCGAACACTAGATGTACTCACCACGCTCCTGTCCGGGCCGTCCGCTTCCTGGACGGTGGGCCACGGCACTCGCGGCGGCACCCGCGGCGTTACTCAGGGCGGGGATGAGTCCCCGTACTCATCCGCGGCACCGGGTCCGGCTCCTATCGTGGCGCCGTCGGTGGGACACGGAGGGGGAGTCATGGGGCGGCGGGGCACTGCGCGGGCGAGCGGGCGGCGGCGGACGGGGCGTGTCGGTGGTGGTCTCCTGGCCCTGCTGGTGGGGCTGCTCGGCACCGGCTGTGCGGCCTTCGACACCGAGGACGACGTGCGGCGGGCCGAGGAGCTCGCCGAGGAGTCGTACCCCGGGGAGCTCGAGGTCGTCGACGCCCGGATCCTGTTCCCGGAGACCACCGGCTCGGAGGTCACGCTGTCGGTCGGGGACGACCCGGACGCGGCCGTCAGGTTCCGGGTGGACGCGGACAGGGACCGCTGCGACGGCGGCCCGGACTGCGAAGTCGCCCTCCGCAAGGCGGTGGACCGGGCCCGGCGGGAGGCCGGACACCTGCGTGCGATGCGCGCCGCCTTCGACGGCTGCGGGCAGCCGCTCCTGGCCACGGACGTGAAGCTGACGGCCCCCTGGATCGAGGCACGGTTGACCGATCGGACGGTGGACGACGTCCTGGCCCGCGTGGGTGCCTGCGTGCAGCGCTGGGTCACCGCTCGCGCGGAGCGGGATCCCGGTGCGGTGCCGAAGTGGGTCACCGTCAACCTCGTGGCCCCGGGAGCGGCGGAGGACCTCCCGGCGGCGAAGAGCACGTTGCCCGCCGTCGTGCGGTTCACCCATGGTCCCCGGCTCGCCGCCCTGGCGCGCGATCCGTACTACGTGGCCGCCTACCCGGTCGGCCGGGACGCGGACCGCACCGTCGACGCCGCCTCGGCCGGCCTGCGGATCGTCTCGCCCCTCGAGGAGCGGCAGGCCTTCTCCCGGCGGATCGACGCGTCGGTCCTGCCCGCCCTGCGCGCGACGTACCCGGACGCCGTGACGACCGGTGGGGCGGGGATGGGGGTGTGGCGACTTGAGCAGGGGACCCTCCGTCGCATGCGGGGGTACGTGCTGTTCTGCGAGCGGCCGCCCGCCGACGGCAAGCAGTGCTTCGGTGACCTGGCGGCCCTGGTGACCTCGGATCCGGAGGGCCGCGACGCCGAGGTCGTCGAAGTTCTCACGGACATCCGGGACGAGCGCGGGGTCCTGCGCCTGCCTCCGCAGTGACGGGGACGGGCGCAGGACCGGGGTCGCGGGGCGGGTGGAGTCAGACGCCCGCCACCGACTGGATCCAGGAGCGGTAGGCGGTCACGTTGGTGTACGCGGTGGTGGTCTGCCGGTCGCTGGTCGAGGCGACGCCGACCTG
This sequence comes from Streptomyces sp. CB09001, assembly GCF_003369795.1. Classification (NCBI taxonomy): domain Bacteria; kingdom Bacillati; phylum Actinomycetota; class Actinomycetes; order Kitasatosporales; family Streptomycetaceae; genus Streptomyces; species Streptomyces sp. CB09001. Next base: position 7,233,006 of record NZ_CP026730.1, read on the forward strand.
GACGCCGCCGGCCATCATCGGACCGCCGGAGTCGCCGCCCGCGGTGATGCCGTCGACGGGGCGCGCGCATATCGCCTGACCGTAGTAGGCGTCGTAGCAGCCCTGGGTGACGCTCACGTTGGCGACCTTGAGGTACTGGGACTGGCAGTTGATCTCCGAGCCGCACCGGGAGGTCGCTCCCCAGCCGTAGACCTGCACGGTCTGGCCGACCCGCACCGTGCCGGGCTGACCGAGGCGGGCGTAGGTGGCGGAGACGGAGCGGTCGAGGCGGACCAGCGCGAGGTCCGCCGAGGGGCTGGTGACGGTCTGGACGCCGTTGGCCACCGTGCCGCCGGAGCCCTGGTCGAGGCTGCCGACGCGGAAGGCGAGGTTGCCGCCGCTGACGCAGTGCTTGGCGGTGAGGATCCAGGTGGGGGAGATGATGGTCGAGGTGCAGGTCTGCTGGCCGTTGGAGAACAGCCGTGCCGCCCAGGGCGCGTTCTGCGCGTAGCCGCCGCCGATGATCGGCTGGGGGCCGCCGTCACCGGGCCGGGGCTCCACCGCCGAGGCACTCGGGGCGAGGGTGAGGGCGGACAGCAGCGCGGCCACAAGGGCGGCCAGCAGGGCGGGGACGAGTCTCGTTGTTCGCAAGGCTCCTCGATTCCGACGACACGCGCCTGGGCGCGTGCTGATGTGTGGGGGCGCCCACAGCATGTCGGGCCAGGCTCCCGGCCGGGCAGTCCCGGCTTTGCATAACGTGGCGTTATGCCCGGGGGACGGAACGGCGGGGGAGTGGCGGCGGCGTTCGAGGAGCCGGACGGGCCCTAGCGGAGCAGCAGTTGCACGAGGGCCACCGTGCCGACCGTCACGACCAGTATCCGCAGGACCGTGGGGCTGAAGTGGCGGCCCACCTTGGCGCCCGCGTAACCGCCGAGGCCCGAGCCGACCGCGAGGAGCCCGACGGCGGTCCACTCGAAGTCGGCCGCGAAGAGGAAGAAGAGCGCGGCCACGGTGTTGACGACGGCGGACAGGACGTTCTTGACGCCGTTGAGACGTTGCAGGGGTTCGTCCAGCAGCATGCCCATCAGGGAGAGGTAGATGATCCCCTGGGCCGCGGTGAAGTAGCCGCCGTAGACGCTGGCCAGCGTCAGGCCGGTGAGGAGCAGCGGACCGCCGTCCCGGCGGGGGGAGGCGCCGCTGCGGGCCCGGCGGCGCTGGACCAGTCTGCCGATCTGCGGCTGGAACGCCACCAGCAGCAGCGCGAGGCCGACCAGGACCGGCACGATCGTCTCGAAGGCGTCGGCGGGCAGCGTCAGCAGGAGGGTGGCGCCCGCGAGGCCGCCCAGCAGCGCTCCGGAGCCGAACTTCAGGACGCGCCCGCGCTGGCCGCGCAGCTCCTTGCGGTAGCCGATGGCCCCGCTGATGGAGCCGGGGATCAGGCCGAGCGCGTTGGAGACGGTGGCGGTGACCGGCGGCAGCCCCGTTGCCAGCAGCACGGGAAAGGTGATGAGCGTGCCGGAGCCGACCACGCTGTTGATGGCGCCGGCCCCGACGCCGGCCGCGAAGACCGCGGCCATGGCCTCCGGTGTCACCCCGTGCCGCCTCGCCCCGGACCCGTACTCGGCCGGAAGGTGTCTTGTGCATCTTTCACGGGGCCGACTGTACTCATCGCTCCGATCGGTGTGGTTGCCGGTCTCAACCGGTCCTGACTGGACCCTTCTTGACGTCAATTCACCTGATCATGCGGTGATACGATCACCGCGTTTGCGGAGCGGGTGGATGGGTGAAAGACGGCATCCCCGACATGAGGGGCAGCCCGGGCAGCCACCCCCGGTGCGGGCACTCCACCGGGCCGCCCGCATGGACGGGAATTCAGCAAGCCGGCTGTCAGTCGCCTGAAGAGAGTCTTATGACGGAATACACAGGGAACCCCTTGCTCTGGGTCGCCCTCGTCGCCCTCGTCGCCGCCGCCGTGCTCATCAACCGCCAGCGCAAGGCGGCACGGGCGTTGCGGCAGCAGGTCCAGGGGCTCAGGGATCACTACACCGAGCTGGAGAACGATTACGGGAAGTCCGTACAGGCCGCCCAGGAGCGGGCCGAGGACGAGACGAAGACCGTGCTGAAGTCCGCGATGCGGACCCTTCAGGGCCTCGCGGCCGAACAGCAGCTGGTGCTCTCGCGGCTGCAGAACAAGTACGGCGACTCGGCCCTCCTCCAGGACCTGCTGGAGATCGACCACACCAACTCGCAGTTCGGCCGGCGGGCGCAGTCCATCGCCGTACTGTGCGACGGCTGGCTCGGCGGGCGGCGCGACACCGCCTCGGTCTACGACGTGGTGCGCAGCGCCCAGGGACGCATCCGCCACTTCCGCCGGGTGGACATCCTCTCCCAGGTCGACTTCGGCATCACGAGCCGGGCCGTCGAACCCGTCGCCCTCGCCCTGGCCGAGCTGTTCGACAACGCCACCAGCTACTCCAGCCCGGACACCGTCGTCGAGATCAACATCCGGACCGTGCCCAAGGGCATCTGCGTCGTGGTGGACGACGCCGGTGTCGGCATGAGTGACGAGGAGCGGGCCCGCGCCGACAAGCTGCTCGCCACCGAGCGAGCCTCGGGCGTGGCGGGGCTCGGCAACCCGCCGCAGTTCGGCTTCGCCGTCATCGGTCTGCTGTGCGAACGATTCGGTTTCGAGGTGTCGGTGGACTCCTCGTCTCCCTACGGAGGTGTACGGGCAGTGGTCCTGCTGCCGCACGAACTGCTCACCGCCATGCCGGAGAAGAAGGCACCCGCCCCCGCTCCCGCTCCCGCGGCCCGCGGCGCGGCGCGGCCGGTCCAGGACGGCGGACCGGAGGCCGCGCTCACCTCCTCCCAGACCGGCGACGGCCTGCCCCGGCGCCGCCGCAAGCGGCCGATGGCCATCGTGCCCGGCAGCGCGTCCACCCCCCGCGCCGCGAGCCGCTCCGACTCCGAGCAGGCACAGGTCATGGGCGCGTTCCAGCGCGGAACGCAGTCCGGCCGGGTCACCGGACCGGACAGCCCGGACGACGCCGGCCGGACGAGCGACACACCTGGTGCAAGCAGCGAAGGACATGAGGTCTCGTGAACGACGATCTGTCATGGATGCTCGACAGCGCCCTGGAGATTCCGGGCGCCCTGCACGCGGTCCTGATATCCGCCGACGGCCTCTTGATGGCCCGGACGCAGGACTTCGACAAGGACGACGCCGACCGGGTCGCGGCCGCCATGAGCGGTGTGCAGTCGCTCAGCCGCACCCTGGCCTTCTTCTGTGAGGACCCCAGCCAGTCCTGGCGGCAGACCCTGGTCGAGTTCGACGGCGGCTGGGTCTTCCTGATCTCCGCCGGCGAGGGCGCCTACCTCGGCGTGTCCGCCTCCCCGGAGGTCGACATGGCGGACATCACCTTCCGGATGCAGCAGCTCGTCGCCCAGCTCGGCAAGCGGCTGACGACACCGCCGCGCGAGAACCTGGGCGCCCGCTCATGACCGGCCACGACGGCTGGCAGCCCGAGGCGCCGGAGTTAGTACGGCCGTACGTCATCACCAAGGGGCGCGGACTGCCCGACGACGACGACCTCTCCCTCATCACCCTGGTCACCGCCTCCGCCGGTCAGCCGCAGCGGCCGGCCCGGCTGTCCCCCGAGGAGCAGAGCCTGCTCGACCTCTGCTCCGCCGGCTACCTCTCGGTCGCCGAGATCGCCGGACACACCCATTTCCCGCTGGGCGTCGTGCGGATCCTGCTGGCCTCCCTGATGGAGGGCGGACATCTCATGACCCGCCCGCCGGTGGCCCGGGCCCGCCTCGCGGACAAGGAGATACTGGAGGAGGTGCTCAATGGGCTCCGCGCCAAGTTTGGATGAGCGGGACTACGTACGCGAGGGAGCGACCCAGACGGCGGTCAAGATCCTCGTCGTCGGGCACTTCGCGGTGGGCAAGACCACCCTCATCGGCTCCATCTCCGAGATCGAGCCGCTGTCCACCGAGGAGACGATGACGCAGGCCGCCGAGTCGGTCGACGACCTCAAGGGGGTCCAGGGCAAGACCACCACCACGGTCGCCATGGACTTCGGGCGCCTGACCATCAGCGACCGCGTCGTGCTCTACCTCTTCGGCACCCCCGGCCAGCAGCGCTTCGTGCAGATGTGGGAGGACATGGCCCGCGGCGCGCTCGGCGCCCTGGTGCTGGTCGACCCGGAGCGGCTGGCGGACTCCTTCCCCGTGATCGACCTCATCGAGCACTACGGACTCGACTACGCCATCGCCGTCAACCACTTCGACGGCGCGCCGCTGCGCGACGAACGGGCGCTGCGCGAGGCGCTCGACCTGCTCGACGACACCCCCGTCGTCACCTGCGACGCCCGCGACGAGAAGTCCTCGGCCGCCGCACTGACCACCCTCGTCCGCTACTTGCTGGACCGCACCCGCTAGGAGCTGGGAGCAGACATGAACGCCCACGACACCGCCCCGGTGCCGCCGCCCGGCTGCCCGGCCCACGGCTCCGGCGCCCGGGTGCCGCTGCACGGGCCGGAGTTCGCCGCCGACCCGCAGGCGTACTACGAGTACCTGCGCCACTACGGGGCCGCCGCCCCCGTCGAACTGGCCCCGGGCGTCGAGGCGACCCTGGTCACGGACTACGCGGCGGCGCTCCAACTGCTGCAGGACTCCGGCACCTTCCGCAAGGACGCGCGCCGCTGGCGGGCCTTCAACGAGGGCAAGGTGAGCCCGGACAGCCCGGTCGCACCGCTGCTGGCCTACCGGCCCAACTGCATGTTCGCCGACGGGGCCGACCACCTCAGGCTGCGCCAGGCGGTCACCGACAGCATGGCGCGGGTGGACACCCGGCGCCTCAGCCGCAGCACCGAGCAGATCTCCGGCTACCTCGTCTCCCAGTTCGGCGCCCGCGGCTCGGCCGACCTGCTCGGGGACTATGCCAAGCAGCTGCCGCTGTTCGTGTTCAACGAACTCTTCGGCTGCCCCGCCGACATCGGCGACCGGGTGCTGTTCGGCATCACCGGCATGTTCGACGGGGTCAACGCCGAGAAGGCCACCGAGGTGCTCTTCCAGGCGGTGGGCGAACTCGTCGCGCTCAAGCGGCGCAAGCCCGGTGACGACGTCACCTCCTGGCTGATGCAGCACGAGGCCCGGCTCGACGACGAGGAGATGGTCCACCAGCTCGCCCTGCTCCTGGGCGCGGGCGCCGAACCCCTGCGCAACCTCCTCGGCAACACCCTGCACCGGCTCCTCACCCACGAGCGGTACGCCCGTGAGGGCGGTCTGATCGACGAGGCGCTCGACGACACGCTGTGGGAGAACCCGCCCATGGCCAACTACGCGCCGCACTACCCGGCCACCGACACCGAACTGGCCGGTCAGCGGCTTCAGGCGGGCGACCTCGTGCTGGTCGGCTTCGCCGCGGCCAACACCGGTCCGGCCCTCAAGGCCTCCCGCCAGGCGGGCAGCAACCGCGCGCACCTCGCCTGGAGCGCGGGCCCGCACGCCTGCCCGTCCAAGGAGCCGGCCCGGCACATCACGGTCACGGCCATCGAGCACCTGCTCAACGAACTGCCCGACGTCGAACTCGCCGTTCCCGAGGACAGCCTGACGTGGCGTCCGGGCCCCTTCAACCGGGCCCTGGCCACGCTTCCGGCGCGCTTCACCCCGGTGCGCCCCGCACGGCGGGCCGAGCCGGGACCGGCCGCCGCGGGCGAGCGGGAACCGGCGGCGAGCCAGGCCCGTCCGGCCGAACGCGGCGGCATGTGGAGCCAGTTCCTCAACTGGCTCACACGGTGATCTGCGCAACACCTCCCCAACCCGTCCCATTTGCATGAAGATCGAACGGCACGGGTAGTGAGCAACGCGGTACTCAAGTTGCTTACGAGTCAAAGGAGGTGTCGTGGACCAGATATCCACGAACGCCGCTTTCCCGACGCCGAACCCCCTGATACCCGCCCCCCGAGGCGGGTATCACTTTGTGCGGCTCCGGCCGGGGACGGGCCGGTGACCCCCGCACCGACGGGCCCGGACCCGCGGGGCACACCCACCCTCGGCTCCCTCACCGGCGGCCAGCTGCGAAGACTGGGCGCGGTGGCGGGCCTGTCCCGGGCCGACGTCGAGACCTACGCAGGGGTCCTGACCGACGCACTGGGCACGATGGCCGAGCGGCCGCTGAGTCTGGCACCGCCCACCCGGACCTTCCTGTCCGACGATCACACCCCGGTGGAGTTCTCACTCTCCTTCCGGCCGGACGCGGAACCCTCGATGCGTCTCCTCGTGGAACCGGGCTGCGGCGCAGACAGCCTGGTTCGCAACGGCCGGACGGGGCTCGAGGCGATCCGGGCCATGGCGCGGCGCTGGGACTTCACCACCGACGTCCTCGACGAGCTCCAGGACCTGTTCCTGCCGCCCGTCCCGCGGGGCCCCCTCGCCCTGTGGTGCGCCCTGGAGCTGAGGCCCGGCGGGGTACCCAGGGTCAAGGTCTATCTGAACCCGGCGGCGGGCGGGGAGGAACGTTCCGCCGCGACGGTGCGCGAGGCTCTGCACCGGCTCGGCCACCGGCGGGCCTTCGACGGCCTGCCGCAGGGCGGCGGGTACCCGTTCCTCGCCCTGGACCTCGGGGACTGGGCGGAGCCCCGGGTGAAGGTCTACGTGCGGCACGACAACCTCACGGCCGGGCAGGCCGGGCGCCTGTCCCGGATGGACTCGGGCCCCGGGCCCGCGGCGGTCGAGGGATTCTTCCGCACGGCCGCGGGCCTCGGCCCCGACGCGACGGGGCTCGGCAGGCGGCCCGGCCTGTCCTGCCACTCCTTCACCGACACGGGCACCGTGCGGCCGAGTGGATTCACCCTGCACATCCCGGTCAGGGACTACGTCCGGCACGACGGGGAGGCCCTGGCCCGGGCGTCGAGAGTGCTGCGCCACCACGGCATGGACGCCTCCGTTCTCGACCGCGCCCTGGCCGCCCTCACCGAGCGGCGACCCGAGGACGGGGTGGGTCTGATCGCCTACCTGGCGCTGGCCCACCAGCAGGACCAGCCGCCCCGGGTGACGGCGTACCTCTCCTCGGAGGCGTACGCGGTGCGGCCGCCGGCCGTGGGGACCGTCCGCCGGCCGTTGCCGGTGTCCTGACCGGACCGCCCGCACGCGACGGGGCTCCCGGTGCGATCCACCGGGAGCCGTTGTCATGCATGGGCCGGGCGCCGTCGCGGACCGTGCGGCGGCGCCCGGCGGGGCGCTCACACGGGCAGCGACTCCCGGAACTCGGCCAGGTACGGGCCCACGTCGACCTGGATCGAAGCGCCTTCGGTCCGGCCGTAGCGCTGGACGATGCCGGTGAGGTACCCGCCGATCTCCTCGCGCATCTCCTCGGCCGAGGGCAGTGCGGCGGTGCCGTCGATCAGGCGGGCCACCCACTGTGCCTGGGCCTCCACCAGACGGGTGATGGCGCCCACGGGCCGCACCAGTCCGACGAAGTACATCCCGGGCCGGTCCGCCGGAGCGACCCGCCGGTACAGCTCGACCGAGCCGTCGGCGGCCACCGGACAGCCGGCGGGCAGGAAGGGGAAGGTCATGCGGAAACCGGTGCAGTAGACGACCGCGTCGGCGGTCTCGGAGCTGCCGTCCGCGAACACGACCCGGTCGCCCTCGAAGGAGGCGATCGCGGGCTTGGGGGTCACCGCCCCGTGCCGGATCCGGCTGAGGATCTCGTCCGAGAGGGTCGTCGCGGAGGAGAAGACCGGGTGGTCGGGCTCGGGCAGGCCGTAGTCCGACAGGCGGCCGCGCGCCACCAGCAGGGCCTGCTCCACCCACTGGCGCCGCTGGGCGAAGGACATCTCGTTCCACCACGGCGCCTCGGCGATCTCGTCGACCGACATCCCGAAGAGCTGCTTGGGCACGATGTGCAGCCCCCGGCGCACCGACAGCAGGGTCCGCTCCGCGTGCCGCGAGAGGTCGGCGGCGATGTCCACCGCGGAGGCGCCGAGGCCCACCACGACGACGCGGCGGCCGGCGAAGTCGGCGCCGTCGCGGTAGTCGAGGGAGTGAAGAATCGTTCCGGCGAAGGACTCCGCGCCGACCGGAAGGGGGTCGGGCAGGGCCGGGTCGGTGTGGTGCCCGGAGGCGACGACCACCTGCTCGAACCGGCGTGAGCTCGGTGCGCCGTCCGCGTCCCTGCTGACGACGGTCCACATGCCGTCCGCGTCCCGGCGGACGGACACCACCTCGGTCCGCAGCTCGACGTGGCCGAGCAGATCCGCCCACTCGGCGAAGGAGCGCAGATAGGCGGCGACCTGCCCGTGCCGGGGGTAGAGCGGGTACGAGGACGGCATCGGGAAGTCCGCGTAACCGGTCAGCTGCTTGGCGGTGTTCAGGTGCAGGGACTGATAGCCCGGACCCCGCTCACCGGCCCCCGGCTGACGCCAGATCCCGCCGACGTCGGGTGCCTTCTCCAGACAGACGAAGGAGATGCCGCGCTCCTTCAGGGCATGGCCCACCGCCAGCCCCGACAGGCCTGCACCGATCACACACACACGCACGGGATGTCCCCCCAGGATGTACTCAACCTCCCCCGATCATGCCTTTACTGCCCATCCGTCTCTTCCCGCACACCAGCACGACCGACGAACGGACGTGTCCGTGCTCACGTTTCACGCGCCCCGCTGGTCCCACACCCGGCGGATCTTGCCGAGCGAGCGCTCCAGGGTCTCCGGCTCGACGACCTCCACCTCCACGGTCACGCCGACACCGTCCTTGACGCCCTGGGCGATCGCCCTCGCGGCGGCCTCGCGCTGCTCGGGACCCGCGTCGGGCCGGGCCTCCACGCGCACGGTCATGTGATCCATGCGGCCGCGTTCGGTGAGCCGGATCTGGAAGTGCGGGGCGACGCCGGGCGTGCGCAGCACGATCTCCTCGACCTGGGTGGGGAAGACGTTCACCCCGCGCAGGATGATCATGTCGTCGCAGCGGCCGGTGACCTTCCGCATCCGGCGGAAGGCGGGACGTGCGGTGCCGGGCAGCAGGCGGGTCAGGTCGCGGGTGCGGTAGCGGATCACCGGGAGCGCCTCCTTGGTGAGGGAGGTGAAGACGATCTCGCCCTCCTCGCCCTCGGGCAGCACGGCGTCCGTGAGCGGGTCCACCACCTCGGGGTAGAAGTGGTCCTCCCAGATGTGCAGGCCGTCCTTGGTCTCGACGCACTCCTGCGCCACGCCGGGGCCGATCACCTCGGACAGGCCGTAGATGTCGACGGCGTGGATGTCCATGCGCTCCTCGATCTCGCGCCGCATTTCCTCGGTCCACGGCTCCGCGCCGAAGATGCCGACCTCGAGGGAGCTGGTGCGCGGATCGACGCCCTGGCGCTCGAACTCGTCGAGCAGGGTGAGCATGTAGGACGGGGTGACCATGATGATCTCGGGCCGGAAGTCCTGGATGATCTGCACCTGACGTGCCGTCATGCCGCCGGAGGCGGGGATCACCGTGCAGCCGGCACGTTCGGCGCCGTAGTGCGCGCCGAGGCCGCCCGTGAACAGGCCGTAGCCGTAGGAGATGTGGACCTTGTGGCCGGGGCGGCCGCCCGCGGCGCGGATCGAACGGGCTATGACGTCCGCCCACATGGACAGGTCGTTCTCGGTGTACCCGACGACGGTGGCGCGGCCGGTGGTGCCGCTGGAGGCGTGCACGCGCCGCACGTCGGCCATCGGGACGGCGAACATGCCGAAGGGGTAGGTGTCCCGCAGGTCGGCCTTGGTGGTGAAGGGGAACCTGGACAGGTCGGCCAGGCTGCGGCAGTCGTCGGGGGTCACCCCGGCGGCGTCGAACTTCTTGCGGTACAGCTCGACGTTGTCGTAGGCGTGCCGCAGGGTCGCGCGCAGACGGCCGAGCTGGAGCTCCCGGAGCTGCTCGCGGGACAGGCGCTCGGCGTCGTCCAGCAGGTCGTGGGGGAGGGGCTCGCCCGGTCGGGGCGCCGGGGCCGCCCCGGTCGTCGGCTCGCTGCTCATCGCGACTCCTTCGTCGTCGTGCCGGGCGTCTCGCGCGCCGTGTCCTGCCGCGCCCCGTTGCCGTTGCCGTCGGCGGTGCCTCGCCCGTCGTCCCGCACGCTGCGGCTGCGCCCCCGGAACTCCGCGACCACCTCGTCGCCGCGCCGCACGCTCACGTCGTAGATCCCGCTGCGTCCGTACCGGACCCGCTCCTCGGCGCGGGCCACGAGCACGTCGCCCTCGCGGGCCGGGGCGACGAAGACGATGTCGGCGCCGGCCGCCACGGTCACCGGGCCGTGGCTGTTGCAGGCGCAGGCGAAGGCGGTGTCGGCCAGCAGGAACAGGAATCCGCCGTGGGCGATCCGGTGTCCGTTCACCATCGCCGGGGTCACGGTCATCCGGACCAGGGCGGTCCCCTCCCCGTGCTCCACCAGCTCGATCCCGAGCCCCCGGGAGGCCTCGTCCGCGGAGAACATCGCCTCCGTGGGCGTCTGCTCAGTGGCCTGCGACACCGTATCCACCACCTTGTCTCCCGACCGACCATTCGGTTAGCTCGCGGCAAGGCCAAGTAATCCAGCCACGCGGCGGCGCTGTCAAGAGTGTGACCGGCGGGGTCCGGCCCTTGCCCGGCGCACGGAAACACGTCACACTGATACCGAACGAATGGTCGGTTGGGAAGCTGGTGACGATGACCACGACACACGCCGCCGAGGCGCCGCCCCCGGACGCGCCGGACGGGCTCCAGGAGCACTTCGACGCGACGATCGCGCGCGACCAGCGCATCGAGCCGCGGGACTGGATGCCCGACGGCTACCGAAAGACGCTGGTACGGCAGATCGCCCAGCACGCGCACTCGGAGATCATCGGCATGCAGCCCGAGGGTGAGTGGATCACCCGGGCCCCGTCGCTGCGCCGCAAGGCGATCCTGTTCGCCAAGGTCCAGGACGAGGCCGGGCACGGGCTGTACCTGTACTCGGCGGCCGAGACGCTCGGCGCGGATCGCGACGACCTCACCCAGCGGCTGATCGAGGGGCGCCAGAAGTACTCGTCGATCTTCAACTACCCGACCCTGAGCTTCGCCGACGTCGGAGTGATCGGCTGGTTCGTGGACGGCGCCGCGATCTGCAACCAGGTGCCGCTGTGCCGCAGCTCGTACGGGCCCTACGCGCGCGCGATGGTGCGCATCTGCAAGGAGGAGTCCTTCCACCAGCGGCAGGGCTACGAGCTGCTGATGACGATGATGCGCGGCACCGACGCCCAGCGGGAGATGGTCCAGGACGCGGTGAACCGCTGGTGGTGGCCGTCCCTGATGATGTTCGGCCCGCCCGACGACGCCTCGCCCAACTCGGCGCGCTCCATGGCCTGGAAGATCAAGCGGCACAGCAACGACGAGCTGCGCCGCCGCTTCGTCGACATGACCGTCCCGCAGGCACAGAAGCTCGGCGTCACCCTGCCCGACCCGGAGCTGCGCTGGAACGAGGAGAGCGGTCACCACGACTTCGGCACCCCCGACTGGGACGAGCTGATGCGGGTCATCAAGGGCGACGGGCCCTGCAACGACCGGCGGATGGAGCGGCGGCGCACCGCCCACGAGGAGGGCGCCTGGGTGCGCGAGGCGGCCACCGCCCACGCCGCCAAGCAGGCCGCCCGCGCGGAGAAGGGAGCGGCGGCATGACCCCCGAGAAGGCCCGGCAGACCGACAGGAGGGGCTGGCCGCTGTACGAGGTGTTCGTGCGCGGCAAGCGCGGCCTTAACCACGTCCACGTCGGCTCGCTGCACGCCGCCGACGACGCCATGGCCCTCACCCACGCCCGCGACCTCTACACCCGGCGCAACGAGGGCGTGAGCATCTGGGTGGTGCGCTCCGAGCACATCGCCGCCTCCACCCGCGACGAGAAGGACCCCTTCTTCGCCCCCAGCGCCGACAAGGTCTACCGCCACCCGACCTTCTACGACATCCCCGACGACGTCCCGCACATCTAGGAGCAGGGCATGAGTGACGACCACGTCTACCTCACCCTGGCCGAGGGGCACGAGGACGACACCCGCTGGGCCTACGGCACCGGCTTCGAGGACCCGCTGCACGGCGTCGACACCACCGTCCCCGAGGGCGTCGACGCCGCGGCGCTGGCCGCCGAGTGCCTCGCGCTCGCCGACGACGCCCTGGTCGGCGCCCAGCGGCTCGCCGAGTGGGTCACCCGCGCGCCCGAGCTGGAGGAGGAGGTGGCGCTGGCCAACATCGGCCTCGACCTCCTCGGACAGGCCCGCCTGCTCTACTCGCGCGCAGGCCAGGCCGACGGCACCGGCCGCGGCGAGGACGCCTACGCCTACTTCCGCGACGCCGGCGACTTCCGCAACGTCCGCCTGGCCGAACTCCCGGGCGGCGACTTCGCGTTCGCCGTCGTGCGGCTGCTGGTGCTCTCCAGCTGGCGCCTGGCCCACTTCCGGCGGCTGGAGACACACCCCGACCCGGTGCTCGCGGCGGTCGCCGCCAAGGGCGTCAAGGAGCTGACCTACCACCGGCAGTACGCCGCCGAGTGGTGCGTGCGCCTGGGCGACGGCACCGACGAGTCGCACCGCAGGATGCGCGCCGCACTGGACGAGGTCGCCCCGTACCTGGGTGAGCTGCACACGGCGTACGACGTCCGGGACGAGGTCGCCGACGACCTGCGCCAGGTCACGGAGGCGGCCGGGCTGCCCCTGCCCGTGTACCGGCCGCTGCCCGGCTCGGGCCGGGCCGGCGAGCACACCGAACACCTGGCGCCGCTCCTGACCGAGCTGCAGGGCGTCGCCCGCGCCCACCCGGAGGCGACATGGTGACCCGGGACCCCGCCCTCCTGGACGCCCGCCGCGCCCGGCACGTCGCCGAGCAGGTGGCCGACCCCGAGCTGCCCATGCTGACCCTCGCCGACCTCGGCGTCCTGCGCGACGTCGAGGTGGAAGGGGACGGCACCGTGGTCGCCAGCCTGACCCCCACCTACTCGGGCTGCCCGGCCATGGCCGAGATGCGGGCGGACGTCGCCGCTCGGCTGCGCGCGGCGGGCTACCCGCGCGTGGAGATCCGCACCGTCCTGGACCCGCCCTGGACCAGCGACTGGATCACCGAGTCCGGCCGCGGCAAGCTCGCCGAGCACGGGATCGCCCCGCCCGGCGCCGCGCCCCGCGGCCCGGTCTCCCTGGTGCTGTCGCCCACCCGGCCCGCGGTGCCCTGCCCCCGCTGCGGCTCGGCGGACACCGAGGAGACCTCCCGCTTCGCCGCCACGTCCTGCAAGGCGCTGTGGCGCTGCCGGGCCTGCCGCGAGCCGTTCGAGTACGTCAAGGAGATCTGATGGCCCCGACCGCCCCCGTCCCGGCGGCCCCGGTGCGTACCCGCCGCCGGCCCGCCTTCCACCGTCTGCGCGTCGCGGCCGTCGAGCGGCTGTGCGCGGACGCGGCGGCCGTGAGTTTCGAGATCCCCGACGAGCTGGCCGGGGAGTTCGTCTTCGCGCCCGGTCAGTCACTCACCCTGCGGCGCGAGGTGGACGGCCGGGACGAGCGCCGCTCGTACTCGATCTGCGCACCGGCCGGCTCGGCGCCGCGCATCGGGGTCCGGGTGGTGCCGGGCGGACTGTTCTCGGCGTGGCTGGTCGACGAGGTGCGGCCGGGCGACACCGTCGAGGTGATGGCGCCCACCGGCCTCTTCACGCCCGACCTGACCACCCCCGGCCACCATGTACTGATCGCGGCCGGTTCGGGCATCACGCCGATGGTGTCCATCGCCGAGTCGGTGCTCGCCGCCGACGACCGCTCCACCGTCACCCTCTTCTACGGCAACCGCCGCACCGACACGGTGATGTTCGCCGACCAGCTCGCCGACCTGAAGGACCTCCACCCGACCCGCTTCCACCTCGCCCACGTGCTCTCCCGCGAGCCCCGCGAGGCCGAGGTGCTCTCCGGACGCCTGGACGCGGGACGGCTCTCGGCGCTCATCGGCTCGCTGCTGGACGCGGAGAGCACGGACCACTGGTGGCTGTGCGGACCGCAGGGCATGGTCGCCGACGCCCAACAGGTCCTGACCGGCCTCGGCGTCCCGGCCGACCGCGTCCACCGGGAACTGTTCTACGCAGACGACGAACCCGTACGGGAGGTGCGCCACGAGGAGAGCGGCCCCGAAGGACCCGTCAGCGAGGTCACCATCACCCTGGACGGCCGCTCGACGACCTCCTCGCTCTCCCGGGAGCGGTCGGTGCTCGACGGGGCCCAGCAGACCCGCCCCGACCTGCCCTTCGCCTGCAAGGGCGGGGTCTGCGGAACCTGCCGGGCCCTGGTCACCGACGGCAGTGTCGACATGCGCCGCAACTACGCGCTCGAAACCGCCGAGGTCGACGCCGGTTACGTCCTGACCTGCCAGTCGTACCCGGTCTCGGAGAAGCTGACCGTGGACTACGACAGCTGACAGGACGTCGCCCCTGGTCCGCTCAGGCGGGGTTGTCGCCGTGGGTGAGGGTCTCCCAGGCGACGAAGAGGTTGTTCGTGCCGGAGGGGCGGGTGCGTTCGGTCAGGGCCTGGGTGTTGGTCATGGCGAACCCGAGGCGGTTGTGCAGGGCGTTGTAGCCGACCTCGGTCACGGGGCCCAGGCCGAGGTCCACCTCGCCCCCGCACAACCAGCTCGGGACAGCGGCGCCCTGCTGGTACTTGGCCTGGAAGCCGAGCGCGTGCCGCAGCCGCTCGCCGACGTCGGTGCCGTAGAGGTCCTGCCCCTGGATCCGGCTGGTCTCGGCGACGTGCGAGATGGACGAGATGCCGTACCCGGTGTGGGTGAAGTCCCGGCAGGTCTCCTGGGTGAGGCCGGTGACGAAGGTGGACTGGCCCTGCCAGTACTTGACGATCTTGTCCCGGGTGTCGAGGTGCTGGCTCGGCACGGTCTTCGGCAGGTCTCCGTCGGAGTTCAGGTACACGTACGCGGCCGTGCGGGTGCGGAACCTGGCCATGGCCTTGTCGTAGGAGGCCCGGTCCTCCAGGAAGACGGAGATGCCGACGGCGGCCTCCGTCATCGTCAGCTCCCAGTTGCCGTTGGAGTTGGAGCCGTTGATGATCTCGGGCAGGTAGACGTCGCGGAGCATGGTGGCGAAGCGGCCGGAGTTCGTCCAGGCGCCGCCGTACGTGTACTTGATGATCTCGGCGGCCTTGGGCCAGGACGACCCGGCCCACCCGGTCTGCAGCGGCGCGTTGCTGTTGGTGTGGTCCCGGAGCACGGCCGACCAGGCGTCCATCAGCTCGATGGACTTGCGGGCGTACCTCTCGTCCCGGGTGAAGTACCAGGCCAGCGCGTTGGTGTAGGCCGCGATCGCGTCCTCGCGCTCGTCGGTGCAGCCGTAGTTCGGGTTGGAGTAGGACCCGCACTCCACCACTGCGCGGGGTTTCGGGACGCGGTTCGGGTCGGCGTACCTGCTCGCCGTCATCTGGTCGAAGGCGCCCTTCCAGGGCTGGGCCCCGGCGTCGACCTTGGCGCGGACGAAGTCGAGTTGACCCTGGGAGACGGTGACTCCGGGGTGCGTGAACGCGGCCGGTGCGGCGTCCGCGCGGGGGGTGGCCGAGCCGGGTCCGGTCAGCAGGGCGCCGGTGAGTGCCGCCGTGAGGGTGGCGAGGAGGACGGAGCGGGATCTCCGGTGACGGCGCGGGGGAGCAGAGGACATGTGGGGGGTCCATCCGTTCGAGTATGTGAACGTTGAGTGCTGTTCTGAACGTCCGACTGGGCGGTGACGATAGGTAGAGACCAATGGGGCGTCAAGAGGCCACGCAGGAAAGCACGGAGTTCCGGGCGGGCGGGGCTCGGCGAACACTATGAACGCAACGGCCGAAGGGGTGGCTCCGGATCCGGGGGATTCCTAACATCCCGGCTCGCAGCGCAACTTCGCGCCGGCCCGCAGCAGCACGTACAGGAGCCGCACCTTGACCACACCCCCCGCTCCCGCGCACGACACCCGGCCCACACACCGCAGAAGCCGCCCGGCGGTGGTGGCCGCCGCGCTCGCCGCCGTCTTCCTCGGCACCCTCGGCAACGTCTCCGCCGCCCCCGCCCGGGCGGCCGGACAGCCGTCGGCCGGACAGCCGTCGGCCGCCGACTGCCCGCCCGCCCTCGCCGAGAAGGCCACCTGCTACACCGGCCGGGAGGCCGACGGCGCCTACTACACGATGGCCGTGCCCCACCGCTGGAACGGCTCCCTGGTCGTGCACGCGCACGGCGGCCCCGACCTCGGCGACGCCTCGGACCCCGCCCGCAGCACCGAGGACCTGGAGCGCTGGGCGGTGATGGTCGACCAGGGGTACGCCTGGGCCGGCTCCTCCTACCGGCGCGGCGGCTACGGGGCCCGCATGGCGGCCGCCGACACCGAGAGCGTGCGCCGCCTGTTCACCGACCGGTTCGGCCGGCCGGAACACACCTACCTGCACGGCCAGTCCTGGGGCGGGAACGTCGCCGCGAAGGTCGCCGAGACCTACGGCCGGCAACCCGGCGCCTACGACGGGGTGCTGCTGACCAACGGCGTGCTCGGCGGCGGTTCGCGCGGCTACGACTACCGCGTGGACCTGCGGGTGGTCTACCAGTACTACTGCCACAACCACCCGCGCCCCACCGAGCCGCAGTACCCCCTGTGGCAGGGGCTGCGCCCCGGCTCCACCATGACCACCGCGGGCCTGCGCGCCCGGCTCCAGGAGTGCACGGGCTACGCCTCGGACCCGGCGGACCGCACCGCGGCGCAGCAGCGCAACCTCGACGACATCCTCGCCGTCACCGGCATCCCCGAGCGCACCCTGGAGTCCCATCTCCGGTTCGCCACCTTCACGTTCCGGGACATCGTGAGCAACCGGCTGGACGGGCGGAACCCCTGGAGCAACCGCGGAGTGCGCTACTCGGGCTCGCACGACGACAAGGCGCTCAACGCGGGCGTCGAGCGCTTCTCGGCCGACCCCGCCGCACGCCGCGACCTGTCCTGGGACAGCGACCTCACCGGCCAGGTCTCCCTCCCCGTTCTCACCCTGCACGCCATCGACGACCCGACCGCGTTCGTGGAGCACGAGGCGGCCTACCGTGCCACGCTCCGGGGCGCCGGCCGGGACCGGAACCTCGTCCAGACCTTCACGCGGGAACACGAGCACAGCTCGCTGAGCGACTCCGAGTACGCGGGCTCCCTGGCCGCACTGGACTCCTGGGTGCGCACCGGCCGCAGGCCGAGCCCGCGCTCGATCGCCGACTCCTGCGCCGTCTTCGACGCGAGGTACGGCGAGGGCTGCTTCTACGACCCCGGCTTCCACCCGTCGCCGTACGCCTCCCGGGTGCGGCCCCGGCCGGGCTCTCTCGCCTGGCCCGCCATGACGGCCGCGCAGGAGCGGGCGTGGAGCAGGATCGAGGGCGTGGGGATCGCGCCGTAGGCCGTGGGACCGCGCCGCTGACCTAGCGGTCCTCCGCCTCCGTCAGCACCGCCCGGATCACGTGCCGGGCGTTGCCCGCCATCGCGGGGTTGGTCTTCCGGTAGTACGGCAGGGCGATCAGGGCCTGGGACAGGGTGCGGCCCCGGCCGCGCCGCCAGGCCGCGTCGTCGACGCCGAGTGCCTCGCGGAAGACCTCCCGCGCGCCGGCCGGCAGCACATTCCACGCCGGGAAGAGGTCGCAGGCCGGATCGCCCACCCCCATGCACCCGAAGTCGATCACCGCGGACAGCCTGCCGCCGTCCACCAGCAGGTTGCCCGGCATCAGGTCCGCGTGCAGCCAACCGGGCGGCCCCTCCCAGACCGGTGCGCGCAGCGCGTCCTGCCACACGGCGGCCAGCGTGTCGCAGTCGACGTCCTCTTCGGGGAGGGACCGCAGTTCGTCGAGCGCGGCCCGCGTCGGCGCGTCTAGCGTGGCCAGCGGCCCACCGCGGTACGCCTTCGGCGCGTCGGGCAGGGAGAGGCCGCGCATCGCCGCCACGAAGGCGGCCAGATCCTCCGCCAGCCGCACGGGCTCGGTCAGCGCTCCGGCCTCCGGGTTCTCCCCGGGCAGCCACCGGTAGACCGACCAGGGCCACGGGTACCCGTCGCCCGGCACCCCTTCCCCGAGCACCTCGGGCACCGCGGTCGGCAGCAGCGGCGACAGCCGCGGCAGCCACGCCCGCTCCGTCGTCACGTCCGTGACGCCGCCCTCGGTCAGCGGCAGCCGTACGACCATGTCCTCGCCCAGCCGGTACATCGCGTTGACCGTACCGCCGGAGGGGAAGCGTTCGACGGGCAGGCCCGACCACCGCGGGAACTGCCCCTCGACCAGGCGCCGTACCAGACGGTCGTCGACGCGGCACCGGTCCGGATGCCTCTGCCCTGAACTCATGGCCCTCATCCGATCCTTCGACGCGGACGGCCGTCAAACGCTTTCCCGGCCGAGGGCCAGTGCCCCCGCCGCCGCCGTCCCCGCCGCCAACGTCAGCGTGCCCGGCAGGGACCACGCGGCGAGGGGGCCGGCGACGGCCACGCCCAGGGCGAACGCGGTGATCTTGAGGCTTGCCCCGGTGGTGAAGACCTGGCCCCGCAGGTGCTCCGGGGCCTCCCGGTGGCGTACCGCGAACAGCGCGGTGAGCTGGGGGCCCTCACCGATGCCGAGGACGAGCACGGCGACCACCAGCGCCACCGGCCGGCCCGTCGCCGCCAGCGTCAGCGCGACCGCCTGGACCAGGGCGCCCGCCCGGACGACCGTGTCGGGGGCGACGGCGAGCGGGCGCCGTGCGAGGACGGCGTTGGCCGCCAGGGCGGACACCGCCGCGCCGGAGAACAGCAGGACGCCGCGCCCGGCCGCACCGAGCCACTGTGCGCCGAGGAGCGGGACGCAGGCCGCCAGCATGCCCTGGGCGGCGCAGGAGGTCACCGAGGTGAAGGTCGCCCGGGCCAGGAGCGGGCGCCGCAGGACGACCCGGAACCCGGCGGCGAGGGCGCCCGCCACCGTCCCCGGCCGGGTGTCCCGGTCGGGGACGGTGCGCGCGGGCAGCCGCCACGCGGCGGGCAAGGCCGCCGTGATCAGTGCCGCGGCAAGTGCGAGGGCCGTGGAGGCTCCCAGCAGCACGGCCGCACCCCCGGTCAGGGCCGGACCCGCCAGGCTCGCCATGCCGAAGGTCATCGCGTCCAGCGCGTTGGCCCGGGGCAGCCGCGCGTGTGCCGCCACGCGGGGGAGCTGGGCGGTCCAGCCGCCCGACAGGGCCGGGCCCAGCAGCCCCGTGAGCACCGCGAGCGGGAGGGTGCAGGCCATGGGGAGTCGGCCGAGCCCGGCGAGGATCACCAGCAGCCCCGTCGCGTACAGCGCGAGCGCGCCCGCCAGCAGGCGACCCGGTCGCCCCGCCCGGTCCAGGAGCGCCCCGAGCAGTGGTCCGCCGACCGCGGCGGAGACCGTGATGCCCGCGAGCAGCGTCGACGCGTCGGTCGTCGAACCGGTGACGGCGAGGCCCGCCAGCAGCAGCGCCGGTCCGGACATCTCCTCCCCGGCGCGCGCCGCCGTCGCCGCGGTCAAGTAGAGGCGTAGTGAGTAACCCTTCGGCACCGGGGAGACGTTACGGAGGTAACTCAAAACTCGGCAATATGCGTTACATTCGGCCGGTGTCCACGCCTCGCGACGCCCACGCCCCCGACGACGACTGGTCCACGAGGCACTCCGTGCTGTCCACGGCGCGGCGCACCGCCGCTCTCGTCAACGTGCTCGTCGCGGGCCCTGCCGACGCCGGCGCAGGCCCGGCCCCCGGCGCGGTCGCCGAGGTGCTGCGCGCCTACGGCGAGAAGGAGCCCATCGACCTCACCGCGCGCGACGTGGAGGGGATGCGCGGAGCCGCCGCCCTGCTGCGGGACGTCTTCGCGGCGGAGTCCGCCGACGCCGCCGCGCACGTACTGAACCGCCTCCTCGGCGCACATACGGGACGCCTGCGCCTGACGTCCCACGGGGGCGGAACTCCCTGGCACCCGCACGTCGACCGCGCCGACGACGCGCCGTGGCCCGAATGGTTCCTGGCCTCGTCCTGTCTGGCGCTGACGGTCCTGGTCTGGGACCGTCAGCGCCCGCCCGGCAGGGTCTGCGTCTCCGCACGCTGCCGGAACGTCTTCATCGCCCGGGGCAGCGGTCCGGAGCGCCGCTACTGCTCACGTCGCTGCGCGACCCGGGAGCGGGTCGCGGCGCACCGGCGCCGGGCCGAGGGGTGATCAGACGCCGAACTCCGAGGGCGGGATGTTCAGCGCGGTGCACGCCTCGCGGATCGCGTACTGCTCGGACGGCTCGAAGGATCCGTCGGCCCCGGCGACCACCATGCCGGTCTGCACGACCGCACGGGCCTCCGCGGGCTTCTTGGCGGCCTTGGCGATCACCTGGAGGGCCTCGGCCTTCCCCTGCTCGAAGTTGGCGAGCAGCCGGTCCACGTGCTGGTTGAACCGCTGGCGGAGCTGGTCCGCCGGGAAGTTCTGCAGCACCTCGTTGGAGACGATCAGCTCCTCCACGCGCTGCCGCTCGGCCGGCTCCACCCGGCCGTCGGCGGCGGCGACCAGTGCGCACAGGGCCATGGTGGCGTCCCGGTAGGCGCCGCTCTTGAGCTCGTTCTTGGCCGAGGCGAGCTGGGACTTGAACATCCCGACCAGCTGGGCCTTGGAACCGCCGGAGGACGAGCCCGGCCTGCCGCCCGTCGAGGGGCCGTGCGATCCCTGCCCGGATCCGCTCGCTCCCCGAGTGCCCTGGGACTGCTGGAAGGTCTTGGCCTGGTCCTTGATCTTGTCCCACATCGCCACTCGTGCCACCTCGGCTTCTGTCGCTGTGTATCGGTCTGTCCTCGGCCGCTGTTTCCCGCGGTCACCACGATGAACGCGTCCGGGAACCACAGGGTTCCCCAAAGGCAAAGAAAAGGCAAAGCACCTGGTGGTGTCGTAGTACGCTGCGCCACCAGGGAGTTGTCGGTCGGTCGACGGGGTCGGGGGCGCACGTGTGGTCGCGGGAGGTCGGCTGGTTCGTCGCGATCGGCGTCGCGTCGACCGGGGGCCAGGCGCTGCTCTACTGGGGACTGCGCCCGTGGTCGCCGCCGGCGGTCGCCAACCTGGTCTCGCTCCTCGTCCTGACGGTGCTGAACACCGAGGCGAACCGGCGGCTGACGTTCCGCCACGCCGCCACGAAGCCGGCCCGCGCCCACCTCGGAGCGGGCGGCCTCTTCCTGCTCGGCTACCTGGTCACCTCCGGCGCCGTGCTGTGGTTCACGCACCGGCGGCCCGACGCCTCGCCCGCCGCCGAGACCGCGGTCCTCGCCGCCACGTCCGTCGCCGTCACGGTCGTACGCTTCGTCGTCCTGCGACTCGCCGTCTTCCGCGTCGCGCGTCAGGTGCCGACGAGGCCGCGCGAGGCCTCCCCGCGTCGTCGGGCGAGCCGCTGAACTGCTGGGTCGCTCTCGGGTTCCCCAGTCACTGAAAAGTGCGTTCTTCCATGTCGGCGGTCACTCTCCTACGGTTCCCGGGTAACCACAAGAGAGCACACGAGCAAGGAGACCGACGTCATGGCCATCACCCTGGTGAACCCCGGCGGGCTGCCCGAGATCGACGTCTACCGACAGGTGTCGATCGCGTCCGGATCGAAGCTGGTCTTCGTCGCCGGGCAGGTCGCCTGGGACGCCGACGGCGTCACGGTCGGCGAAGGAGACCTGGCCGCGCAGGCCGAGCAGTGCTACCTCAACGTCGCCACCGCCCTGGCGGCGGCCGGTGCCTCCTTCGCGGACGTCGCCAAGCTGAACGTCCACGTCGTCGACTGGACGCCCGACAAGATGCCCCTGCTGCTGGCGGGCATCGAACGGGCGGCCGCCCGGCTGGGGATGACCCCGGCCGCGCCGGCCACCCTGCTGGGCGTCGCGGCACTGGACGTGCCCGAGCACCTGATCGAGGTCGAGGCCACGGCCGTCGTCGACTGACCCCTTCCCGGTTCCGCCCGGCCGGACACGACCTCCCGGCCCCCCTAGCCGTGCACGACCCGGTCGAGGAGGCTCTGCAGGTACAGGCCGCGTCCGGCGTCGACCGGCGTCGGCGTACGCGTGCGGACGGCCGTGGCGAAGTCGCGGCGCAGCACGGGCCAGCACTCCTCGTGGTCGAGGCCGGCCGTGTCGTAGACCAGGGGCTCGCCTGCGCCGAAGAGTTCGACGCGGGTCAGCGCGCGGGGGACGGCCACGGAACCGGACAGCGAGGCCTGGCTCACGGCACCGTTCTCGTGCTCGCAGGTCAGCTCCACCCAGCGGCGCGGGTCGCCGGTGGCGCGGACGGCGGCGACCGGGCCGATCGCGGCGTCCAGCAGGTCGAGCAGATGGGGACCCAGGTCGAGCAGGGCGCCGTGCTCCAGACGCCAGCCGGTGGCGAACTCCCTCTCCAGGAAAGCACCGTGGAGGTAGCAGGAGCGCGCCCCGACCACGTCGAAGGAGCGGGCGGCCTCGAGGAAGGCCCGGGTGGCCGGGTGATAGCGCTTGGTCAGTACGAGCTGGGAGACCACCCCTGCCTCGGCGACCGCGTCGGCCACCCGGCGGGCCGCGGCCAGATCGGGGCCGAGCGGCTTCTCCAGCAACAGGTCCTTGCCCCGTTTCGCCGCCAGCGGCGCCAGCTCGGCCTGGACGGCGGGCGGCACGGCGAACGCCACGGCCTCGCAGTGGTCCAGCAACTCCTCGAATCCGGAGGCGACATGCGCGGCGTAGGGCGCGGCGGTCTCGCGGGCGGCCTCGGCACGGCGGGCCCAGACCGCGGTGAGCCGGGTCTCCGGCCCGGCGCCGAGCACCCGGGCGTGCATGGCGCGAGCCCAGGGGCCGGCGCCCACGAGCCCGACCTCGACGGGCCGCTCGGTCCAGGGAGCGGGGGCAGGGGCAGCGGTCACGGCGTTCCTGTCTTCGAAGGCCTCCCGGCGAACCGCCGGGGACGACGGGCGGCGGTCATGAGGCGAGGCGTTCCAGCCGGGCGTCGGCACCGGCGGGGGAGTAGAGGTGTTCGACGACCATGGCGGCGGCCCCGACGAGACCCGCGTGGTCGCCGAGCCGCGAGGTGACGACCTGGAGGTTGGCGGTCGCCCGGGGCATCGCCCGCTGGTAGACCAACTCCCGTACACCGGTGAGGAAGGGCACCCCCGCCAGCTCTCCGGCGATCATGAGGACCCCGGGGTTGAGCAGGGTCACGACGGTCACCAGGACCTCGCCCACCCGCCGTCCCGCCTCGCGGGCCAGCCGGACCGCGTCCGGATGCCCCTCGTTGAGCAGCCGCCTGACATCCCGTCCGGACGCGGTGTCCTGGCCGAGGGCGGCCAGTTCCCCGGCGATGGCCCGGCCACTGGCCACGGCCGCGAGACAGCCGTGGGAGCCGCACATGCACAGCGCGTCGGACCGGTCGTGCAGGCGGATGTGCCCGATGTCGCCCGCCCCGCCGTCGATGCCCCGGTACAGGCGGTCCCCGATCACGACTCCGGCGCCGATGCCGGTGGACACCTTCAGAAGCACGAAGGAGGCGCAGTCGCGGTGGTTGGCCTGGTACTCGGCCAGTGCCATGAGGTTGGCGTCGTTGTCCACGAGGACCGGCACGGCCCCGGTGGGTGCCGGGTCCAGGTCCAGGCGGGCCGCGTACGCCTCCTGCAGCCGCTCCCGGATGGGGTAGCGGTCCCAGCCGGGCATGATGGGCGGCTCGATCACCCGCCCGGACTCCCAGTCGACCGGACCGGGCACGGACAGGCCGACGCCCGCCACGTGGGACGCCGGGACACCCGCCGCGGCGATCAGGTCCGGGAACCAGTCGGCCAGCCCCTCCAGGACGCGGTCGGGGCCCGCGCCGACGTCCATCGGACCGGTGTGCTCGGCCAGGATGTTGCCGGCCAGGTCGAGCACCGCGGCGCGGGCGTGCCGGGTCTCCAGGTCGAAGGCGATGACCGAGGCGTGGCCGGGGTCGAAGACGATCCGGTGGGAGGGGCGTCCGCCGGTGGAGGTGCCCGTGCTGTGGCGCAGCCACCCCGCACGGTTGAGCAGGTCCAGGCGCTGCCCGACGGTGGAGCGGGACAGGCCGGTCGCCTGCTGGAGGTCCGCCCGCGTGTTGGCACGGCCGCTGCGGATCAGGTGCAGCAGTTCACCGGCGCTGGCCTGACTTGACGTCATCATGGAGTCCCCCACGACTCAACTCTTGTCGGCGCCACTGGTCAGCCCCTCGGTGAGCAGGCGTTCCGCGGCGAAGAACAGAAGTACCACGGGGATCGTGAGCACCACGGAACCGGCCATGAGGACGGTCTTGGGCACCTCGATGCCGTTGGACAGCTGGGCCAGGCCCAGGGAGACGGTCCACTGGCCGGGGTCGGCGGCCAGGAACAGCAGGGCGAAGAGGAACTCGTTCCAGGCGATCATGAAGACGTACAGGCCCGTCGCCATCAGGGAGGGCAGGGCCAGCGGCAGGATCACCTTGCGCACGGTCTGCAGGCGGGAGCAACCGTCCAGCGCGGCCGCCTCCTCGATGGAGGCGGGGATGGTGACGAGGTAGTTCTTCAGCATGTAGATCGACACGGGCACGGTCTGCGCGACGTACACGATGGCGAGACCGACCAGGCTGGAGGAGAGACCGATCTTGGCGAAGATCACGAAGAGCGGCACGGCCAGCAGTGTCGCCGGGAACATGTAGACGGCCAGGAAGAGGGCGCTGACCTGGCGGTGACCGAAGAACTTCAGCCGGCTCACCGCGTAGGCGCCGGGCACGGCGGCCACGAGGGTCAGCACCACCGTGCCGAGCGAGACCAGCGCGGAGTTGCGCAGGAACTTCAGGAAGCCCTGGCCGCCGTCGTCGGTGGAGCGCAGCACGTCCCGGTAGGTGGAGAGGGTGAAGTCCTTGGCCGAGATCCACAGCGAGCCGGGGTCGAGCAGGAGCGCGTCGATGGGCTTCAGTGACAGCAGCACCATGTAGTAGAACGGCAGGAGGGTGATCACGGCGAGGAACGCGATGACGATCCAGCGCGCGACGCCGAAGAACCTCTCCTCGAACCGGGCCCGGGTCAGGGCCGTCTTGCCGGTCACGCTTCCTCCTGGACCTTGTTGCCGAAGAACTTGAAGTAGAAGCCCAGCAGGATCATCAGCGAGAGGGCCAGGACGAGCGCCTGCGCGGCCGCCGCTCCCACGTCGTAGCGGGCGGTGAGGAAGTCGTACACGCGCACGGCGGCCACGTCGGTGCCGGCGCCGCCGCCGGTGAGCAGGTAGACGTCGTCGAACTTGTTGAACGTCATGATGAAGCGCAGCACGCACAGCAGTGCGATCACCGGCATCAACTGGGGCAGCAGCACGTGCCGGAACCGCTGGGTTGGCGTGGCGCCGTCGACCAGCGCGGCCTCCTCCAGCGTGTCGGGCACCGCCTGCAACCGCGCCAGGATGAACAGGAAGGCGAAGGGGAAGTACCGCCAGCACTCGAAGACGATGACCGTCAGCAGCGCCAGCGGGATGTCGAAGTGCAGGCCCAGCAGGTCGACCTCGTACTCCCGGGTGGACAGGAAGGCGATCGGGTCGTCCCAGCCGAACAGCCGCCGGCCCCAGTCGTTGACCACGCCGTACTGCGGGCTGAGCGCGACCTCCCAGACGAAGGCCACGGCGACGACCGGTGCGACGTACGGCAGCAGCATCGCCGCGCGCAGCAGCCCGCGCCCCTTGAACGGCTTGCGCAGGGCGAGTGCGGCGACCAGGCCGAGGAGCACGGAGCCGAGGGTGGCGCCCGTCGTGTACAGCAGGGTGGTGCCGAGGCTGGACCAGAAGCCGGCCGAGTCGAAGACCTGCGAGAAGTTGTCCAGGGACCAGTTGCCGAACAGGCCCATGCCCTGGATGTCGACGAGCCTGGCCTTCTGGAAGGCCAGCAGCACGGTCCACGCGATGGGCAGCACGACCACCACGAGGACGACGAGGAAGGTGGGGGAGACGAACGCGAGTCCCGCGCGGTTGGCGCGTCGGCTCGCGGTGAGCGGGCGCCGGACCGGGGAGGGGGACCGGTCCCCGGACGGGTCCGTGGACCGGCGGCTGGTGTCCCGGCGCTGCGGCGCGCCGGCTGGGGCTGTGGGCATGAGAGACCTTCGTGATGTGCAGGCTGCGGGCGGCTACTGCAGGGACTTCTTGAGTGCGGCGACCTCTTCGCCGGCGTCGCGCGCCGCCTCGGACGGCGAGTTCTGACCGCTGGTCATGGCGCCGACGGCCTTGGGCACGGGCAGTTCGCCGTTGGTGGCGCCGACGAGGGCTCCCTCGCCCTGCGTGATGCCCCAGCGGCGCATGTTGCTGACACCGTTGGCGAGTTGGTCGAGGAGGGTCTCGGGGAAGACCTCGTCCAGGGGCTTGCGGGTGTCGACCCCGATCTCGCTGTGCCGCCAGGCGTCCAGGTAGCGCTCGGGCTCGGCGGCCGTTCCCCTGCGGACCGGGATCTTGCCCTCGGGCGCCATGCCGAACCAGGACTCGTAGCCGGTGCCCATCATGTACTGGATGAACTCGCGGGACGCCGCCGTCTCGGCCGTCTTGGTCGTCACCCACGAGGTGATCTCGCCGAACTGGGCCGCCTCCTTGGCGTCGGGGCCCTTCATGGCGGTGACGATGCCGCTGTTGTCCGACAGGTAGCCCGGGTCCTTCGCGCACTGGGGGCAGCTGGGCAGGGCGTCCTTGCGCAGTCCGGCGAGTTCGTCGAGCAGGAACGAGGACCAGATGACCATGGAGGACCGGCCCGCGAAGTAGGTGGCGCGGGTGGAGTCCACGGTCTGGGTGCCCGGGGCGCCGTAGGCGCGGGCCAGCTGGTCGTAGGTGCGGAAGGCCTCCTGGCAGCGCGGGGAGTCGAGGGCGACCTCGTGCCGGTCGTCCACCAGTTGGCAGTCGTTGGCCAGGGCGAGACTCTCGAAGCTCTGGGAGGTGAAGGCGTCGCTGGGGTCGGTGGCCGCCGAGATGCCGTCGTGGCCGTTGGTGGTGAGCGCCTTGGCGGCGGCCAGCGCCTTCGCGTACGTGTCCGGAGCGGGCAGGCCCTTCTGCGCGAGCTGGTCCTTGCGGTAGACCAGCAGCTGGAGCCAGGCGTCGGAGGGCACGCCGAGACTGGTGCCGCCGTCGGACGTCAGCTCCAGCGCGTTGGCGTTGAAGGTGTCACGTCCGAGCCCGTCGACGATCCGCTTCGGGATGTCGGTGTTCAGCAGGCCGTTGCTGTACATCTGCCAGACCTGGCCCATGGGGGCGGCGCCGATGACGTCGGGCAGCGTGCCCGACGCCGCCGCCGACATGATGAGCTGCGGCATCTGCTTCTCGTCGACCCCGACGAGCTTCACCTTGACGCCGGTCTTCTTCTCGAACCCGTCGATGACCTTCTGCGTCGCGGCGACGCGGTCGGGCAGGTTCTCCTGCGACCAGACCGTGATCTCACGGTCCGGCCTGCCGGGCCCGGCGCTGCTCGCGCAGCCCGAGAGCAACCCGATTCCCAAGGCTGCCGTGACGCCGACCGCGGTCGTCCTCGACCGCAGGGTCCTGATGCGCATGGAGTGTCCTCGTTCCCACTTACGTCTACTCGCCACGCATCACAGCATCACTTTTGCTTGTTGACAAGACATAAGTTGCGGATATTGTCGACGCAACCGCATCAGCAACCCTTCCGGAGCCGTCCGTGTCATCCGTGCCGCCCGTGCCGCCCGCGCCGTCCGTACCCTCGGTGTCGCCCGTGTCGTCCGTGTCGTCCGTGTCGTCCGTGTCGTCCGCGTCGTCCGTGGAGCGCGTCGTCCAGTTCACCGGGCCCCGCCAGGTGGAGGTGGCCGAGCACACCCGGGCCGAACTTCCCCCCGGCCACCTGCGGGTCCGCACCCGCTACTCGGGCATCTCGGCCGGCACCGAGCTGACCGCCTACCGCGGCACCAACCCGTACCTGACCCGGACCTGGGACCCCGAAGCGCGGCTCTTCCGTGACGGGGCGCCCGGCATCGAGTACCCGGTGGTCGGCTGGGGCTACTCCGAGGTCGGCGAGGTCGTCGAGGTCTCCCCGGAACTGGCCGGCACCCCGGGCCTGCCGGTCCCCGGCGACCTGGTGTGGGGCATCTGGGGCCACCGCAGCGAGGGCATCGTCCCCGCCGAGCGCATGGTCGGACACACCCTGCCGACCGGTCTGGAACCGCTGGCCGGTGCCTTCGCCCGGGTCGGTGCCATCGCGTACAACGCGGTCCTGGCCGGCGACATCCACCTCGGCGAGGACGTCGCCGTGTTCGGGCAGGGCGTCATCGGCCTGCTCACCACCCGCCTCGCCCGCCTCAGCGGCGCCCGCGTCACCGCCGTGGACGCCCTCGACGGCCGCCTGGAAACGGCGAAGCTGTACGGCGCCCAGCACACCCTCAACGCCCGCACCGACACCGTCGCCGAACGCGTCCGCGAGGCCACCGGCGGCCTCGGCGCCGACCTCGCCATCGAGATCAGCGGCGCCTACCCGGCACTGCACGAGGCGCTGCGCTCGGTCGCGGCCGGGGGCCGCGTGGTGGCCTCCGGCTTCTACCAGGGCGACGGCATCGGCCTGCGCCTCGGCGACGAGTTCCACCACAACCGCGTCCAGCTGATCTGCTCCCAGATCGGCGGCGTCCCGCCCCAGCTGTCCCACCGCTGGAGCGTCGAACGCCTCCAGCGGACCTTCCTGCGGCTGGTCGCCGAGGGCCAGGTCGACGTCGACTCCCTGGTGAGCCACGTCGTCCCCGTCGCCGACGCCGCCGACGCCTACGTACTGCTGGACGAGCGGCCCGCCGAGGCACTGCAGGTCGTCCTGGAATTCTGAGAGCCCCGAAAGGCAGAGGCACCCCCATGCTCAAGACCGCCGTCCAGGAACAACTCCTGCCCCAAGGCACCCTCCAGGCCAAGTGGGACTTCGCCCAGCACGCCGGATACGACGCGATCGAACTGCGCGGCAAGGGCGACTTCCACTTCGCCTCCCGGCGCGAGGAACTGCGGCAGGCCCGCAAGGACGGCGTCGTCATGCCGACCGTCTGCGTCGACATGCCGCACTTCCTCGGCGCCTTCGACGACGATCTGCGCCGCGACGCCGTCGCCCAGATGAAGTCCCAGCTCACCGTGATCGCCGAGATCGGCGGCGTGGGCGCCCAGACCCCCGCCTCGTACGGCATGTTCTCCAGGCGCCTGCCGCCCTTCGAGCCGCCGCGCACCGAGGAGGAGGACCGCGAGGTGCTCCTCGCCGGGCTCACCGAACTCGGCGAGCACGCCCGCCGGGAGGGCGTCACGCTCTTCCTGGAGCCGCTCAACCGCTACGAGGACCACATGGTCAACCGGCTCGACCAGGCCGCCGACCTGATCCGCGCCGTCGGCCTCGACTCGGTCCGGATCGGCATCGACAGCTACCACATGAACATCGAGGAGACCGACCCCGCCGCCGCGATCGTCGCCCACGCCGACGTCATCGGCCACGCCCAGGTCTCCGACTCCAACCGCTTCCAGCCCGGCGCCGGACACCTCGACTGGCCCGCCTGGCTCGGCGCCCTGCACACCGTCGGCTACGACGGCCACCTCGCCCTCGAATCCCGGCTGACCGGCGACCCCGTCCAGGCCGTGCGCTCCGTCCCCGCCTTCCTCAAGAGGTCGGGCGCGTGAACTCCCCCCTGGACCTCCTGGACCGGCCCGCGCCCACCGCGCCCGCGGACCTGACCCTGCGGCGCGGTGCGGCGCGGGTCCTGCTCGACAACTGGACCGGCGCCTCCACCGTCCCCTCCCGCACCCTCTACCCGCACCAGTGGAGCTGGGACTCCGCCTTCGTCGCCATCGGACTGCGCCACCTCTCGGTACGCCGCGCCCAGCGGGAACTGGAGTCCCTGCTGACCGCCCAGTGGGCCGACGGACGCGTGCCCCACATCGTCTTCAATCCCGCCCTGCCGCACGACGCCTACTTCCCGAGTCCCGATTTCTGGCAGTCCTCCACGGCGGGCCGGACGGCCGGCGCCCCCTCGTCCGTCGAGACCTCCGGCATCGTCCAACCGCCCGTGCACGCCCTGGCCGCCTGGCTCGTCCACCGGGCCGACCCGGCCGAGTCCCGGCGCCGCGGCTTCCTCACCCGCGTCCAGCCGCGGCTCGCCGCCTGGCACGACTACCTCCTGGACCGCCGCGACCTCGGCGGGGGCGGCCTCGCGGCCGTCGTCCACCCGTGGGAACCCGGCATGGACAACAGTCCCAGCTGGGACCGGGCCCTGAAGCGGGTCGAACCCAGCCCGACCGACACCTTCCGGCGTGCCGACCTGGACCACGGCCACCCCGCCGACCGGCCCACCGACCTCGACTACGGCCGCTACGTACGGCTGGCCACCGAGTACCGGGAAGCGGGCTACGACGACCGGGCCGTACGGCACCGGTTCGCCGTGGAGGACCCGGCCTTCAACGCCCTGCTGATCGTGAGCGAACTGGCCCTGGCCGCCATGGCAGGCGAGCTGGGCCTGCCCGGGCAGCGGCACACCGAGCGGGCCGCCGGGCTGACCCGGGCGCTGGTGGACCGGCTCTGGGACGAGCGGGCCGGCCTGTTCCGCGTGCGCGACCTGGACACCGGCGCACCGGTCGACGAGCGGACCGTCAGCGGTCTGATCCCGCTCCTGGTCCCGCAGTTGCCCGAGGACATCGTCCGGCGCCTGCGCACCACGCTCACCGGACCGCGCTTCAGCGCCCCGGCCACGCACCTGGTCCCGAGCTACGACCTGACCGGCCACGCCTTCGACCCCACCCGGTACTGGCGCGGACCGGCCTGGTTCAACACCGCCTGGCTGATCGAGCGGGGACTGCGCGCCCACGGCTTCCAGCAGGACGCCGAGCGCCTGCGCACCGGCTTCCTCGCGGAGGCGGGACGCTCCGGGTTCGCCGAGTACGTCGACCCCGCCACCGGCGCGGCCCGCGGCACCCGGCACTTCTCCTGGACCGCGGCCCTCGCCCTCGACCTGCTGAGCACCGACCCGAAGGAGGCCGGACCATGACCGCGGCCGAGCCCCGCGTCCAACTGGTGCGCGACGCCACCTTCGTCCGCCTCCACCCCGACGGGGAGATCAGCGGCACCCGCGGATCGGCACCCGACGGGCTGTTCTTCCAGGACGCCCGGCACCTCAGCCGCTGGCACCTCACCGTGGACGGCACCGCCCCCACCGCGCTGGTGCCCGCCACGGCGGACACCGACGCCACGGCCGCGGGTGTGCTGACCCCCGAGGGCACCCGGGACAACCCGCCCGCGTACACCGTCTTCCGACGGCACGGTGTCACCGCCGGCACGTTCACCGAACACCTGAGCCTGGTCGGCAACCGTCCCGACGCCCTGACGGCCCGCCTCGACCTCACCGTCGACGCGGACTTCGCCGACCTCTTCGAACTCCGCGCCGACGACCGCCACTACGCCAAGCCCGGCGCGGAGTACGAGAGCCGCGCCACCGCCGACGGAGTGCTCTTCAGTTACCGCAGAGCCGACTGGCACGCCCGGACGGAGATCACCTGCGATCCCGCCCCGGACGAGGTGGCCCCCGCACCGGCCCGGCCGGGCGACACCGCCCGGACCCTCACCTGGCACCTGCCCCTCGACGCGCACGGACGCGCCGACCTGCACCTGACCGTCCGCGCCCACCCGCACGGACGGCCCCGGCCCGCCACCCCCGCACCCGCCGCTTCCGCTTCCGCTTCCGCCGCCGCCTCCGCTTCCGCCGCACGGCATCCGCACCGGCCCGACGTCGCGACGGACGACCTGACGCGCACCTGCGAACGCGGCCTCGCCGACATCGACCTGCTGACCATCCCGGTCCCCGGCGTCGACGGCGAGGACGTGCGCGTCCCGGCCGCCGGCATCCCGTGGTTCCTCACCCTGTTCGGCCGCGACTCGCTGCTGACCGCCTACTTCCTGCTGCCGTACCGGCCCGCGACGGCCGCCGCCGTCCTCAGCGCGCTCGCCGCCACCCAGGGCCGGCGGCACGACCCGTTCAGCGGCGAGCAGCCCGGACGCATCGTCCACGAGACCCGGCACGGCGAACTCGCCCACTTCCGGCAGGTCCCCTACGGCCGGTACTACGGCGCCGTCGACGCCACCCCGCTCTTCCTCGTCCTGCTCCACGCCCACCACGAGGCGACCGGCGACCGGGCCCTGGCCACACGCCTGGAACGGCACGCCCGCCGAGCCGTGGACTGGATGCTCACCGACGGCGGCCTGGAGAAGCACGGATACCTCGTGTACGAGCCCGACCCGGGCGGACTGGTCAACCAGAACTGGAAGGACTCCGCCGGGGCCGTCTGCTTCAGCGACGGAACCCAGGCCGAGGGGCCCGTCGCCGTCTGCGAGGCGCAGGGGTACGCCTACGACGCACTCCTGCGCACCGCCGAACTCGCCGCCGGCGTCTGGCGGGACGAGGCCTACGCCCGCCGGCTCCGCGAGAGCGCCGCCCGGCTGCGGAACCGTTTCACGGCGGACTTCTGGATGCCGGACGCGGACTTCCCCGCCCTGGCGCTGGACGGCGACGGCCGCCAGGTCGACGCGCTGGCCTCGGACGCCGGGCACCTCCTGTGGTCCGGGATCCTCGACCCGGAGCGCGCCCGCCGGGTGGGCCGGCGACTGCTGGAGCCGGACTTCTTCTCCGGCTGGGCGATCCGGACCCTCGCCGCCGGGCAGCGGCCGTACCACCCGCTGTCGTACCACCGGGGCAGTGCCTGGCCGCACGACAACGCGGTCGTCGTCCTCGGCCTGGCCCGGCAGGGCCTCACCGCGGAGGTGCGCACCGTCGCCGAGGGACTCGTCGCGGCGGCGGTCCATCACGGCCACCGGCTCCCCGAGGTCCTCGCGGGATACGACCGCTCGGCGACCGCCGCGCCCGTTCCCTACCCGCATTCCTGCTCGCCGCAGGCCTGGGCGGCCGCCACCCCGCTGGCCCTGCGGACGGCGCTGGGGAGGGAACCCCTCGGCCCCTGACCCCGCTACTGCGACGCCGGCCGGGCGCGGCCCCTGCCCGGGGCACCGGTGTGACGGCGGCAGTCCGCGTCGTGCCGCGCGCCGAGCGAGGTCCACCACTGTTCGCAGCAGTCCTCGGGCAGCGGGACGCGGGCGGCGGCGGGGCGGGCGCACTCCGGGCCGTGCACGACGCCGTCGGAGTGCCGCCAGAACGCGCAGCACGGCTCCAGGCCGTGCGCGAACGGATCCCGCAGCCGCGGCCGGGCCAGCAGCTCGGACCGCTGGGCCAGGGAGACCCGGCGCCGGTGCTCGGCGCCCTCCCGGGCGGCGCACCAGGCGAACACCGCGGCGACGTACAGGCCCGGCAGGGCCAGCCAGGAGTGGCGGGTGGCCGCGTACACCGCGGCGGCGACAAGGAGCGCGGCGGCGGCACGGCAGGCGCGGGCGGTGCGCAGGCTCGGCGTCACAGGGGACTCCCGTGGGTCGGCGGGGGAGAAGGCCTCGGTCATCCGTATGCCCCCGGTTCGCCGTCGTACGTCACCCTGTCGCCTCCGGCGGATAATCCGTTGCGGTCACCCGCCGCCGTGCCCGACTCTGCTCCCCATGTCCACCGCCGACCTGCGGCCGGCCACCCTCGCCGACGCCCCCGCCATCACCGCACTCCTCAACGAGATAGACCGGATCGAGATCGGCCGCCCCGAGACCGACCAGCACACCGTCGAAGCCGACCTGAAGCACCAGCAGACCGACCTGGCCCAGGACTCCTGGCTCGCCTTCGACGACGGCCGGCTGGTCGCGTACGGGCTGCTGTGGGACGAGTCCGGCGGGGAGCGCGTCGACATCGACCACTACGTGCTGCCCGACCACCAGCGGACCGGACTGCGCATGCTCGTGGCCATGGAGGCCCGTGCCCTGGCCAAGGCACGGGCCAACGGTGCGGAGCGCGCCGTCGTCCACCTGCACCTCAACGCCACGCCCACGACCGACACCGCGCTCCTCGCCGAGCGCGGCTGGAGCGTCGTCCGCAGCCACCACGTACTGCGCCGCGCGCTGGACCCGGCGGCCGACCTCCCGCCCGAGGTCCCGGCGGGCGTGCGGGTGCGGGCGTGCGCCACGGAGGCGGACCGCGTCCGGGTCCACGAGCTGTACCAGCGGTCGTTCGCCCAGCACTTCGACTTCCAGCCGCGCCCCTACCGGCTGTGGCTCGACGACATCGACGCCGCGGGCCTCGACTGGTCCCTGGTGTGGATCGCCGGGACCGACGACCTGGGGGACGCCGGTTTCCTGCTGGCCAGGGACGACCGCGAGGCCATGGGCTGGATCCGGAGCCTCGGCGTGCTGCGCGAGGCCCGCGGCCGCGGCCTGGGCGGGTTCCTTCTGCGCCACGCCTTCGCGGCCTTCGCCGCGCGGGGCCGGGACACGGTGGGCCTCGGTGTCGACACCGCCAACGCGACGGGCGCCCCGCGGCTGTACGGCCGCAACGGCATGACGGTCCACTTCGCGGTGGACACCTGGGAGGCCGTGCTCGCCTGACGGGGCCTCACAGCACCAGCGCGAGGGCCACCGCGGCGAGCAGCGCGACGTACGTCCGGGCGTAGAGGCGGTCGGGGATGTGCGGCGGGCGCCGGCGCAGCACCGCTGTCACCGACAGGGCGCCCAGGAGCAGTGCCCCGGCCGCGCGGAGGTCGACGAGGCCCACCAGGGTCACGTGCGCGTGGGCACCGGCGGGGTCCTCGGAGCCGCCCAGGAAGACGACAGCGGCCGGGAGCGCGATCGCGAGGGCGCGCGCCTGCTCGCGGCCGTGCCGCTGCTGGGGACCGGATCGGTCAGCGAGGTCGCCGGCCGGCTCGGCTACGCCTCTCCCGCCGCGTTCACCGCCGCCTTCACCCGTACCTTCGGCATCCCGCCGTCCCGTTTCGCGCGGGGCCACCAGGGGCGCCCCCGCCGAGCGCGTTAGGAGCGCTCCTGCGCGTGGTGCCCCAGGGCGGCGCTGCGGCTGGTCGCCAGATGGTGGAGGACCAGCTCCTGGACACGGTCCACGTCGCGTGCCGCGATGGCCCGGTAGAGGGCGTCGTGTTCGAGGGCGACGGCCAGCAGGTCGTCGTGCTGGCCCAGGAGCCAGCGCAGCCGGCTGCGCAGCACCCTTTCGAGCTCGTTGAGCAGTTCGTTGGCGGCCAGCGACACGACGGTCTCGTGGAAGTCGGCGGCCGCCCGGCGGGCCCGCACCGCGTCGTCCGCGCGGGCGGCGTCGAGTTCGGCGTCCACCGTCGCGCGCAGCCGCTCCAGCCCCTCCCGAGTGTGCCGTTGGGCGGCGAGCCGGAAACCCAGGGTCTCCAGGCCCGAGCGGACCTCGTCCAGGTCGGCGATGTCGCTCGTGGTGAACTCCCGCACCACCGCCCAGCTCCGGGGCCGCGGCGTCACCAGACCCTCCGACACCAGCGTCCTGAGGGCCTCGCGGACGGGGAGCCGGCTCACGCCGAGGGACTCGGCCAGCTCCCGCTCGACCAGGCGGCTGCCCGGGGCCCGCACACCGTCGATGATCTCGTCGCGCAACCGCCGCGTGACCCGCTCGGACTCGGGCGTGAAGTCCCCTGACGCAGCCATCGCCGTCCTTCGTCTGTCATCCCGTTCCCGGCCCGCCGACCGCGCCGTGCGGAGCGGCGGTCGGGCGGCCCGTCAGAATACCCCGGGGCCCACGGACGGCCCGGGCCGGACGGGAGCGGAGGAGGGGTCAGCCCACCCGCGGGGGCCAGTTGACGATCCGCTTGGGACGCGGGCGGGCGTAGGTGCGCACCTTGGACGTGGACAGACCGAGCCTGACCAGCGACTCGGCGACGCTCACGGCGGCGGTGACCCCGTCGACCACGGGGACACCGGTACGCTCCACCACACGTTCGGCGAGGCCCGCCATGCCTCCGCAGCCCAGGCAGATGACCTCGGCACGGTCGTCCTCCACCGCGCGGGCGGCCTGCTCGGTGATGGCGTCCACGGCGGCCTGCTCGTCCCGCTCCAGCTCCAGTACGGCGAGCCCGCTGGCCCGCACCGAGGCGCACCTGGCGCTCAGTCCGGCCACCTCCAACCGCTCCTCGATCAGGGGGACCGTACGGTCGAGGGTGGTGACGACGGAGTAGCGGCGGCCCAGGTACTGCGCGGTGCTCGCGGCCGCCTCGGTGATGTCGACGACGGGCACGTCGAGCAGTTCCTGGAGTCCCTCCCGGCCGTGTTCGCCGTAACCGGCCTGGATCACCGCGTCGAAGGGATCCGGGTGGGCGCGCACGGCCTCCATCACGGCGACCGCGGCGAGGTAGCTCTCGTAGTTGCCCTCGACGGACTCCGCGCCGAAGGCCGGTGTCAGGGGCACGATCTCGGTGCCCTCGGAGGCGGCGCCGGCCGCCTGCTTGCCGATCGCGTCGGTGATGGACTGCGTGGTGTTGACGTTGACCACGAGGATGCGCATGGGTGGGCCTGGGCCTTCTGCTCGGACGGGAGAGGCACGACGGGGCGGGGCGGGAGAGGCGCGACGGGGCGGGGCCGGGGAGGCCGCGCGGGTCTATTCGGCGGCGACGGCGATGGACTCGCCGTCCACGTCGCGGATCGGCGCGGCACGGTCGGCGACGATCGCGTACAGCACCGCGGCGATGACGGCGCCGACGAACCAGGAGAACCCGGCCGCGGCGTGGAAGAAGGGCACGAGCGCGACGACGACCGCGATCGCGGCGGCGGGGACGAAGGCGGCGACCGCCCGCGGGTTGTAGCCGCGCCGGTAGTGGTACTCGGCGCCCGCGTCCTCCGTGTAGAGGGCCGGCACGTTCACGCGGGACCGCCGCAGCAGCCAGTAGTCCGCCATGATCACCCCGAACAGGGGGCCGAGCAGCGCGCCGAGACCGCCGAGGAAGTAGTTCACGACGACCGGGCTGTTGTAGAGGTTCCAGGGCGTGATCACCAGGCCGAGGACCGCGCTCACCAGACCCGCGCGGCGGAAGTCGAGCCGGTGCGGGAAGAGGTCGACCAGGGCGTAGATCGGCGCGACGAAGTTGGCCAGCAGGTTCACCGCCACCGTGAGGGCGATGAGACACAGCGAGGCGACGGCCAGCAGGAACATGTTGGGGATGGTCCTGACGATGTCCGTCGGACTGGTGATCACGTGCCCGTCGAGGGTGAACTGGGCTCCGCTGAGCACCGCCACGATGACGGCGAAGAAGAGCATGTTCACCGGGATGCCGATCACGTTGCCCCGGACGATGGAGCGGCGGCTGCGCGCGGACCGGGTGAAGTCGCAGAAGTTCAGCACGAAGGTCCCGTAGATCACCACCCAGAGGGCGGCGGCCTGGAGCACCTGGAGCCACATCGCGCCGCCGGTGAGCGGATCGTCGACCGACACGGAGACCGACCCGTCGGCCCGGACGAACATCCACACCGCGAGGGCGCACATCGTCAGCAGGGTGGTGGGCGCGGCGAACGCCATGTACCGCCGGATCATCTGCATCCCGTAGCTGACGATGAGCACCTGGAGGGCCCACAGCGCGAGGAAGGTGATCCAGCCGAGCGTCGACTGGCCGAGCAGGGAGTCCGTGTCCAGGGAGGCCAGGGAGGGGAACATGGCCACCAGGAGGGCGCTCAGCACGGCCGACGCGAGATAGGTCTGGATACCAAACCAGGCGATGGCCACGGCCCCGCGCACGACGGCCGGGATCTTCGCTCCCCGGATGCCGAAGGCGATGCGGCTCATCACGGGGAACGGGACGCCCGTCTTGTGGCCCATGAATCCGGAGAGCGTGAGCAGGAGGAAGAGCAGGACCGAGGCGAGCGCGAAGGCGGCGAGGATGCCCCACACGTTCAGCCCCAGGGCGAACAGGCCGATGGCGAAGGCGTAGTTGCCCAGGCTGTGCACGTCGTTGGCCCAGAGCGTGAAGACGTTGTAGGCGCCCCAGCGGCGGCCCTCCCGTTTCGTCGGGGCCAGGTCGTAGGTGTAGAGGCCGGAGCTGGTGGCGGTGCCGTCGGTCCGGGCGGACGGACGGCGGTCTTCCAGGGCAGTCATACGGGACTCCTGGGATCAGGTGCGGGGAGTTGGAGGGTTCCACAAAGCGGAAGCGGCTTTCCGGTGCACAGAACGTAGTTTTCGCCAAACCGCACCGTCAAGAGGTCTGCGGCAAATGGAATACCATTTTTGGCCCTGTTGACAGGCCTGTGGGCCGTCCCTACCCTGACGCCCCGTCATTACATCGATGTAAAGGCCTCGGGAGAGGACCCCCACGTGCTTCCCAGCCCCTCGCACCGTCTCCGCGCCCGCCTCGGCCCGCTCCTCGCCGCCCTTCTCGGGCTGGTCGTGAGCCTGCTTCCCGCGGTCACCACACCCGCGGCCGCGGCGGCGACCGCGTCCGCACCGCGTGCCCACGCCGCGGCGTCCGGCGCCTTCCGCAACCCCCTGAACAGCGGGCCCGACCCCTTCATGACGCACTGGAAGGGCGACTACTACCTCACCACCACCCAGGGC
The DNA here is from genome assembly GCF_003369795.1 of Streptomyces sp. CB09001. NCBI lineage: Bacteria > Bacillati > Actinomycetota > Actinomycetes > Kitasatosporales > Streptomycetaceae > Streptomyces > Streptomyces sp. CB09001. The sequence goes on from NZ_CP026730.1 coordinate 7,271,358, forward strand.
GGCAGCATCAGAATGTGGCGCTCCCCGTCGCTGGGCACCCTGCTCGCCGCGGACCCGGTCACCGTGTGGACCGACACCGACCCGTCCCGCAACCGCAACATCTGGGCCCCGGAGTTCTACCGGTTCGGCGACCACTGGTACCTCTACTACACGGCCGACGACGGCGTCGACGACCACCACCGGCTGTACGTCCTGGAGTCGGAGCGCGACGATCCCACCGGCCCCTACCACTTCAAGGCGAAGCTCGCCCCGCCCAACCACGCGGACGACTTCGCCATCGACGCGGGCATCCTCCGGCTCGGCGGGCGGCTCTACCTCGCCTACAGCGGCATCAACCAGTACCAGCACAACGGGCTCAACATCGCCCCGATGGCCAACCCGTACACCGTCTCCGGGAACGCGGTCGCGATCGACGCGGCGGGCGGCTGCCCCGAGGTGCGGGAGGGGCCCGAGTTCCTCTACCGGAGCGGCCGGGTCTGGATGACGTACTCCACCTGCGACACGGGCAAGCCGGACTACCAGGTCTGGATGATGTCGATGCCGCTGGACGCCGACCCGCTGGTGCCGGGCAACTGGCACCAGCACCAGGGCCCGGTGTTCTCCCGGGCCGACGACCGGGGCGTCTTCGGGCCGGGCCACCACGCCTTCTTCACGTCGCCCGACGGCACCGAGGACTGGATCGTCTACCACGCCAAGACCACGTCGGTGAACACCTACACCAACCGCACCACCCGGGCGCAGAAGTTCACCTGGCGGGCCGACGGCACCCCCGACTTCGGCCGGCCGCTGGCCATGGGCGCCACCCATGACCTGCCCTCCGGCGATCCCGGCTCGGGCAACCACTGGATCAACGACGACGGCCGCTCCAGCGGCACCGGGAGCGTCACCTACACCGGCGCCTGGAACTCCGGCACCGGCTGCGCCACGCAGTGCTTCTGGAGCGACGACCACTGGAGCGACCGGGCCGGTGCCACGGCCACCTTCTCCTTCACCGGCACCCGGATCGCGCTGCTCTCCGTCAAGGACACCGGCAACGGCTACGCGGCCGTCAGCATCGACGGCGGTCCCGAGCAGCGGGTGGACTTCCACCATTCGATCCGCGTCGGTGAGGCGGTGCAGTACGTCAGCCCACGGCTCGCGAACGGCGGCCACACCCTGCGGATCCGGGTGACGGGAGAGCACAACCCCCAGTCCGGCGCGTCCTTCGTCAGCGTCGACCGGGCCGAGGTCTACACGGACTGAACGTCAGCGCCGCTCGTGGCCCTCCGTGCTCTCCCGCAGGACGAGACGGTGGGCCACGATGCGGTCCTGGGGTGCCTGCACCCCCGACACGGCACCGTCCGGCGCCGTCGCCTCCTCGATGCGGTGCTGGAGCAGTTGCACGGCGACCTTGGCCACCGCCGCCTTGTCCGGCGCCACCGTGCTCAGCGTCGGGACGCTGAACCGACCGCCCTCCACGTCGTCGAAGCCGATCACGGCGACGTCCTCGGGCACCGACACCCCGTGCTCGTGCAGGGCGCGCAGCGCGCCCAGCGCCAACTGGTCGTTGAGGCAGAGCAGCGCGTCCGGCCGGGCGCCCCGTGCGAGCGCCCGCGCCACGGCCCGGGCGCCGTCGGGCATCCGGAAGGAGCCGACGGGCAGCAGAGCGGCCGGATCGTAGGCGATGCCCGCCTCCGCCAGGGCGGCACGGTAGCCCCGGGTGCGGGCCTGCGCCGTTCCCAGACCCGAGTCGTCGCGCCCTCCGACGGCGAGGACGGTGCGCCGCCCCAGCCCGATCAGATGGCGGGTCGCCTCGCGTGCGGCCCTCTCGTTGTCGATGGCCACATGGTCGGCGCCCTCCTCCAGCAGCTCCCCGAGCAGCACCGTGGGCGGGAAGCCCGTACGGTCCCGCAGGTCGTCGGCGGTCAGCGCCAGCGGGCTGAGGATGATCCCGTCCACGAAGGTGGACCCGAACCCGGCCAGCGCCGCCAGCTCGTGGTCGCGGTCCGCCCCGGACTGGTGGATCAGCACCGTCAGAGACCGCTCCTCGGCCTCGCGGATGACATGCCGGGCCAGCTCCGCGAAGTACGGTATGTCCAGTTCCGGGACGACGAGCGCGATGATGCCGGTTCTGCCCTTGCGCAGATGACGGCCCGCCAGGTTGACCCGGTAGCCGAGGTGTTCGATGGCCTCGCGCACCACCCGCCTGGTCCGGTCGGAGACATGGGCGTAGTCGTTGATGACATTGGACACCGTCTTCTCCGAAACGCCCGCATGACGTGCGACGTCCTTGATCCTGGGCCGTGCCACCGAGACCTCCCTGCCTCTTTCGCGCTGCCCGAGTCTATGTCCCGGCGCGGGGAGGGCTTCGGCGCAGGTCCACTTCCGTTCAGCTCTTTACAGCCAATGTACATCGATGTAAAAACAAGCCACCGCATGAGCTCCGGCCGTCGAAAGGTCCGCGATGAGTTCCCGTTTGCCCGCCCAGGGGGTGCCGGCCGTGTCCGACCCGGTCCGCCGCCCCAGCCGCCGCCGGATACTGCGTCACGCCGTGGCAGGGGCGGGAGCCCTGCTCGCCGCGGGCCCGCTGTCCGGCTGCGCGTCACCGGCCTCGGCCTCCGGGGCGTCCGCGCTGAGCGTCTGGGACCTCTTCCAGGGCGGCGACGGCATGCTCATGGACGACATGATCGAGGCCGTGTCCAAGGGGGCCGGGGGAGCCGAGGGCTTCGAGATCGACCGGACGATCCTGGACTGGGGCCCGTCCTACTACACCAAGCTCGCCATGTCCGCGGCCGGCGGCCGGGCCTCCGACGTGGCTGCCATGCACCTGTCCCGGTTGGCGGGCTACGCCCCCGGCGGTCTGGTGGACGCCTTCGACCTGGACCTGCTCGCCGAGTACGGCGTCACGGAGAAGGACTTCACCCCGGCCGTGTGGTCACGCACCCGGCACGAGGGGACCGTCTACGCGATCCCGCTGGACGTCCACCCCTTCATCGTGTTCTACGACAAGAAGGCGGCGGAGAAGGCCGGACTCCTGGACACCGCCGGCGAACTGGCCCCCATGGGGTCCCCCGAGGCCCTGCTGGAAGCGGGCAAGGCCCTCGCCGAGGCGACCGGCGAGTCGGGCATCCTGTTCGGCCACGTCACCGACACGGCCCAGAACTGGCGCCTGTTCGCCGGGCTCTACGCGCAGACCGGCGCCGCCTTCGACCTGCCGGACGGCGGCCCCCCGAAGATCGACGTCGATGCCGCCGTACGCGTCGTCACCCTCATGACGCGGCTCTTCGACGGGAAGACCAACCCCAACAACCTGGACTACAACGGCGCGCTGGCCGCCTTCAGCAGCGGACGCGGCGGCATGGCGATGCTCGGCGAGTGGGAGCTGCCGACGCTGAAGAAGTCCGGCATGGAGCTGGGCGCCGCGCCGTTCCCGCAGGTCTTCGAGAAGCCGGCCGTCTACACCGACAGCCACAGCTTCGTCCTCCCGCACCAGGACAGCCCCGACCCGGCCCGGCGCCGCGAGGCCCACCGGTACGTCGCGCGGATACTCAGGCAGAGCCTCACCTGGGCGAGCGCCGGACACATCCCCGCCTACCAGCCCGTCCTCGCGGAGCCCGAGTACGCGGCACTCGACCCCCAGTCCTCCTACGCCGACGCCGCCGAGGTGGCGGTGCTCGACCCGCCCAACTGGTTCGCGGGCGCCGGTTCCAACTTCCAGAACCGGATGTGCCAGCCGCTCCAGTCGGCGCTGCTGGGCGACACCACCCCCGAGAAGGCGGTGCGGCAGATGGTCCGCGAGGCGGACACGCTGCTGCGGCAGCCCAACCCGGTGGCCTGACCAGCGAAAGGAGTGACCGACGTGACCACCACCGCACCACTCGGCGCCGAGGAACGGACCGCCCCGCCCGCTGTTCCCCCGGGCGGCCGCCGCTCCGTCCTCGGCCGCATACGCACCGGCAACGGGCTCGTGTTCGTCCTGCCGTTCCTGCTCGTGTTCGGCCTCTTCATGGTCTGGCCGATCGTGCAGGGGCTCTGGATGAGCTTCACCGACAGCTCGCTCGCCCTGCGCGACACGAGCTTCGTCGGCTTCGACAACTACACCGAGGCCTTCGGCGACCCGGACGTGTGGAGCAGCCTCGGCAACACCGTCTTCTTCACCGTCGTCTCCAGCGTCCCGCTGGTGCTGGTGGCGCTCGCGATGGCCCTGCTGGTGCACAGCGGACTCGCCGGGCAGTGGGCGTGGCGCCTGTCGTTCTTCGCGCCCTACCTGCTGCCCGTGACCGTCGTGACCATGATCTGGACCTGGCTCTACCAGCCCGAACTGGGCATGGCCAACCAGCTCCTGGACACCCTCGGCATGGCGCCGGTCGGCTGGCTGTCCGACGAGTCCGTCGCCATGTGGTCGGTGGCCGCCCTCACCGTCTGGTGGACGGTCGGCTTCAACTTCCTGCTCTACCTCGCGGCTCTCCAGTCCCTGCCCACCACCTTCGACGAGGCGGCGGCCCTCGACGGGGCCGGCGCCTGGCGCCGCCTGTGGTCCATCACCCTGCCCCAACTGCGCAGGACCACGGGCCTGGTGGCCATGCTCCAGGTGCTGGCCTCCCTCAAGGTGTTCGACCAGATCTACATCCTCACCAAGGGCGGGCCCAACGGCTCCACCCGGCCGGTCCTCGAGTACGTCTACGACGTCGGCTTCACCGGCTACCGCCTCGGCTACGCCTCCGCGGTCTCGTACCTCTTCTTCGCCCTGATCGTCCTCGTCTCGCTCGTGCAGCTCCGCCTCTTCCGCCGGGAGGACTGACCGTGTCCGCAACCGCCACCACCCTCCGCCCCCGGCGCCGTCCACCCCGCGAAGCGGCCGGCTCGCCCCTGCTCCTCGGCCACGGAAAGCTGCCCCGCGTCCTGGCCGGGACCGCGCTCGTCGTCCTCGCCGTCCTCTGGCTGCTGCCGTTCGTCTGGGCGGTCATCACCTCGGTGCAGAGCGAGGAGGACATCAACACCACGGGGCTGTCCCCGTTCAAGGGCGCCTTCACCCTGGACGCCTACCAGCAGATACTGGAACGCGGCAACGTCACCGTCTGGGCCTTCAACAGCTTCCTGATCTCGGCTCTGGTCACGTTGATCACCGTGGCGGTGTCCACCCTCGCCGCGTACGGCTTCTCCCGCGGCACCTTCCGCGGCCGCCGGGGGCTGCTCGGTGTCACCGTCGCTGCCATCATGGTCCCGCCGCAACTGCTCGTGGTGCCGCTGTTCGACCAGATGACCCTGTTCAACCTGGTCGACACCTATGCGGCGGTCATCCTGCCCCAGGTCGTCGCACCGATGATGGTCTTCATCCTCAAGCGGTTCTTCGACGCCGTCCCGAGGGAACTGGAGGAGGCGGCCCGCATCGACGGCGCCTCCGAGTTCCGGGTCTTCCGGTCGATCGTGCTGCCGCTCTCCCGGCCGATCGTGGCCGCGGTGGCGATCTTCGTCTTCATCGGCGCCTGGAACAACTTCATGTGGCCGTTCATCGTCACCAACGACCCCGACCTGATGACCCTCCCGGTGGGCCTGGCCACGGTGAAGGACGCCTACGGCATCCAGTACGCGCAGTCCATGGCCTCCGCCCTGCTGGCCGCGCTGCCGCTGATCGTCGTCTTCCTCCTCTTCCAGCGCCGCATCGTCAACTCCGTCGCCACCACCGGCCTCGGCGGTTCCTGACCCTTCACAGCTGTACCCACGGGCTCGGCGTTCGCGCGCCCGGCCCACCGATCGACTGGAGCATGTGTGCCCACTCACTCCGTACCGCGCCCGGAGTACCCGCGACCGCAGTTCACGCGCCGCGACTGGCTCAACCTGAACGGCGCCTGGCAGTTCGAGACCGACCGGGGGGACAGCGGCCTCGAACGCGGTCTGCTCGACCGCGAGCTGCGCGAGGAGATCCTCGTCCCCTTCCCGCCCGAGTCCGAGCTGTCCGGCATCGGCGACACCGACTTCCTGGAGGCCGTCTGGTACCGGCGGGCCCTCACCCTCCCGGCCGCCTGGGCCGGACGCCGCGTACTGCTGCACTTCGGCGCCGTCGACCACGACACCACCGTGTGGGCCGACGGAAGGGAGGTCGCCCGGCACCGCGGCGGCTTCACGCCCTTCACCGCCGACCTCGGCGACATCGCCGGGGCGGGGGAGGAGGTCGTGATCACCGTCCGGGCCCGCGACCCCAAGTCCGGGCCGCAGGCCCGCGGCAAGCAGGCGATCAAGTACGCCAACCACGACTGCAACTACACCCGCGTGACCGGCATCTGGCAGACCGTGTGGCTGGAGCCCGTCCCCGAGACGCACCTGCGCCGCCCCCGCATCACCCCCGACCTGGCCGGCTCCGCCTTCCACCTCGAACTGCCCCTGTCCGGCAACCGCCCGGGGCACCGGGTCCGCGCCGTCCTCGGCGACGCCGACGGCGAGGTGAGCCGCGCCGAGGCCCGCGCCGACCTCGACCTCGCCCCGCGCCTGCACCTGCCGGTCCCGGACGACCGGCGGCGCGAGTGGGGACCCGAGGACCCGCACCTGTACGACCTGCGCCTCGAACTCCTCGACGCCGCGGGACAGGTGGTCGACAGCGCCGAGAGCTACGCCGGACTGCGCGCCGTGGGCCTGCGCGGCAAGGCCGTCCTGCTCAACGGCCGCCCGGTCTTCCAGCGCCTCGTCCTCGACCAGGGCTGGTACCCGGACGGGCTGATGACCGCCCCCACCGACGAGGCCCTGGTCAAGGACATCGAGCTGGCCATGGCGGCCGGCTTCAACGGCGCCCGGCTGCACCAGAAGGTCTTCGAGGAGCGCTTCCTCCACCACGCCGACCGCCTCGGCTACCTGGTCTGGGGCGAGTTCGGCGACTGGGGCTGCGAGACGGGCGGCTCCTCGGGCGACAACCAGAAGCCCGACGCCTCCTACGTCGCCCAGTGGCTGGAGGCGCTGGAGCGCGACTACTCGCACCCCTCGATCATCGGCTGGTGCCCACTCAACGAGACCTACCAGAAGCTGCACGACCGGATCACCCAGCTCGACGACGTGACCCGGGCGATGTTCCTGGCCACCAAGGCCATGGACACCACCCGCCCGGTCGTCGACGCGTCCGGCTACGCCCACCGGGTCGCCGAGACCGACATCTACGACTCCCACAACTACGAGCAGGACCCCGCCGCCTTCCGGCAGCTGATGTCCGGCCTGGCCAAGGACGCGCCGTTCGTCAACGCCCACGAGAGCGGCGCCGCCTACTCCCAGCCCTACCGGGGCCAGCCGTACTTCGTCAGCGAGTTCGGCGGCATCTGGTGGGACCCCGAGGCGGCCGCCGACCGCTCCGGCGAGGACCGCACCCTCTCCTGGGGCTACGGCGAACGCGTGTGCAACGAGGACGAGTTCCACGAGCGGTTCGCCGGCCTCACCGAGGTCCTGCTCGGCGACCGTGACATGTTCGGCTACTGCTACACCCAGTTGACCGACGTCTTCCAGGAGCAGAACGGCATCTACCGCTTCGACCGGGGCGAGAAGCTCGACATCGCCCGGGTCCGCGCCGCCCAGCTGCGCCCGGCGGCCATCGAGCGGCCGGAGGCGTAGCCCGCGCGGGGGCCGGAGGCGAAAAGTGCCGCCTCCGGCCCCCGTGCGCGCGGATCAGAAGGGCCGGTCGCCCTCGACGGCGACGCGTTCGGCGACCCGACGCTCGGACCCGTAGTCACCCACCGCGTAGTGCTGGGTGGCCCGGTTGTCCCAGAAGGCGACGTCGCCGGGCTGCCAGCGCCAGCGGACCTGGTACTCGGGCACGTGCGCCTGCTGGAAGAGGAACCGCAGCAGCCGGTCGCTCTCGTCGCGGTCCATGCCGGTGATACGGGTGGTGAACGAGACGTTGACGAAGAGCATGCGCCGCCCCGTCTCCGGGTGGGTGCGCACGACGGGATGCTCCACGGGCGGGAGGAGGTCCTGGTGCGGCAGCAGCCGCTCGGGTCCGTAGAACCGCGCGAAGCCGGGGACGAAGTCGTGGACGGCCAGGGCGCCGTCGATGCGCTCCCTCACCTCTCGGGGCAGGTTGTCGTAGGCCGCGGCCATGTCCGCCCACATGGTGTCGCCGCCGAACGGCGGCACCTCGCGCAGTTGCAGCACCGCGCCGAGCGCGGGCCGTTCGCGGAAGGTGACGTCCGTGTGCCACACGTTCTCGTACGTCGGCACGGCCTCGTCGCCCTTGTCGAACCGGACGACGTCGTCGCTGGAACCTGCGGTGAGCAGCGGGTTGGTCTCCAGCGCTCCCCAGTTGCGTGCGAAGTCGCGCTGCTGGTCGGAAGTGAGGTGCGCGCCGCGGAAGAACAGCACCTTCCACTCCAGCAGGGCGCGGTTCAACTCCTCGCGCAGGGCGGGCGGGAGCGGGCGGGAGAGGTCGGCTCCGCGGATCTCCGCGCCGATGGTGCGAGCCTGAGGGACGACCTCGAAGTGCTCGTAGGGCCGTTCCTCCCAGCCCTCGGGCAGCCGGCGCAGCGTGCGCCGGCCCTCGTACATTCCGTCCCCCGGGATGCGTGCTTCCCGCAGGACGGTGCTCGGACCGACGGACGTGACGGACATGGGAGTCCTCCCCTTGTATGACGGTACGCGTGCAATCCGGCCCGGGCGCGGCACGAGGCCACGCCGAACGGCCGGGGAACGGAGGGTGCTACGGGTGCTCCGGGCCGTGGACCGGAGGGAATGCCGACGGGCTACGACGCGACGGGCGTCGGACGGTCGGTGCGGAGAAGGCCGTTAAAGGCCGGAACGCTCACAGCCGGTCCGCTCGGGCACGCGGGGACACTCCGCCGTGGTGCCGAACCGGTATGTGGTCATGGAGCCGATTGTGTGATCTTTCCGCGCCCGTGTCAATGGGATCACGCAGCCAGGGGAGCGAACGGGAGCAGTTCGTCCCCCTCCGGCCGGACGACGCCGTAGCTGCCCTCGGGCACCTTGTTCCACACGCCGGGCAGGTCGCCCAGGGGCTCCGACACGATCAGACGGGTGCTGTCGGACGCCTCCTTGAGGAAGGGCAGTCCGGGATGCAGCGCGCGCAGGCTCTCCACCCGGCTGCTGTAGTAGAGCGACCGCGACTGGGCCTGGCTGGAGTAGCGGAAGGCCCACAGCCGGCGCCCGTCGGTGACGGCGACCGTCATCTGCAGGGGGAACTCCACGCCGTGTTCATGGCCGATCTCCTCCACCAGTCCGGCCATCCGGGCCACGGCGGCGGGAGGGTCGTCCTCCAGGCCGAGCGTGAGCGCCAGGTAGAACATCATCTCCGAGTCCGTCGATCCCTCGATGTCGAGGAAGAGCCGCGGATCGACGGCCAGCGCGAGGTCCCGGCGCAGCCGGTGGAACTCGGCGATCGCGCCGTTGTGCATCCACATCCACCGGCCGTGGCGGAACGGATGGCAGTTGGTCTGCTGCACCGGGCTGCCCGTCGACGCCCGGATGTGCGCGAAGAACAGGGGTGAGCGGACATGGCTCGCGATCTCCCGCAGATTGCGGTTGCTCCAGGCCGGTCCGACCTCCCGGACGATGGCGGGGGTATGCATCTCCGGCCCGAACCAGCCGACGCCGAACCCGTCACCGTTGGTCGTCTCGACGCCCATGCGGGCGTGCAGGCTCTGGTCGATGAGTGAGTGCTCGGGCTGGTAGAGCAGGGACTCCAGAAGGACGGGTGTCCCCGAGTAGGCGAGCCATCGGCACATCGCTCCGTCGCCTCCCTGGTGGTCTGCCGTGCCCCGGACGTCAGTCGACCGGCCAGGTGTGGACCGGGGCGTTGAGGTGCATGTAGTCCATGTACTGCTGGGTCATCCGGCGCAGCGCCTCGTGGCGGCCCGGCCGGACACCGGCGTCGATGTGGTGGAACATCTCCTTCTGCCACACCGCGCCGTTGCGGCCGGTGACGCACCGCTGCTCGATGATGCCGAGCAGCGGCTCCCGCCAGGCCGAGTCCATGCCCGACAGCTCCAGGCCCCGGTGCGCCAGCGGCAGCAGCCGGCGCAGGACCAGTTCGGGCACCGTCACCTCGCCCACGCCGGGCCAGTACAGGTGTGCCTCGATGCCGTGCCGGGCGGCGGTGTGCAGGTTGTCCTCGGCCACCGAGAAGGACATCCGCGACCACACCGGCCGCTCCTCCTCCACCAGGGCACGGGTGAGCCCGTAGTAGAAGGCGCCGTTGGCGAGGGTGTCGGCGACGGTCGGGCCGGCCGGCAGGACGCGGTTCTCGACGCGGACGTGCGGCTTGTCGTGGGCGACGGCGTAGACGGGCCGGTTCCAGCGGTAGATGGTGCCGTTGTGGAGGGTGAGTTCGCCCAGTTCCGGGATGTCGCCGCGGTCGAGGGTCTCGGCGGGATCCTGCTCGTCGCACAGCGGCAGCAGCGCCGGGAAGTAGCGGAGGTTCTCCTCGAACAGGTCGAAGACGCTGTTGATCCAGCGCTCCCCGAACCACACCCGCGGCCTGACCCCCTGGGCCTTGATCTCCTGCGGCCGGGTGTCGGTGGCCTGCTCGAACAGCGGGATGCGGCTCTCGTGCCACAGTTCCTTGCCGAGCAGGAAGGGCGAGTTGGCCGCGAGGGCGACCTGGACACCGGCGACGGCCTGGGCCGCGTTCCAGTAGTCGGGGAACTCCTCCGGGGCGACCTGGAGGTGGAACTGGGTGCTGGTGCAGGCGGCCTCGGGCGTGATCGTGTCCGCGTAGGTCCGCAGGCGGTCGACGCCGTCCACCTCGATGTGCAGGTCCTCGCCCCGGGCGGCGAACACCTGGTCGTTGAGCAGCCGGTAGCGAGGATTCTCCGACAGGGCCGCCTCGCCCACGTCCGACTGGCGCAGCGTGGGCAGGGTGCCGACCATGATCAGATGGGCGCCGACCGACGCGGCGCGGTCCTCGGCGTGGTTCAGGGCGGCGCGGATCTCCGTCTCCCAGGCGTCGGGGCCGCCCGCCGTCAGCTGCCGGGGCGGTATGTTGATCTCCAGGTTGAACCGGCCCAGCTCGGTGGACCAGGCGGGATCCGCGATCGCTTCGAGGGCGTCGCTGTTGCGCATCGCCGGTTCGCCCCGGTCGTCGACCAGGTTCAGCTCGATCTCCAGGCCGACCTGGGGCCGCTCGGTCTCGAACCGGGACTCGCGCAGCATCTGCGCGAAGGCCTCCAGGCACTCCTGCATCTTGATCCGGTAGCGGCGGCGGTCCTCGCGGGTGAAGACCAGCGCCGGGACGTCCCGTCCCATCGGTCCTCCCGGGGTTGCCTTCCTCGGACGCTCCTCCACCCCAGCGTCGCACCACCCGGCGCACCCCACCAGACGGGACGGAACGGGGCCCGCCGCACGGTGTGCGACGGGCCCCGCGGGGTTCAGGTCCGCGTAGGGCCGATCAGGCCCTACAGCTTGCCGGACGCGCGTACCTTGATCTCCTTGGAGGTCTTGCCCGCGGGCGAGGAGCCGTAGCCCTCGATCTTGTCGACCACGTCCGTGCCCTCGACGACCTTGCCGAAGACGACGTGCTTGCCGTCCAGCCACGAGGTGACGACGGTGGTGATGAAGAACTGCGAGCCGTTGGTGTTCGGGCCCGCGTTCGCCATGGACAGGAGGTACGGCTCGGTGTGCTTCAGCTGGAAGTTCTCGTCCGCGAACTTCTCGCCGTAGATGCTCTTGCCCCCGGTGCCGTTGCCGTTGGTGAAGTCACCGCCCTGGAGCATGAACTGCGGGATCACACGGTGGAACGGGGAACCGGCGTAGCCGAAGCCGTGCTCGCCGGTGGCCAGCTCGATGAAGTTCCTGGCGGTCTTGGGGGTGACGTCCTCGAAGAGTTCGAAGACGATGCGGCCCGCATCCTGGCCGGCGATGTCGATGTCGAAGTAAACCTTGGAATTGCTCATCGCACCATTGTGACCTGTGACCCCCGGTGATGCCGAACCGGCTGCCCGTTCAGCGTGTGGCGAGCAGCCCGAGGGTGTCGATCACGCGGTTGGAGAAGCCCCACTCGTTGTCGTACCAGGCGACCACCTTGATGTGACGGCCCTCCACACGGGTCAGCGCCGAGTCGAAGATCGACGAGGCCGGGTTGCCGGTGATGTCGGACGAGACCAGCGGGTCCTCCGAGTACTCCAGCACACCGGCGAGCGGGCCCTCGGCGGCGGCGCGGTAGGCGGCCAGCACGTCCTCGCGCGTCACGTCGCGGGCGACGGTGGTGTTCAGCTCGACGATCGAACCCACCGGGACCGGCACGCGGATCGAGTCGCCCGACAGCTTGCCGTCCAGGCCCGGCAGCACCAGGCCGATCGCCTTGGCGGCGCCCGTCGTGGTCGGCACGATGTTCACCCCGGCGGCGCGGGCGCGGCGCGGATCGCGGTGCGGGCCGTCCTGGAGGTTCTGCTCCTGCGTGTAGGCGTGCACCGTCGTCATGAAGCCGTGCTCGATGCCGGCCAGCTCGTCCAGCACCGCGGCCAGCGGCGCGAGGGCGTTGGTGGTGCAGGAGGCGTTGGAGACGATCGTGTGTGCGGCCGGGTCGTAGGCGTCGGTGTTCACGCCGTACGCGAGCGTCACGTCGGCACCGCTCGACGGCGCGCTGACCAGGACCTTCCGCGCGCCCGCGGTGAGGTGGGCGCGGGCGGCGTCGGCCGAGGTGAAGCGGCCGGTCGCCTCCAGCACGAGGTCGACGCCCAGCTCGGCCCAGGGCAGCCGGGCCGGCTCGCGCTCGGCGAGCACCTTGATGCGGTGCCCGTCGACGACCAGGGTGTCCCCGTCGACCGTCACCGGGCGGCCGAGCCGGCCGGCCGTCGAGTCGAAGGCGAGCAGACGGGCCAGGGTGGCGGGCTCCGTGAGGTCGTTGACGGCGACGACCTCGAGCTTCGTGTCGCGTTCGAGCAGTGCGCGCAGCACGTTGCGCCCGATGCGGCCGAATCCGTTGATGCCGATGCGAGTCATGAGTGGTGTGTCCCTTCGTTTCGCCACCAGGTCCTTCGCCACCAGGCTCGCGCACGCCGGGTACCGGTGGCAGCGGCGTGAGTGCCACGGTTCGAAAGGATCACGCCAGGCGGCGGGGTCCGCGCGCCGCCCGGCTACTCGCCCCGGGCGAAGGTACGCCGGTACTCGCTGGGTGTGGTGCCGAGGATGCGCTGGAAGTGCAGCCGCAGGTTGGCGCCGGTGCCGAGGCCCACGTCGGCGGCGATCTGCTCGACGCCGCGCTCGGAGCGTTCGAGCAGCTCACGGGCCCGGTCGATACGGGCCCGCATGATCCATTGCATGGGGGTGTATCCGGTGTCCTCGACGAAGCGCCGGGAGAGGGTGCGCGCCGACACCGCCGCGTGCCGGGCCAGTGCCTCCAGGGTGAGCGGCTCACCGAGCCGGCGCAGTGCCCACTCGCGGGTGGCGGCGAACCGCTCGCCGAGCGGCTCCGGAACGCTGCGCGGCACGTACTGGGCCTGACCGCCGCTGCGGTAGGGGGCCGCCACCAGGCGCCGGGCCGCGTGGTTCGACGCGGCCACCCCGAGGTCGCCGCGCAGGATGTGCAGGCACAGGTCGATGCCGGAGGCGGCGCCCGCGGACGTGAGGACGCTGCCCTCGTCCACGAACAGCACGTTCTCGTCGACCCGCACGTCCGGGTGCTTCGCCGCGAGCGCCCGGGTGTAGTGCCAGTGGGTGGTGGCCCGCCTGCCGTCGAGCAGGCCCGTGGCGGCGAGCGCGAACGCGCCGGTGGAGATGGCGGCGAGCCGCGCGCCCCGGTCGTGGGCCGCCGTCAGCGCGTCGAGGACGGTCCGCGGCGGGTCCTCGACGTCGGGGGAGCGGTAACCGGGGAGGAAGACCACGTCGGCCCACGCCAGGGTGTCGAGGCCGTGGGCGACGTGGTACGACAGGCCGTCACCGCCGGTCACCAGGCCGGGCGCCGCGCCGCACACCCGTACCTCGTACGGCATGCTCGCGCGCGTCGTGAAGACCTGCGCCGGAATGCCGACGTCGAGGGGTTTCGCGCCCTCCAGGACGAGGACGGCTACGCGGCGCAGGCGGGAGGACGGCACGGGAAGAGCGTACGCGGGGAGTGACCGGGGCTCAGCGCAGACCGAGGACGCCCATCGTGTGCTCGGCCATGCGCCGCTCGCCGAGGGCGTTGGGGTGGACGGGCACGATGCTGCTGCCGAACAGCAGCGGCTCGATCCAGCGGGTACCGGGGGCCTCGCAGGCGTCGTGGCCGTCGGACACCCCGGAGAAGTCCACGTAGGTGGCGCCGGTCTCCTCGGCGGCACGCCGGACCGCGTCGTTGAGGTGCGCCTGGATGTCCCGCAGGTAGGGCACGTCACCGGCGGCGACGGGCAGCTTCAGGAAGCAGGACGGGTCGGCGGTGGCCGGTGTGATCCACGGATAGCCGAGCGCCGCCACCCGGGCCCGGGGAGCCCTGGCGCGGACGTCGCGCAGCGCGGCCTTGAGCGCGGGGTACGTGTTGGCCTCGATCTCGTCGTCGAAGGAGGTGCCGTGCTTGTCCTTGCAGGGGCTGCCCTTCCCGCCGCTGAGGACGCCCGCCGTGCCGCAGGCCGTGATGGCGTTGATGAACGTGCTGTTGTCGTTGCCGCCGATGGTGAGTGTGACCAGGTCCGTGCCGGTGCCGAGCGCGTCCAACTGGGGGGCGACGCCCGGGTACTGGGCCTGCGTGAAGTCCGCGGTCTGCGCGGCGCCGCAGGTGACGTCCTTGAGCCGGGCGCCCGTCGCATCCGCGATGACGTGGGGGTAGTTGGCCGTCGAGCGCAGACAGAGCAGGTTGGTGAGGTCGATGGGCAGGACGCCCGATCCGGCACTGTAACTGTCGCCGAGAGCCACGTAGTCGAGGGTGGCGGGTGTGGCGTGCGCGGTGGTGTCCGTGAGGCCGAGGGCGAGCGCGCCGAGAGCGGCAGTTGTCGCGGTCATGACACGGCGAAGGGCGGGCTTCGGCATGTGCTCTCTCTTCCGGGAGGGGGCGGCGGGGTTACCGGGCGGTTCTACTTTTAAGTAATGTGCAGGGCCGTTGAATTGAAGTCAACGCTGTTGACCGAACTTCTCGTCGTCCGGCCGCGCCGACGGCCGCCCGCGCTGTTCTAGAGTTGTCGTTCGCACCAGTGCAGACGATTCCGTGGACCTGTGAGGTACTCACCAGCCATGACGACCGAAACGTTTGAGTTCCAGGTAGAGGCACGTCAGCTGCTCCAGCTGATGATTCACTCCGTCTACTCGAACAAGGATGTCTTCCTGCGCGAGCTCGTCTCCAACGCCTCCGACGCGCTGGACAAGCTGCGCCTGGCCGCCCTGCGCGACGACGCTCCGGGCGCCGACGTGAGCGACCTGCACATCGAGTTGGAGGTCGACCAGGACGCCCGCACCCTGACCGTGCGGGACAACGGCATCGGCATGTCGTACGAGGAGGTCACCCGGCTGATCGGCACGATCGCCAACTCGGGTACAGCCAAGTTCCTGGAGGAACTGCGGGAGGCCAAGGACGCGGCCGGGGCCGACGGCCTCATCGGCCAGTTCGGCGTCGGCTTCTACTCGGGCTTCATGGTGGCGGACGAGGTCACCCTGGTCACCCGCCACGCCGGAGAGACCGAGGGCACCCGGTGGACCTCCCGCGGCGAGGGCACGTACACCCTGGAGCGGATCGGCGAGGCCCCGCAGGGCACCGCGGTCACGCTGCACCTCAAGCCGGCCGACGCCGAGAACCAGCTGCACGACTACACCTCCGCGTGGAAGATCAAGGAGATCGTCAAGCGGTACTCGGACTTCATCACCTGGCCGGTCCGCCTGCTGCCGGAGCCGGCTGCCGAAGGCGACGGCGACGGCGCCGAGGCCCGCGAGGCCGAGACGCTCAACTCGATGAAGGCCCTGTGGGCGCGCCCGCGCGACGAGGTGTCCGACGACGAGTACCACGAGCTGTACAAGCACATCGCCCACGACTGGCGCGACCCGCTGGAGACGATCCGGCTCCAGGCTGAGGGCACCTTCGAGTACCAGGCCCTGCTCTTCGTGCCCTCGCACGCCCCGCACGACCTGTTCACCCAGGGCTACCAGCGCGGCGTCCAGCTCTATGTGAAGCGCGTCTTCATCATGGACGACTGCGAGGAACTGCTGCCGCCCCACCTCCGCTTCGTCAAGGGCGTCGTCGACGCGCAGGACCTCTCGCTGAACGTCTCCCGCGAGATCCTCCAGCAGGACCGCCACATCCGCATGATCCAGCGCAGGCTGACGAAGAAGGTCCTCTCCACGGTCAAGGACCTCAGGACGTCGGCGCCGGAGCGCTACGCCACCTTCTGGCGCGAGTTCGGCGCGGTCCTCAAGGAAGGCCTGGTGACCGACTCCGAGAACCGGGACGCGATCCTCGCCGCCTGCTCGTTCCCCTCCACCCACGACGCCGACGAGCCCACCGCGCTCAAGGACTACGTGGAGCGGATGAAGGACGGTCAGGACGACATCTACTACATGACGGGCGAGTCCCGGCAGGCCATCGAGAACTCCCCGCACATGGAGGCGTTCCGGGCCAAGGGCGTCGAGGTCCTCCTGCTCACCGACGCCGTCGACGAGGTCTGGGTCGACGCGGTGGGGGAGTACGAGGGCAGGACGCTGCGCTCGGTGGCCAAGGGCGAGATCGACCTCTCCGGCACCGAGGAGGAGAAGAGCGAGGCCGAGAAGGAGAAGCAGGGCGAGGAGTACGCCGGGCTGCTCGGCTGGATGACCGAGCACCTGGGCGAGGACGTCAAGGAGGTGCGCCTCTCCTCCCGCCTCACCGTCTCCCCGGCGTGCGTCGTCTCCGACGCGGGTGAGCTGACGCCGGCCCTGGAGAACATGTACCGGGCGATGGGCCAGGAGGTGCCGAGCGCCAAGCGGATCCTGGAGCTCAACCCGGAGCACCAGCTGGTGAAGACCCTGAACCGGGCCTGGACCGACCGGCGGGACCGCGCGGAGCTGACCGAGACCGCCGAACTGCTGCACGCCCTCGCGGTGCTCGCCGAGGGTGGCCGCCCCAAGGAGCCCGCCCGGTTCGTGCAGCTGATGGCGGACCGTCTGGAGCGCACCCTGTAACCGGCCGGAAGGACACGCACTCCACGCCGTCCCGCCATCCGCATGGCGAGACGGCGTGGCATGCGGAGCAGGCTCTTCCGTATATTCGTACGCATGTATGCATCGGCTCCGCTGCTGTGCCTCGCGCTCTTCGCGTGCTCGGCGTGGTGCGTCGACGACGGCCTCTGTCGCCGCTGACCCGCCGGACCGGCCGCGCTCCCCGCGCCGCCGGCCCGCCCGCGTCCGCCGTCCCCGTGCACACCACCCCGGAGATTCTTCCGTGACCACCGCACCTCCGGCCGGGTCCGCCCCGGCCGCGCCGCCACGCGCACCCGCGGCCCTGTTCTCCCCCTCGCCCACCTCCTCGGCCCGGCCCGCGGCACCGCCCCTTCCGCCGGTGCGACGGGCGCCGCTCGTCGTGTCCGGGCTGCTCGCCGCCGCCCTGACCGCGTACGTGTGGTCCGCGCACGGCGCCAAGCCCGGCGTGCTGCTCCTGCTCGGCCTCGGCCTGGGCGTCGCCCTCTTCCACTCCCGCTTCGGGTTCACCTCCGCCTGGCGACGGCTGGTCGCCGTCGGCAACGGCTCCGGGCTGCGGGCGCACGCCCTGCTGCTGGGCACCACGGCCACCCTGTTCGCGCTGCTCATCGGCACGGAGACCGGGCTGTTCGGCTCCCAGCCCGCGCCGTCCGCCGGGCCGATCGGCGTCGGCCTGTTCGCCGGTTCGGCGCTCTTCGCGATCGGCATGCAACTCGGCGGAGCCTGCGCCTCGGGCACCCTGTTCGCGGTCGGCTCGGGACAGACCTCGATCGTGCTGACCCTGGGCGGCTTCGTCGCCGGGGCCACGCTGGCCGCCTGGCAGTTCGACCTGTGGAAGGACCTCCCGGCCTGGCAGCCCGTCGTGCTGTCCGAGCACATCGGCTGGTTCGGCTCCTGGGCCGTGACGATCGGCGCGCTGCTTCTCGTGGTGCTGGTCAGCCGACGCGTCCAGGCCCGGCGCAACCCGCCGCCGCTGGGCGCCGTGCCCTCGGCACGCCGGGCGGCCGTCCGTGCCGTCCGAGGGTCCTGGCCGCTCGCCGTCGGCGCCCTCGCGCTGGCCGTGCTCGGCGCGGGCGTCCTGCTGGTCTCCGGCGGCGCCTGGGGAATTACCAGTGCCTTCAGCCTCTGGGGCTCGGAGCTGGTCGGCGCGCTCGGCGGCCACCCGGAGAACTGGACCTGGTGGCAGCGGCCCGGCAACGCCGAGATGCTGGCCGGTCCGGTGCTCGCCGACAAGACCAGCCTCACCGACATCGGCATCATGGTCGGCGCGGCCGTCGCCGCCTCGCTCGGCGGCACCTGGGCGCTGCACCGGGGCATCCCGTGGCGTACCGCCGTCGCGGCGGTGCTCGGCGGCGTGCTGATGGGCATCGGCGCCCGGCTGGCCGGCGGCTGCAACATCGGCGCCTACCTGGCGGGCATCGCCTCGGGCAGCCTCAGCGGCTGGCTGTGGGGCGCCTTCGCCCTGGCCGGCACCTGGGTGGGTCTCAAACTGCGGCCCCTGTTCGGCCTGGGCAACCCGAAGCCGGGCGACGGCGTCTGCTGACGGGGGATGCCCGTGCGGCACGGGGGTCAGGCCCGCGCCGCACGGGCTGCTGGGGGCGCCGTTTCCCTAGGGGACCGGCCGGTCCGGGGCGGGCCGGTCCGTGGTGGTGATCCGGGCGATGGCCTCCAGGGTGAGGGCACGGCCGTGCGGCTCACGGGCCAGGGCACGGTGCAGCGTCAGGCCCTCGATGAGGGCGTCCAGCTGACGGGCCGTGTCCGGGTCGAAGTGCTTCTCCAGATGGACGCGGCTGCGGCGCATCCACTCGTGGGTCAGCTCCCGGTAGGCCGGCCGGCGCGCGGCGAGCGTGTACAGCTCCTGGGTGAGCACCAGGTCCCGCTGGCTGTCCTCGGACAGCTCGTGCACCAGGTCGGCCACCGCCTCCCGCGCCTGGTCGCGGTCGGCGGCGGCGCCGAGGTGCTCGTCGAACACCGCGACGATGTGGTCGGTGAACCGGCCGAACGCCTCCCGCAGCAGCTGCTCGATGCCGCTGAAGTGGTACGTCATCGAGCCGAGCGGTACCCCCGCGCGCTGCGCGATCCTGCGGTGGGAGACGCGTGCGATGCCCTCCTCGGCGATCAGGTCGAGGGTGGCCGCGAGGATGCGCTCCCGCCGCTGCGGATCCGTGTGTCCGGTTGCCATGGGAGCAGACTTACACGTTCCGCACCGGCCGGGCAGGGTTGCCGACCGCCACGACGTTCGCCGGCACGTCCTTCGTGACGACCGCGCCCGCGCCGATCACCGCGTTGTCCCCGATGGTCACGCCCGGCAGCACGATGGTGCCGCCGCCCAGCCAGACGTTGTCGCCGATGACGATCGGGCGGGCGGCCTCCAGCTTGTCCCGCCGGGGTCCGGGTTCCAGGGGGTGCGTCGGGGTCAGCAACTGGACGTTCGGCCCGATCTGGCAGTCCTCGCCGATGGTGATCGCCGCGACGTCCAGCGCCGTCAGGTTGTAGTTGACGAAGGTGCGCGCCCCGACCCTGATGTTGCTGCCGTAGTCGACGTACAGCGGAGGCCGCACATGGGCCTCGGCGCCCAGGGAGCCGAGCAGTTCCGCGAGCAGCGGTCGCGCCGCCTCCGCGTCCTCCGCGTAGGCCGCCTGGTAGCGGGCCGCCAGCCGCACGGCCTGCTGCTGCCTGCGGGCGATCTCCGGATCGTCGGCGATGTACAGGTCGCCCGCCAGCATGCGTTCGAGGTTGGTGCGGGAGTCGCCCGCGAAGTGGTCCGTCGGCATGCGCCCGATCGTACCCCCGAAAGCGTACGAACGTACACTCCTGAGGGGAGTGCGCGGCCCGGCGATACGGCTCAGCCGCGCCTGGGCCGGAGCACTCCGGCGCACAGCAGCACGAGGAACCCCGCGAGCGGCACCACCAGGAGGCCCACCCGCAGGCTCGTCGCGTCGGCGACGAGCCCCACGACCGGCGGCGAGAGCAGGAAGCCGAGCCGCATCAGCCAGGAGACGAGGGTCAGGCCCGAACCGGGCTTGAGGCCGGGCAGTTCGTCGGCCTCGTGCATCGCCGCCGGGACCAGCGTCGCCACCCCGAACCCGGCCGCGGCGAATCCGAGGACCGTGCCGGGCACCGTCGGCACGGCCAGCGCCAGGCCCATGCCGACCGCGGCGATCAGGGCGCCGGAGCGGGCCACCGCGCGCTGGCCGAAGCGGTCCACGAGCCGGTCGCCGACGATCCGGCCGGCGAACTGCGCGCCGACCAGGGCGACATACCCGGACG
The DNA here is from genome assembly GCF_003369795.1 of Streptomyces sp. CB09001. Classification (NCBI taxonomy): domain Bacteria; kingdom Bacillati; phylum Actinomycetota; class Actinomycetes; order Kitasatosporales; family Streptomycetaceae; genus Streptomyces; species Streptomyces sp. CB09001. The sequence continues at coordinate 7,291,662 of NZ_CP026730.1, forward strand.
CGGCCAGCGCCGCCGTCGCGTGCAGCGAGTCGGAGAGGTAGAGGGTGGCCCAGGACATGCCCGCGTCCTCGACGAGGGTGCCGGCCATGGCGATGAGGACGAGGGCGGTCAGCACCCAGCCGGTGCGCAGGCCGACCGCCGGCGCCCGGATCGGCGACGGCGCGGAGTCCTCGGCGCCGGTCTCCGCGGCCGGTTCCGCCTCGGTCTCGGGGCCCGGCAGGCAGTGGCGCAGGGCGACGCAGGCCGCGACCGCGAACACCACGGCGGAGACGGACAGGTGCGGGCCCCGCGACACGTCGAGCGCGATGGCGGCGGCGGCCATGGAGCCGCCGGTGACGGCACCGATGGACCACACGGCGTGGAAGGAGTTGATGACGGAACGTCCGTAACGGCGCTGCACCCGCAGACCGTGGGCGTTCTGCGCGACATCGGTGAAGGCGTCCATCGCGCCCGCCAGGAACAGGGCCCCCGCGAACACCGCCACCGAGTCGGCGAGGCCCGCGGCGAGGATGCCCACCCCGGTCAGCAGCGTGCCGCCGACCGCCACCCGCGCCGAACCGAACCGGCGTACCAGGATCCCGGCCGCGAGCCCGGCCGTGATGGCTCCCGCCGGGAACGCCGCCACGGCCAGTCCGTAGGCGGCGTTCCCGATGCCCAGGTCCGCCTTGATCTGCGGATAGCGCGGCAGCAGGTTGGCGAACAGGGCCCCGTTGGTGAAGAACAGCACGGCGACGGCCACGCGAGCCCGCCGATCGGCCGGGGTGGGCCGGCGCAGTACGTCAACAGTCATGCGCGGGAGCGTACCCGCCAGGGTGTACGAACGTACACTCCCGGTCGTCCCCGCTCCGGGGACAGGTGGTCAGCGCCGCTCGGCGCACAGGGCCGCGTCCACGGCGCTCTGGAGATGACGCAGGCTGGCACCCTCGGCCGCCCACGTCGTCGTGTAGACGGTCACGGTGCCCCGGCCGCCCGTGGCCCGGCCGCCGCCCACCGAACCGCCGGGCAGGTCGCCGCCGTGGCCCCAGTAGACGCCGCCGCAGCTGAGCGGGATGGAGGCGACGCCGTACCCGTAGCGGCTGCCCGCCGGGTAGACGTCGCGGCCTCCGATGTCGGTGGTGTCCCGCGTCATCAGGCGCACCGCCCAGCCGGGCAGCAGCCGGCCGCCGAACAGACCGTCCCAGAAGGCGTTGAGGTCCACGGGGGTGGACACCAGGCCGCCGGACGCGCCGAACTCGTACCCGGGCAGCTCGGTCACGTCCACCCGGCCGTCCTGCGGGTGCGCGGGATGGACGCCGTAGTTGCGGGCGTGCGGGCCGCGCAGGCCCAGCTCGCCGGGCGCGGGCCAGTAGGTGTCGTCCAGGTGCAGCGGGCGCAGGATCGTGCGCTCCACATATGTGCGGAAGCCGACCCCGGACACCTCGTCGATCACCATGCCGAGGACCAGGTAGTTGGTGTTGGAGTAGCCCCAGTCCGTGCCGGGCTCGAAGACGGGCTCCGCGTCGAGCGCCAGGGCCAGGTACTCCTCGGGCGTCCCCGGCCGGGTCCAGTCCACCAGCGCCGAGTACTCCGGCAGCCCGCTGGTCTGCTTCAGCAACTGCCGTACGGTGATGGGGCTGTCGGCCAGCTGCGGCACGTAGGAGCCCGCACGGTCGCCGAGGCCCAGGCGGCCGTCCGCCACCAGCCGCAGCACCGCGGTCGCGGTGAACGCCTTGGTGTCGCTGGCGAGCCGGAACCGGCCCCGCTCGTCGGTCATCGGCCGGCCCGAGTCCAGGTCCGCGACGCCCGAGGCGCGCGTCGTCCTGCCGTCGTACGCGAGGGCCCCCGGTACGCCGTCGCGTGCGGTGAGCAGGTCCAGTTGACGTTGCACGGGGTCGGGGCGGTGGGCCGGGTGGGCGGCCGCCGCGGGCGCGAGCGCCCCGGTGAGCACGGCGGCGAGCAGGACTGCGGCGGCGAGGCGCTTGCGGTGCATGTGTCTTCCCCCTGTTCGTGGCCGCCCGACTGCGGCGGGCGGACGGTGTCCCTGCACCGACGACCCTCTCAGGGCCGGGAAGGAAGATCAGTGGGACTGGCCCCCGGGCCGGGGGTGTCACCAACACCCCCGCCGATACCCCGTCGCGCGGGCGCGCCCGGCCTCAGCCGAGCAGGTCGGCGACGAGCACGGCGAACTCCTCGGGGGTGGCCAGCCGGACGCCGAGCTGCTCCGCCTTGGCCCGCTTCGAACCCGCCCCCTCGCCCGCGACGACGAGCGTCGTGTTCTTGGAGACGCTGGAGGAGGAGCGTCCGCCGGCCCGCTCGATCAGTTCGTTCATCTCGTTGCGGCTGAGCCGCTCCAGGTCCCCGGTCATCGCGCCGGTGACGACCACCTTCATGCCCGCCAGCGGACCGCCGTCCGCCGCCGCGGCGGGCGTCGCCCCGTCCTCGCCGTCCGCGTCGGCGGGCGGGGGAGGGGCCGCGCCGGGCTCGGTCATGTTCACGCCGGCGGCGGCGAGCTTGTCGATGAGCGGGGCCAGTTCGGCGATCTCCGCGACGACGGAGGGGGCCTTCTCCACCCCGATCCCGTCGACCCGCTGCATGGCCTCGGCGTCGGCGGCGCGTATGTGGTCCATGGTGGCGAAGTACCGGGCGATGCGCCGGGACATGGAACGGCCGGTGCCCCGCACGCCCAGCGCGCACAGCACCCGGGACAGCGGCTGCTCCTTGGCCCGGGCGAGCGCGGCGAGCAGGTTGTCGGTGCTGGTGTCGCCCATCCGCTCCAGGGCGAGCAACTGCTCGCGCCGGAGCAGGAAGAGGTCGGCCAGGTCGGCGACGAGCCCCGCCTCCACGAGCTGGACGACCCGGGTGGTGCCCAGCCCCTCGATGTCGAGCTGGTCCCGCCCCGCGGCGTAGGCGAGGGCGGCGACCAGGTGGCAGTTGCGGCCCTGCGCGCACCGCCAGCGCTCCTCGCTCGTGTCGATGTCCGAGCCGCAGCGCGGACACGCCTCGGGGAAGACGATGGGCTGTTCCTCGCCCGTCCGCAGATGTGCGACGGGAGCCTCGATGCGCGGGATGACGTCACCGGCGCGGTGCACCATGACGTGGTCGCCCAGCCGCAGACCGCGACGGGTGATGTCGGCCGGATTGTGCAGCGTGGCGTAGGCGATCGTGGAGCCCTCGATGACCACCGGTTCCAGGACGCCGCGCGGGGCGATGATGCCGGTACGGCCGACGTTCCACTCCACCTCGAGCAGCCGGGTGATCTTCTCCACGGCCGGGAGCTTGTAGGCGATCGCCCACCGCGGCGCCCGCGAGCCCGACCCGGCGGCCCGCCGGTCGGCGGCGAGGTCGGCCTTGACGACGATCCCGTCGATGCCGAACGGCAGCTCGGCACGGAGCGCGGCGATCTCCTGGACCCGCGCCACCACCTGCTCGGGCGTCTCCACGACCACGTCCGGCACCGCCGTGCCGGTGCTGGTGTGCACGCCGAGCCCGGCCGCCGTCTCCATCAGCTCGCTGTACGGCAGCTCCTCCAGCCGCCCCGCGAGCCCCGCGTCGGTGTCCGGCAGGGCCAGCAGGCCGTACCCGAAGAACGTCATCGGCACCGTGTAGGCGCGCTCCTTCGCCCGCAGGGTGCCCGCGGCCGCGTTGCGCGGGTTGGCGAAGGGCTGTCCGCCGTGCTGGATGCGCACCTCGTTGGCGTGCTCGAACTGGGCCGTCGTCATCAGGATCTCGCCGCGCACCTCGACGGTCACCGGCTCGGCCAGCACCTCCGGCAGCCCCTCCACGGTGCCGATCGCGTGCGAGACGTCCTCCCCGGCCGTGCCGTCGCCCCGGGTGATCAGCCGGGTGAGGCGGCCCTCCCGGTAGCGGGCGGCGACGGCGAGGCCGTCCAGCTTGGGGCCCACGCTGAACCGCGCGGCCTCGCGGTCGATGCGCCGGGCCAGGGATTCCGTCCAGGCGGTGAACTCCTCCGGCGAGAACACGTTGTCCAGGCTGAGCATCGGCACCGTGTGCGGCACGTCCCCCTCGGCCGCGCCGCCGGCGACCTTGCCGGTGGGGGAGTCGGGCAGCACCTCGTCGGGGTGCTCGGCCTCCCACGCGGCGATCCCTCTCGCCAGCCGGTCGTAGGCGTCGTCGTCCAGCGGGGCGGAGCCGCCCGCGTAGTAGGCGGCGGCCGCGCGCGCGGCGTCCGCCACCGCCTGGGCGTAGGCGGTGGCGTCGACGATCACTGCTGCAGGAGTAGTCATGGCCCAAATCATGCCGCCCACCACTGACAACGGGCCCTCGCCGCCGGGTGGCGGCCGTTCCGCTTGCGGAGCCGCCGACATGGGGTTTCGGTGGAGTCGACTGCCACCGCCCCTGGAGCTCTCATGTCGATGTCGTCGTTCGGATTCGGTGCGTCCGATCCCTTCAGCGATCTGTTCAACCGGTTCTTCGGAACGTCGCCCGCCTCCTCGCCCCCGGCGGTGCAGCGGGTGCCGATCGGCCGGCTGCTGACCGAGTCCTCGCAGGAGCTCCTCAACCTGGCGGCACGGCGGTCGCTGGAGGACGGGACGTCCGACCTGGACACCGAGCACCTGTTGTGGGCGGCCACGAAGGTCGAGCCCGCGCGGGGACTGCTCGCCCGGGCGGACGCCGACCCCGACACACTCGCGGACCGGATCGCCGAGGTGCTGCCCCGCGAGGCGGGCGAGCCGTCCGCCGAGCCGGGCCTCACCCCGGCGGCCAAGCGCACCCTCGCCACCGCCTACGCCCGCTCCCGCGCGTCCGGCGTCTCCTACATCGGCCCCGAGCACATCCTGGGCGCCCTGCTCGCGGACGGCGACACGGGCGCGGCCCGGCTGCTGGGCGCTCAGGGGCAGGACATCGGCAAGCTGGAGGGGCTCACCGACCAGGTCGCCCGTTCGGGCGGGACTCCGGGCGACGACGGCGGCAGGCCCGTCACGACGCTGGACGAGTACGGGCGGGACCTGACCGACGAGGCGAAGGCCGGGAAGCTCGACCCCGTCGTCGGCCGCGCCGAGGAGATCGAGCAGACCGTCGAGATCCTCTCCCGGCGCTCGAAGAACAACCCGGTGCTGATCGGCGAGCCCGGCGTCGGCAAGACCGCCATCGTGGAGGGGCTGGCCCAACGCATCGTCGCCGGTGAGGTCCCGGACACGCTCAAGGACAGGAGAGTGGTCGCCCTCGACCTGTCCGCCATGGTGGCGGGCGCGCAGTACCGGGGACAGTTCGAGGAGCGGCTCAAGAAGGTCATCGAGGACGTCCAGCAGGCCCGCGGCGACATCGTCCTGTTCATCGACGAACTGCACACCGTCGTCGGCGCCGGGGCGAGCGGCGAGAGCTCCATGGACGCCGGCAACATGCTCAAGCCGGCCCTCGCGCGCGGCGAACTGCACGTGGTGGGCGCCACGACCATCGACGAGTACCGCAAGTACGTCGAGAAGGACGCCGCCCTCGAACGCCGCTTCCAGCCCGTGATGGTTCCCGAGCCCTCGGTCGAGGAGACGGTGCAGATCCTGGAGGGCCTGCGCGACGCCTACGAGGCGCACCACCAGGTCCGCTTCGCCGACGGAGCGCTGACAGCCGCGGCGGAGCTGTCCGACCGCTACGTCGGCGACCGTTTCCTGCCCGACAAGGCGATCGACGTCATGGACCAGGCGGGCGCCCGGGTACGGCTGCGCAGCGCGAGCCGCTCCACCGAGGTCGTCAGCCGCGAGGACCGCGTCGCGAAGCTGCGCCGGGAGCAGGAGCAGGCCGTCGCCGCCGAGGACTACGACCGGGCGGGCGAGCTGAAGCACGAGATCGCCGAGGCGGAGGGCGAACTCGCGGGCATCCAGGAACGCCGCGAGGGCGTCGTCTCCGTCACCGCCGACGACATCGCGGACGTGATCTCCCGCCGCACCGGCATCCCGGTCTCGCGGCTGACGGCCGGGGAGAAGGAACGCCTGCTCAGGCTGGAGGACGAGATGCACGCCCGGATCGTCGGCCAGGACCGGGCGGTCACCGCCGTCGCGCGGGCCGTGCGCCGCAACCGGGCCGGCATGGGCGACCCCGACCGGCCCGTGGGCTCCTTCCTCTTCCTCGGCCCGACCGGCGTCGGCAAGACCGAGCTGGCCAAGACCCTCGCCGAGCTGCTGTTCGGCGAGGAGAACCGCATGATCCGCTTCGACATGAGCGAGTTCCAGGAGAAGCACACGGTCGCCCGGCTCGTCGGCGCGCCCCCGGGATACGTCGGCTACGAGGAGGCCGGCCAGCTCACCGAGAAGGTCCGCAGGCAGCCCTACAGCGTGGTCCTGTTCGACGAGGTGGAGAAGGCCCACCCCGACGTCTTCAACACACTGCTGCAGATCCTCGACGACGGCCGCCTCACCGACGGACAGGGCCGCACCGTCGACTTCCGGCACTGCGTGGTCATCATGACGTCCAACATCGGCGCCCACCGCATCCTCGACCACAAGGGCGACGTGTCCGGCCTCAAGGACGAGCTCATGCAGGAGCTGCGGGGCCGGTTCCTGCCGGAGTTCCTCAACCGCATCGACGACATCATCGTCTTCCACGGCCTCACCGAGGCCGACCTCTCGCGGATCGTCGACCACCTGCTGGCCGGGAGCGAACGGCGGGTGCACGCCCAGGGCCTGACGCTCAAGGTCACCGAGGCGGCCAAGAAGCTGCTGATCGCGCACGGCCACCAGCCGGAGTTCGGCGCCCGACCGCTCAGGCGCACCATCCAGGCCGAACTCGACAACCGCGTCGCCGACCTGCTCCTCGGCGGCGAGGCCGACCCCGGGGACACCGTCGTCGCCGACGTGGTCGACGACTCCCTGCACTGCACGGTCGACAAGTCCGGCATCGCACGACCCGCGGAGGCGAGCGGCACATGAACACCGTCGAGGAGACCATCGAGATCGCCGTACCGGTGCGCACCGCGTACGACCAGTGGACCCAGTTCGAGTGCTTCCCGCGGTTCATGACCACCGTGCAGCGCGTCGAACAGATCAGGCCCGCTGTGACCCTGTGGGTCGTCGGACTCGGCCTCGCCCGCCGGGAGTTCGCGACCGAGATCGTGGACCAGGTGCCCGACTCGCACCTGACCTGGCGCAGTCTCGGGCAACGCCACGGCCACCGGGGCGAGGTGACCTTCCGGCCCACCGAGGCGGACCGCACCTCGGTGACCGTGCGGATGTCGGCCGAGCCGCGCGGACTCACGGGCGTACTCACCCTGGTCCCCGGTGCGGCGGGCCGCGTCGTGCGGCACGAACTCGCGCACTTCAAGGCGTACATCGAAGGGCACGGGGAGGCGAGCGGCGCCTGGCGGGGGACGATCCGCGGCGGCCAGGTGCGGCCGGGGGAGCCGGAACCGCCGCGCAGCCGGGTGGCGGTCTGGCCCGTGGGCTGACGGGCCCGTACCGAACACGGCGCAGGCCCGTACCGAACACGGCGCAGACCCGTGCCGGAACACAGCGAACGAGAGGCGATCCCCCGATGAAGAAGCCGCCCAGGGACGAACCCCGGGACGACCTGACCGTCACCCCGCCCAAGACCTGGGCCGCGGGCGTGCCCGCCGTGGTGCACGCACTGGAGTACTCCCTGGCGCAGACGTCCCCCAGGGAAACCGCGGTGGACCTGCTGACCATGAACCAGGTGGACGGGATCGACTGCCCGGGCTGCGCCTGGGCGGACCCCGCGCCCGGCCGCCGGCACCGCAACGAGTACTGCGAGAACGGCGCCAAGCACATCAACGACGAGGCGACCACCCGGCGGATCACCGCCGACTTCTTCCGCGAGCACTCCGTCTCCGACCTGGCCCAGCGCTCCGACCTGTGGCTGAACCAGCAGGGGCGGCTCACCGAGCCGATGGTGAAGCGGCCCGGCTCCGACCACTACGAGCCGATCAGCTGGCGCGACGCCCTCGACCTGCTCGCCGGGGAGCTGAAGGCGCTGGCCACCCCCGACGAGGCGGTCTTCTACACCTCGGGCCGGGTCGGCAACGAAGCCGCCTTCGTGCTGCAGCTCTTCGCCCGCGCCTACGGCACCAACAACCTGCCCGACTGCAGCAACATGTGCCACGAGTCGAGCGGCTTCGCCCTGCACGAGACCCTCGGCACCGGCAAGGGCACGGTCAGCCTCGACGACCTCCACCACGCCGACCTGATCTTCCTGGTGGGACAGAACCCCGGCTCCAACCACCCGCGGCAGCTGTCCGCGCTGGAGCAGGCCAAGCGCAACGGCGCCCGCATCGTCGCCGCCAACCCGCTCCCGGAGGCGGGGCTGCTGCGGTTCAGGAACCCGCAGAACGCACGCGGGGTCATCGGCCAGGGCGTCCGGATCGCCGACCGGTTCCTGCACATCCGCCCCGGCGGCGACCTCGCCCTGTTCCAGGCACTGAACCGGCTGCTCCTAGAGGCCGAGGACGCCCGGCCCGGCACGGTCCTGGACCACGCGTTCATCCGCGACAGCACCAGCGGCTTCGAGGAGTTCGCCGAGCACGCCCGGCAGGCCTCCTGGGACGACGTGGTCGCCACCACCGGTCTGACCCGTCACGAGATCGAGCGGGTCCGCGACGAGGTACTGCGCAGCAAGCGGGTCATCGTCTGCTGGGCGATGGGCATCACCCAGCACAAACACGGCGTGCCCACCATCCGGGAGATCGTCAACTTCCTGCTGCTGCGCGGCAACCTCGGCCGGGCCGGAGCCGGCGCCTGCCCCGTGCGCGGCCACAGCAACGTCCAGGGCGACCGCACCATGGGCATCTGGGAGCAGATGCCGGACTCCTTCCTGGACGCCCTGCGCGACGAGTTCGGCTTCGACCCGCCGCGCGCCCACGGCCTCGACTCGGTCGACTCGATCAAGGCGATGCGGGAGGGCCGGATCAAGGTCTTCCTCGGCGTCGCGGGCAACTTCGTCCGGGCCGCCCCCGACAGCTCGGTCACCGAGGAGGCCATGCGCCGCTGCCGCCTGACCGCCCACGTCTCCACCAAGCTCAACGGGTCCCACACCGTCTGCGGGCAGACCGCGCTGATCCTGCCCACCCTCGGCCGCACCGAACGCGACCAGCAGGCGGGCGGGGAGCAGTTCGTCACCGTGGAGAACTCCATGAGCGAGGTGCACACCTCCCGCGGACGGCTCAAGCCCGCCTCACCCCTGCTGCTCAGCGAGGTCGCCATCCTGTGCCGGCTCGCCCGCCGCACCCTCGGCACCGGCCCCGGGAACGTGACCTGGGAGGAGTTCGAGGCCGACTACGGCGCGATCCGCGACCGGATCTCCCGGGTCGTGCCGGGCCTGCACGACTTCAACCGGCGCGTGGCACGCCCCGGCGGCATCCGGCTGCCCAACCCCGTCAACGAGGGCGTCTACCGCACCGCCACCGGCAAGGCCATGTTCACCCGCAACACCTGGCGCACGCCCGACGTGCCCGAGGGCCACCTGCTGCTGCAGACCCTGCGCTCCCACGACCAGTGGAACACCATCCCCTACACCCTGAACGACCGCTACCGGGGCATCCACGGCAGCCGCCGGGTGGTCATGGTCAACCCGGACGACCTGAGCGCCCTGTCCCTGGCCGAGGGAGACCGCGTCGACGTCGTCGGGGTCTGGCACGACGACACCGAGCGGCGCGCCGAGGGCTTCGAGGTGGTCCCCTACCCCACCGCACGCGGATCCGCCGCCGCGTACTACCCGGAGACCCAGGTCCTGGTCCCGCTGGACAGCGTCGCCGACATCAGCAACCAGCCCACCTCGAAGGGCATCCTCGTCCGGCTGGAGCGCGTGACACCGTAGCCGCATCGTGAGACGGGCCCCGCCGCGGGAATGGCGGGAAGCGGGGCTCCGTTGACAGCTGTCGTGCCCGACTCTTCTCCACGGCCCACGGCCGGACGCATGCCGCTCGCCGTCTACATCCTCGGCCTGTCCGTCTTCGCCCTCGGCACCAGCGAGTTCATGCTCTCCGGACTGCTGCCGCCCATCGCCGACGACATGGACGTGTCGATCCCCCGAGCCGGGCTGCTCATATCGGCGTTCGCGATCGGCATGGTGGTCGGCGCGCCGCTGCTGGCCGTCGCGACCCTGCGCCTCCCGCGCAAGACCACGCTGGTCGCGCTGATCTCGGTGTTCGGCGTCGGCCAGGTCGCGGGCGCGCTCGCGACGAGCTACGAGGTCCTGTTCGTCTCGCGGGTCGTCAGCGCCCTCGCCTGCGCCGGCTTCTGGGCGGTGGGCGCGGCCGTGGCCATCGCGATGGTGCCGGTGACCGCGCGGGCCCGCGCGATGGCCGTGATGATCGGCGGACTGTCCATCGCCAACGTCCTCGGCGTCCCGGCGGGCGCCTTCCTCGGCGAGCACCTGGGCTGGCGGTCCGCGTTCTGGGCCGTGGGCGGCGCGTCCGCCGTCGCGCTCGTCGGCGTGGTGACCCTCATCCCCCGTATCCCGCTGCCCGAGCGGCGGCCCCGGCTGCGGGGCGAGCTGGCGATCTACCGGGACCACCAGGTCTGGCTGTCCATCGTCGTGACCGCGCTCGCCGCCGGCGGCGTCTTCTGCGCCTTCTCCTACCTCGCCCCGCTGCTCACCGACGTCGCCGGACTGGCGGACGGATGGGTGCCGACCGTGCTGGCGCTGTTCGGCGTCGGCGCGCTGATCGGCACGGCGATCGGCGGCCGGGTCGCCGACGCCCACCTGTTCGGCGTACTGCTCTCCGGCATCACCGCCTCGACGGTGCTGCTGGCCGCCCTCGCGCTGTTCGCCGGCAGCCCCGCCGCCGTGACCGTCCTGGCGCTGCTGCTCGGCGTCTCCGCGTTCTACACGGCGCCCGCGCTGAACGCGCGCATGTTCAACGTCGCCGGTGCCGCGCCCACCCTCGCGGGCGCGACGACGACCGCCGCGTTCAACCTGGGCAACACCGGCGGGCCCTGGCTCGGCGGCACGGTGATCGACGCGGACCTCGGCTACGAGGCCACCGCCTGGGCGGGCGGGGCGATGACCCTGGTCGCGATCGCCTTCGTCGCCGTCTCCCTGCGGCTGCACACCCGGTCGCGCGTCGTGACGGGCGGCGGCCCGGCCGCCGAGACCGCGAGCGTGGAGCGGGCCCAGCGGGTGTGACGCGGGCCTCGGCGCTCACCGTCGCCGGGGCCGCTCCGCGACGGCCCTGGCACAGCGGTCGGCCAGCCCGGCGAACGCCTCCTTGAGCGCGGGCGGGCCGACCACCTCGATGTCGGTGTCGTAGAGGCAGAAGGCGGCCGCGAGCGAGGGCCACGACCAGGAGCCCGTCGTGAGCCGGCAGCGGTCGGGACCCAGCTCCTCGACCGTCCCGTCGGCGGCGTGCGGGGACACCGCGGAGGCGGGCAGGTGGAGTACGGCCGTGCCGCGGCAGGGCCAGTCCGGGGAGCCGTCGGAGCCGCGGAACCTGCCGGTCAGGAAGGCGGCCGCGTCCCCGCCGGGCAGGTCCCGGGGCGTGAAGCGCGGGCCGGTGGGTGTGCGCGGGGTGATCCGGTCGGCACGGAAGACCCGCCAGTCCTCGCGGTCCAGGTCCCAGGCGACCAGGTACCAGCGCCCGCCCCGGGCGACGAGATGGTGCGGCTCCACCCGGCGCGGGGGCGGCGCCTCCTCCGCCGCCGTGTCCGCGGCGTGGGCCGGGGCATGGTCGAAGCGCAGGACCTCGCGTGCCTGGACGGCGGCGCTGAGCGCCATCAGGACGCCGGTGTCCGCCTGGGGCTGCGGCCGGGGCGCGGACCGTGCGACGGAGGTGACCTGGAGGGCGTCGATCCGGTGCCGCAGCCGGGCGGGCATGACCTGGCGCAGGGTGGTCAGGGCGCGCTCGGCCCCGTCCTCGATCCCCGCGCCGGTGGCCGCGGCCGTCCGGAGCGCGACCGCGAGGGCCACCGCCTGCTCGTCGTCGAAGAGCAGCGGAGGCAACCGCGTTCCGGCGTCCAGGCGGTAACCGCCGTCGGGGCCCTTCACCGCCCGCACGGGATAGCCCAGCTCCCGCAGCCGGTCGACGTCGCGCCGCAGCGTGCGCGCACTGACGTCCAGCCGCTCGGCCAGCACCGCGCCGGGCCAGTCCCGGCGGGCCTGGAGCAGCGAGAGCAGGGACAGCAGCCGGGCCGAGGTCTTCTGCATGACCACCATGCTGCCGCACATAGCGGCCACAACCTGACCGCTACCTGAAGCAGAGTGGGCACCGCGGGGCCGGACCGGCCCCGCGGCGGCCCGCTCCGTGGGCCGTCCCGCTGTTCCGCTTGTTCCACGAGGCAAGGAGCCCGTCGTGACCGCCAAAGCCGTGACCCACCTCAACTTCCGTGGTGACGCCCGAGAGGCCCTCACCTTCTACCAGGCCGCGTTCGGCGGGGACATCACCCTGGTGACGTACAAGGACGCCGGCAACGTCCAGGATCCCGCCGCGGCCGACCAGGTGATGTTCGGCCAGGTGTCCACCGCCGACGGCCTGGCCGTGATGGCCTACGACGTGCCGTCCGACCTGCCCTGGAACCAGGGTGAGAACGCGTTCTTCGTCTCGGTCCGCGGCGAGACCACCGAGGAGATCACCGCGTACTGGGAGAAGCTCGCCGAGGGCGCGACCGTCGTGCGGCCCCTGGACGCCGCCCAGTGGGCGCCCCTGTACGGCATGCTGCGGGACCGGTTCGGCGTCACCTGGGTCCTGGACGTCGTGAGCGAGTACAACGCGTGAGCGTGCTCGACGCCCGGTCGCTGAACCGGGCGGCCCTCGCCCGGCAGCTGCTGCTCGACCGCGCGGACCGCCCGGTGCTCGACACCGTCGCGCACCTCGGCGGCATGCAGGCACAGGAGCCCCAGGAACCGTTCGTCGGGCTGTGGTCGCGGCTGCGCGACTTCGCCCCGCGGGTGCTCGACGACCTGCTGACCGGGCGTCGGGTGGTGCGGACCCACCTCATGCGCCGCACCGTCCATCTCGTCGCCGCCGAGGACGTACTGGCCTGGCGATCGCGCCACGACGCCATGCTGCGCGCACGCGTCCTCGGCACCTACCGCCGCGAGCTCGCCGGGGTCGACCCCGACGAGCTCGCGGCGGCGGGCCGCGCGGTCCTGGCCGACGGCGAGCCCCGCTCGATGGGCGACCTCGCCCGCGCCGTGGCCGCGCGGTGGCCGGACGTGGGACCGCGGCCGCTCGGGGAGCTGCTGGTCGCCGCGCTGATCCCGATGGTGCAGTTGCCGCCGCGCGGGCTGTGGCGCACCAGGGCCGGGGTGCGCAACGCCCCGGTGGCCCACTGGCTGGGCCGCGAGGTGGAGCCGCCCGCCCCGCCGGGCACCGATCCGGTCGGGGAGGAGCTGGTACGGCGCTACCTGGCCGCGTTCGGGCCGGCCGCCTCGGCGGACCTGCGGGCCTGGTGCGGGCTCGCGGGGCTGCCGGCCGCGGTCGCGGCGGTGCGCGGGGAACTGGTCTCCTTCCGCGACGAACGGGGCCGGGAACTCCTTGACCTGCCCGGCGCGCCGCGACCCGACCCGGACACCCCCGCACCCGTCCGGTTCCTGCCCGCCTTCGACAACGCGGTCCTCGGCTACCAGGACCGCGGCCGGATCATCGACGACCCGCACCGCGGCCTGTCGGTCACCGGTGCCCGCTTCGTCCTCGTCGACGGGAGGGTCTCGGCGACCTGGACCGTCGAGGACGGCACGGTGACCGTCGCTCCGCTGCGCCGGCTCACCCGGGCGGAGTGCGCCGAGGCCGCCGAGGAGGGGCGGGCCCTCGCGTCCTTCCTCTCCGAGGGCGGCAGCGACCGTGTCCGGGTCGGGGCGGCACCGCCCTGAGGGGCGGCCGGCCCGGACGCGGCTCGGAGGCCGGGGGCGTCACTCCCCGGGCACGACGTCGGCGACGACGCAGCTGACGTTGTCGGGACCGCCGGCCCCGTTGGCCAGGGCCACCAGTTCCCGGACGGCCCGCCCGGGCTCGCCCGGGGCGGCCAGCACCCGGCGGATCTCGTCGCCCGGCACCACCGTCGACAGGCCGTCGGAGCAGAGCAGGTAGCGGTCCCCGGGCCGGGCGTCCCGCAGGCGCATCTCGGCGGTGGCGTCGGCTCCCCGGCCCAGGGCCCGTACCAGCAGCGACCGCTGGGGGTGGGACGCGGCCTCCTCCGGCGTGATGCGGCCCTCGTCGACCATCGACTGCACCATGGTGTGGTCGTGCGTGATCTGGAACAGCTCCCCGTCGCGCAGCAGGTACACGCGCGAGTCGCCGATGTGGACGAGGCCCAGCTGCGACCCCGTCCAGAGCATCGCGGTGAGGGTCGTACCGGCCTGCTGCGGCGCGGAACCGGATCCCACGGCGTCGTGCACGGCCCGCTCGGCCTCCTCCACCGCGTCCGCGAGGACGTTGAGGAGGCCGTCCGCCGGGACACCGCCGCTTTCCAGCCGCCGGAGCGACTCGACGGCGGCGGCGCTCGCCGGAGCGCCCTCGGCGCCGAAGCCGTCGGCGACGGCCAGCAGGCGGGAACCGGCGTAGGCGGTGTCCTGGTTGCTCTCGCGGACCAGGCCGGTGTCGGAGGCGGCGGCGTAGCGCATGCTCAGGGCAGGAGCGGTGGGAGACATGGCGGGGTCCTTCCGGGTCAGGTGATCGACGAGGAAGGCGGCCAGGTCCCGTCGGGCGGCGGTCTCGGCCTCGGCCCGTGCCCAGAAGGCGCGGACCTCCCCGGCCGCCACTCCCGCGTCCAGCGAGCACACGTGCCGGATGCGGACCAACGGCATCCCCAGGCGGCGCAGCCAGGCCACGAGCCGGGCCCGTTCCACCTGTTCCGGAGCGTAGAGGCGGTAGCCGGTGACCGGGTCGACGCGGGCGGGCGGCAGCAGGCCCAGCTCGTCGTAGAGACGCAGCGCCTTCGGCGACAGCCGGGTCGCCTTCGCGAACGCCCCTATGGTCAGCAGCTCCACGCCCACGTGCCCACTCCTCCTCGTACCGGGCGCGTCGCCCGGTGGCACCGATGCTGCGGCCTGCCCCAAGGTGAAGGTCAACCGCCGCCCGCCCCGAGACGTGTGACGTCGACCGAGCCCTCCCCGGTTCGCGGCTGGGGGACCACCGCCCACAGCGCGGTCAGCGCGGCGAAGGCGGCGACGAGGGCGACCGCCCCGGTGCGGCCCCTCGCCCAGCGGGCCCGGAACCGGACCGGGTCCTCCACCAGGACCTTGGAGAGCAGGGCGAGCCCCACCGACACGGCGAGCAGCACCGCCGTACGGGGAGCCCCCTCGAGACCGAGCCGTTCCTCGCTCAGCAGCAGGTACACGGGCCAGTGCCAGAGATACAGGCTGTACGAGACCACGCCGAGCCGGCGCAGCGGCGCGGCGGCGAGGAAGCGCCCGGCCGGTGTGCGGGGAGCCCGGGCGAGGCACGCGATGAGCAGGGCGGCGGCCAGGGCGTGGAGGAACAGCCCGCCCCGGAAGAGGGAGGGGGAGTTCTGGCCGTCGGCCGCGACCCAGTACGCCCCGATGCCCGCCGCCAGGGCGAGGCTCCACCGGTCGGCCGCGCGTTCGCCGAGGCGGGAGACCAGACGCGCGGCGGGCTCGGTGGCCGCCAGCGCTCCGAGGAGGAGCGAGAAGGCGCGGGTGTCGGTGCCCTCGTAGACCCGGGTGGTGTCGGCCGGAGTGGTCAGGACGACCATCAGCACCAGGGACGCGACGGCACCGGTCGCGGCCACGGCGGCCACCCGCCGTCCGGCGCCCCGGCCGCGGGCCACCAGACAGAGCACCAGCGGCCACACCACGTAGAACTGCTCCTCGACCGCGATGCTCCACAGGTGGCTGAAGACCCTGGTGCCGGCCGAGTCCCAGTAGCCGACCCGGTCCGCCACGAAGTGCCAGTTGGCGAGGTTCGCGGCCACCCACGGCCCGTCGTCGAGGGCGTACCGGAGCAGGTTCGGCGGGCCGAGGGCCCACACCAGGAGCAGGGTTCCGGCGAGCACGACCGCGAGCGCGGGCAGCAGCCGTCGTGCGCGCCGGCCCCAGAAGGCGAGGAGGTCGATCCGGCCCCCGCGGGCCCGCGCCTCCTTCAGCAGCAGGCCCGTGATGAGGAAGCCGGACAGGACGAAGAAGAGGTCGACGCCGAGGAACCCGCCGTCGAAATGACCGGCGTGGAAGAACAGCACGCCCAGGACGGCGACGCCGCGCAGGCCGTCGAGCGGGGCGACGTGCCGCCGCGGCGGTCGCCGCACGGGGGAGGGGGCGGCGCGGCGGTGGGCGGGGGAGGGTGTGGCCGGCAGGGGCATGGGCTGGTCTCCGTGGAAGGGGTGAGGCGTCCCCGGCCCGCGACCGCCTCGCGGTGGGCGGGTGCGCGGGCCGGGGTCCGCCATGGGGCTACGCGCAGCCGAGCCGGCTGTAGACCTTCTCGCCGGTCCACGCGCCGGTGGCCCACGTGTCGGCGGCGGCCGGGTCGAAGCCGTACCGCTTCTCCAGCTGTTCGCCGAACCAGACGGCGAACGCCGCCGAGCCCTGCTGGCAGGAGTGGATGCCGTCCTCGCTGCGCTGCGCCTGCTCGGAACCGCTGTCGTCGCCCCACAGGGCGGCGGCGTCGAGGAAGCCGGCCGTGTCCGGGTGCTCCTCGGCCACACTTTTCGCGGACCGCGGCGCGGATGCGATCCCGGCCTCGTGCGGCTGGTAGAAGTCGTCGATCCTGAAGGGCGGGGCGGAGACGAGGAGGAGGTCGGCGCCCGCCTCGTTCACCGTCTTCACCAGGCGTTCGTAGGCCGCGCGCTGTTCGGCCGGGGTGCCCCAGTCGTAGGTGGTGACCTGGTAGGCGACGACGTCCGGCGCGAAGGACTCCAGTGTCTTCGGCAGTCGGTCCCAGGTGGGCGCCGCGATCTCGCCGACTACACCGCCGCCGCCGGTGGCGGCCACCGACTTGAACGCGACGCCCCCGGCCTTCATGGCCGCGTCGAGGGCGGGCGCCTGGGTCTCACCGATGGAGTCGCCCATCCACAGCAGCCGTCGCGGCCTGTCGTCCCGCTTCCCGTCGGAGGAGCCCTTCCCGCCGCCCGGGGCGCCGGCCGCCGCGCTGTCGCTCGCGGAGACCTCGACACCGGTGCCGGAACCCTGACAGCCGGTCAGGGTGAGTGCCACGGCCACGGCCAGGGCGTACCCGACGGCGTGGCGGGCGGGCAGCGACCGCCCGCTGGAGTTGATCTCGTTGTCCATGCCTCCAGCACAGGCCACCCGCGCCCGGCCCGGGGAGGGCTGTCATCGTTTCCTCACATGACGCGGAACCCGGCGTCATACGCTTCGAGCACGCTGGCAGAAGACGGCCGCCGCCGAGCCGAGGAAACCGGAGAAGAGCGCACCCCCATGGCACGAGTCCTGCTCATCGAAGACGACCCCGCAGTACAGAGAGGCGTCTCGCTCGCGCTGAAACGCCGGGGGCACGAGGTGGCCGTCGCGGGCAGCGGCGAGACCGGCCTGCTGACCCTGGAGCGGCACCGGCCCGACCTGGTGCTCCTCGACCTGATGCTGCCGAACATGAGCGGTCTGGAGGTGTGCCGCCGGATCCGGGAGAGCAAACGGATCCCGATCATCATCCTCTCCGCGCGGGGCGACGAGATCGACATGGTCGTCGGCCTGGAGGCGGGCGCCGACGACTACGTGGTCAAACCGGCGGGCGCCGAGCTGCTGGAGGCGCGGATCCGGGCGGTCCTGCGCCGGGTCGCGCCCGCCCAGGACGGCGGTACGCTGAATCCGGCCGCCGGCCCCGAGCGGCACGCGGACCTCACGGTGGACCGCACCACCCTGGTCGTGGCCAAGCACGGCACCGAGCTGCCCCTGGCACCCTCGGAACTGAAGCTCCTGCTGTTCCTCACCGCCACCCCCGGGCAGGTGTACTCGCGCCAGCAACTGCTGGAGCAGGTCTGGGAACACTCCTTCTACGGCGACGTCCGCCTCGTCGACGCCTGCGTGATGCGGCTGCGCGCCCGTATCGAGGACGACCCGCGCAGACCGGTGTACGTGCAGACCGTGCGCGGCTTCGGCTACCGGTTCGGTCCACTGTGAGCCGGTTCCGGCCCCTCCGGCTCGCTGGGAGCAGACTCCGGCCGCACCCGCCCCGCGGGCTGCGGGTCCGGCTGGTCGTCGCCTTCCTCCTGGCCGCCGCCTTCGGCGCCCTGCTCACCGCCGGCTTCACCTTCCACCGGGCCCGCGCGGCCATCCTCGACCGCGCCGCGGAGACCGCCGTCGCCGATCTGCGTACCCAGCTCGACTCCCTCGCCCCCGACCTGACCCTTCCGCCGACCGCCGAGGACCTGCGCGGGCTCACCGGACAGATCGACCAGGCCGGCGGGGCACGCGCCTGGCACGCGTCCGCCTCCTACCGGGGCGGCGAACCGGTCTCGGCCTCCCCCGGCGCGCCGGCCGTCCCCGACGAGCTGCGGGAGACCGTGCGGGACACCGGGCGGGCCGTCCACCAGCGGACCGAACACGACGGCCGCCCGTGGCTGGCCCTCGGCATGCCCGTCGCCTACACCCCGGACGAAGCCGAGAACGGGGACCCGGACCCGGGGACGCTCTCCGGGCTGACCGTGTACGCCGTCTTCCCCCTCGACGACGACCGGGCCGACATCGACGCCCTGGTCACCGCGGCCCAGGCCGGAGCCGTCCCCGCGCTCGCCCTCGCCCTCGTCCCGGCCCTCGCGGCGGCGCGCAGCGTCCTGCGGCCCGTCCGACGACTGCGCCACGGCGCCGAACGCATCGCGGCCGGGGAGCTGGACACCCGCCTGGACACCGCGGGCCACGACGAACTCGCCGACCTGACCCGCTCGTTCAACACCATGGCGGAGACCCTGGAGCGGGACGCCGCCGAACTGCGCCGGCTCGAGGCGGGCGCGCGCCGCTTCGCCGCCGACGTCGCCCACGAACTGCGCACCCCGCTGGCCGCCATGGCCGCGGTCACCGAGGTCCTCGACGAGGACGCCGCCGCGGGTGTGCTGCCCGCCGACACGGAGGACGCCGTCCGGCTGATCAGCGAGGAGGTGCGCACCCTGGCCCGGATGGTGGAGGACCTCATGGAGGTCTCCCGCTTCGACGCCAAGGCCGCCCCCGTCCACCGGGAGGACGTCGACCTGCGCACCCTCGTGACCAAGACCCTGCAACTGCGCGGCTGGGCCGACGACGACCGGGTGCGGGCCGACCTGCCCGAACCGGCACCCGTCCGCGTCGACCCCCGCCGGATCGACGTCGTCCTCGGCAACCTGGTCGCCAACGCGCTGCACCACGGCCGTCCGCCCGTGACGATCGCGGTCCGCGCGTGCGACGACCGGGTCCGGGTCACCGTCACCGACCGGGGGCCCGGCATCCCGGACGACGCCCTCCCGTACGTCTTCGACCGCTTCTACAAGGCCGACGCGGCACGGCCCCGCTCCGGCGGCAGCGGCCTCGGACTCGCCATCGCCCACGAGAACGCCGCCCTGCACGGCGCCACCCTCACCGCGGCCAACCGACCCGGCGGCGGTGCCGTCTTCACCCTCACCCTGCCGCGGGCCGCCTCCTCCCCGGGAACGACATGACATCCCGCCACTTCCCGCGTCCGAATCGGGCCGCCCTGGCCCTCACCGTGCTGCTCGCCGCCGGTGTCACCGGCTGCGGAATCGGCACCACCGGCCCGGTGCGGGCCGGCGCACCCGCCTCCGGCGTCCAGCGGCCCGGTGACGGGGCGGGCACCGTGCGCCTGTACTTCGCCGGCCCCTACGGCCCCCGCCCCGTCACCCGGCGGACCGACGCCGCCCTCGCCCCGCAGCAGGCACTCGACCTCCTCCTGGACGGTCCCACCCGGGCCGAGCGAGAGCGCGGCCTGACCACCCACGTCGCCTCGGGAGCGGCCGGACGGCTCACCGCGACCACGAGCGACGGAGCCGTCGACGTCGTCGTCCCCCTCCGGGTCAGCGCCGGCGAACTCGACGTGACCGCGGTCAGCCAGCTGGTCTGCACCGCGGCCCACGCCGACGTCCCGGGAGACCTCCCCGCCGACGAGGTCGACGTCCGGATCCACGAGAACGGCATCCGCTCCGCCAGGCCCTGGACCCTGCGCTGCGGTGCGGGCGGCAACGCCACGCCCGTCACCGGCTGAGCGGGCGTCGACTGCCCGCGGCAACGAAATGCGGAGTACACCCATCTTCGTGATCTACACCGAGGGGAGAGGAGCGCGGGTCCCCACTACACCCGACGCAGTACGCCAGTCCAGACCCAGGGTCGGATCAAACGCCCGGAACCCCGGGCGAGCATGGATGTGTACCCCGGTCAGCGTCTCCGCCTTCCCCCCATGTGCCGGGTCTTCGTCCTGCCCGTAACCCGACGGATTGGTCCAAAAGGTGGCTACGTTTCTCTATCGACTCGGCCGGAGGGCGTTCCGGCGCCGCGGCCTGGTCGCCCTGTTGTGGGTGGCCATACTCGTGGGTGCCGGCGTCGCCTCGTCCGCCGCGCCGGCCCCGCCCGAAGACTCCTTCTCCATGCCGGGCACCGAGTCCCAGAAGGCGTTCGACCTGCTCGACGAGCAGTTCCCGGCCGCCAGTGCCGAGGGCGCCACGGCCCGCGTCGTGATCCGTGCCCCCGAGGGCACGAAGATCTCCGACGCGGCCGGCAAGGACCGGGTGAAGGACCTGGTCGCCGACCTCAAGGCCGGCCCGCAGGTCTCCTCGGTGGACGACCCGTTCGAGGCGAACGCCGTCAGCAAGGACGACACCACCGCCTACGCCTCGGTGACCTACAAGGTCAACGCGATGGAGCTGACCGACGAGGCCCGCGACTCGCTCACCGCCGCCACCGACGGCGCGCGCGAGGGCGGGTACACGGTCGAGACCGGCGGCGACGCGGTCGTGGCCGAGCAGGAGATGGGCGGCACCGCCGAGCTGATCGGCATCGGCGTCGCCGCGATCGTGCTCCTGCTGACCTTCGGCTCACTGGTCGCGGCGGGCATGCCGCTGCTCTCGGCGATCATCGGTGTCGGCATCGGCATCTCCGCCATCGGGGCGCTCGGCAGCACGCTGGAGCTGTCCGCCACGACCTCCACCCTCGCCATGATGATCGGCCTCGCGGTCGCCATCGACTACGCCCTGTTCATCGTCTCGCGCTACCGGGCGGAGATCGCCGAGGGCCGTGCCCCGGAGGAGGCGGCCGGACGGGCGGTCGGCACCGCGGGCTCCGCGGTCGTCTTCGCCGGACTGACCGTCGTCGTGGCCCTGGCCGGTCTGGCGATCGTCAACATCCCGATCCTCACCAAGATGGGCCTGGCCGCCGCGGGCACCGTCGGCATCGCGGTGCTGATCGCCCTCACCCTCACCCCGGCGCTGCTCGGCTTCGCCGGCAAGAAGGCGCTCAGCCGCAAGGACCGCAAGGCTCCCGCCGGGGCGCGCGCCGCCTCCGGCAGGCCGAAGCTCGGCACCCGGTGGGCCCGCTTCGTCCAGCGGCGCCCGGTCACCGTCCTGCTCACCGCGGTCCTCGGCCTCGGCGTGAT
This sequence comes from Streptomyces sp. CB09001, assembly GCF_003369795.1. NCBI lineage: Bacteria > Bacillati > Actinomycetota > Actinomycetes > Kitasatosporales > Streptomycetaceae > Streptomyces > Streptomyces sp. CB09001. Next base: position 7,313,077 of record NZ_CP026730.1, read on the forward strand.
CGCCGTACCGGCCGCCGGTATGGAGCTGGGCCTGCCCGACGAGGGCAGCTCGGCCCCCGACACCACCCAGCGCAAGGCCTACGACATGCTGTCCGAGTCCTTCGGGGCCGGGTTCAACGGCCCGCTGATGGTCACCGTGGACGCGCGCGGCGCGGACGACCCGAAGGCCGCAGCGGACACCGTGGGCGAGAAGATCACCGGACTGGGCGAGGCCGCGGCCGTCACCCCGGCGAACTTCAACGAGGAGGGCGACACCGCCGTCCTCACCGTGATGCCCAAGACCGGTCCGAGCGACGTCGCCACCGAGTCGCTGGTGCACGACATCCGCTCGCTGTCCGGCGACATCAGGGCCGACACCGGCGCGACCATGCTGGTCACCGGCGCGACCGCGATGACGATCGACTTCTCGCAGACCCTGGACGACGCGCTGATCCCCTACCTGGCGCTGGTCGTCGGGCTCGCCTTCCTGCTCCTGATGCTGGTGTTCCGCTCGGTCCTCGTCCCGCTGAAGGCGGCCCTGGGCTTCCTGCTCTCGGTGGCCGCGGCGCTCGGCGCGGTGGTCGCGGTCTTCCAGTGGGGCTGGCTCGCCGACGTGTTCGGCGTGGACCAGCCGGGCCCGATCATGTCGATGATGCCGATCTTCATGATCGGCGTGGTCTTCGGCCTCGCCATGGACTACGAGGTCTTCCTCGTCACCCGCATGCGGGAGGCGTACGTCCACGGACAGTCCGCCGCCGAGTCCGTCACCACGGGCTTCACCCACGGCGGCCGGGTGGTCGCGGCCGCCGCGATCATCATGGTCAGCGTCTTCTCCGGCTTCATCCTGGAGAACGACGCCATGATCAAGATGATGGGTTTCGGCCTCGCCATCGCGGTGCTCTTCGACGCCTTCGTGGTCCGCATGGCCATCGTGCCCGCGGTGCTCGCACTGCTCGGCACCAAGGCCTGGTGGCTGCCCCGGTGGCTGGACCGCCTGCTGCCGAACGTCGACGTCGAGGGCGAGAAGCTGCACCGGGAACTCGGCGACACCGTCGCGCCCACGGAGCCCGCCCGCGAGCCGGAGACGGCCGGAGTCTGACACTCCCGCACACGGCCCCGGTGTCCTGGTACCCCCAGGGACACCGGGGCCTTCGGGTTGCAGGGCCGCAGGGCTACAGGTCCGCGGCGGCGTCGGTGAGTGCCTGGTCGAGGACGGCCACACCGCGGGCGATCTCGTCGTCGCTCGCGGTCAGCGGGGGAGCGATACGGAAGATCCCGCCCATCCCCGGGAGCTGGACGATGTTCATGTGCAGCCCCAGCTCGAAGCAGCGCCGGGTGACGGCGGCGCCGAGCCGGTCCGCGCCGCCCTCGCCCAGCACCCGGTCGCCGACCAGTTCCATGCCCAGCAGCAGCCCCCGGCCCCGGACGTCGCCGACCACCTCGTGCCGGACGGCGAGCTTGTCGAGGCCCTCCCGCAGCGCCGCGCCGAGCCCGCGGGCGCGCTCGTCCAGGCGGTCGCGGACCAGGACGTCGAGGACGGTGTTGCCCACCGCGGCGGGCAGCGGGTCGTTGACGTGGGTGGTGAAGAACAGGAAGCCCCGCTCGTGCGCCCGCTGCTCGATCTCGGGGCTGGTCAGCACGGCGGCCAGCGGCAGCCCCGCGCCCAGCGTCTTGGACAGCGTGAGGATGTCCGGGACGACACCCTCGTGCTCGAAGGCGTACCAGTCGCCGGTGCGGCACAGCCCCGTCTGGGCCTCGTCCAGGATCAGCAGCATGCCCCGCTCGCGGCACTTGTCCGCCAGGGCGGCGAGATAGCCCGGCGGAAGCTCGACGACGCCGCCCGAGGAGAGGATCGGCTCGACCAGGCACGCGGCCAGACTGCCGACCGACTGGGCGTCGATCATCTCGAAACCCAGGTCCAGCTGGCGCCGCCAGTCCAGTTCGCCGTCCGCGCCGACGACGGAGGGGCGGTAGCGGTCCGGCACCGGAAGCGCGAAGTTGCCCGGCGCGGCGGGGCCGTAGCCCTTGCGTCCGGCGCTGTAGGTGGCGTTCGCGGCGGCCTGGGTCATGCCGTGCCAGGACCGCGCGAAGGAGACGATCTCGTGGCGCCCGGTGACGAGCTTCGCCATCCGCACCGCGGCCTCGTTCGCCTCCGCACCGGTGGTCAGCAGCAGCGCCTTCTCCAGCGGTGCGGGCAGGGTGCCGGCGAGCCGGCGGGCCAGCTCGACGACCGGGCGGCTGAGCATGCCGCTGTGCAGGTGGTCGAGGTGCGCGACCTGCTCGCGCACCGTCGAGACGATCGCCGGATGGGAGTGCCCGAGGATGGCACTCATCTGACCGGACGTGAAGTCCAGCAGCTCACGGCCGCTCTCCGTGAACACGGAGGTGCCCGCGGCGCGCACGACGACCTCCGGCGAGAAGGGCGCGTGGCCGGAGTAGCGGATCAGGTGGCGCCCCAGGTCGGCGCCGGGAGTCTCGGAAGGCATGCGACCGACGGTAGGGACGGGTCGCTGCGCGTGTCCATCGCACGGATTCGACGCTGCTGTACGGCAGAACCGTACAGATCGCCCAGGGTGCGCCGTACCATCGGCTCCGTGCTCAACTCCGGACGACTGCACCTGCTCAGCCAGCTCGACACGCTCGGTACCGTCCGCGCGGTCGCCGACACGCTGCACCTGAGCGCGTCGACGGTCTCCCAGCAACTGGCGGTGCTGGAGACCGAGACCCGGTGCCGGCTCATCGAGCGGACCGGGCGGCGGGTGCGGCTGACCCCGGCCGGACTCCTGCTGGCCCGCCGGGCCCGGGAGATCCTCGACCGGATGGCCGACGTCGAGGCCGAACTGCGCGCCCTGAACGACGAGCCCATCGGCACCGTCCGGCTCGCCGTGTTCCAGAGCGCGATCTACAGCCTCGCCGTCCCGGCGGCGAACCGGCTGGCCGCCACCCATCCGCATCTGCGCCTGGAACTCGTCGAGATGGAACCGCACGAGAGCGGCCCCGCCCTGCGCTCCGGCGAGGCGGACGTCGTCGTCACCACCACCGACTACTCCGGCCTGACGTGGGGCGCGGACCTCGACGTCATGTCGCTCGGCAGCGACCCGGTCCTCCTGGTGCTGCCGGACGGCCATCCGCTGGCCGCCCGCGCCGCCGTGAACCTCGCGGCGTGCAAGGAGGAGACCTGGGCCTGCGACCGGCCGCAGTCGTACATGGCGGACCTGACCGTGCGGCTGTGCCGCGAGTCGGGATTCGAACCCCGGGTGGCCTGCCGGTTCAGCAACTACCTCATGCTGCTGCGGCACGTCGAGACGACCGGTTCGATCGCCCTGCTGCCCGCCCTCGCGGTCACCGCGGACCATGCCGTCGTCACCCGCCGCCTCAGCCCGCCGGTGCACCGCAACGTCGCCGTGGTGGTGCGGCGCGGTGCCCCGCAGCGGGCCGCGGTGAACGCGGTCATCGCCGCCCTGCGCGACCACCCCGAGATCGAGGCCCTGTCCGCCCCCGACCCGTCCCGTGCGGGCCGGGAGGCAGACCCGCACCCCTGAGAGCCGCGCTCGCTCAGGCGGCGGGGATCCGACGGTGGATGTCCTCCAGCATCATCCGCACCGACGTGCGGAAGACCTCCGCCTGATGGTCGCCCAGGAACGCGGTGTGCCCGAACACCTCCAGGACGACCAGGCCGTGCACGTGCCCCCACGCGCTCAGGAAGAGGGAGACCGCGGCGGGCGGCAGATCGCCCTGGGCGTGCAGGGGCAGCTGTTCCAGATGCTCCCGGTAGGGCGGCGAGAGCGCGGGGACCTCGGCCGCGGCGAGCTGCGCCGGGGTGAAACCGGCGAACAGCTCGCGCTGGAAGACCGCCGCCATCCGGCGGACCGCCTGCGTGGTCGGGCCCTCGGCGGGAGCCGCGTAGTAGCGCAGCGGCGTCCCGTAGAGGAGCTGGAAGTGCTCGGGTCGGGCGACGCCCCAGTCGCGGTAGGCCTCGGCCACCGCGACCAGACGGGGTGTGGAGGCGTCCGCGCGCACGCTGTCGGCGGCGGCCTGCAACGCGTCGGACAGTTCGCCGTACGCCTTGGTGATGAGGGCGGTGACGAGGGCGTCGCGGTTCGGGAAGTAGTGGTAGAGCGCCTGCACGGTCATGCCGAGACCGCGGGCGACCGCGCGGAGCGACAGCGCTGCGGGACCGTGTTCGCCGATGTGCTGTTCGGCGGCGGCGAGTATCTCCTGTGCCGCGGCGGTCCGGCGCCGCTCGCGGAGGGGGACGGGAGCCGTGGTGGTGTGTCGCTCTGCGGGCATGCGGCGAGCCTACGGCGCCACGGCCTGACGGGCCATCACGAAGTCGAACACTGTTAGGTAAATCTCACACTGCCAAAGCGCGTGACGTCTCACTAACGTCGTGGTGCGGCGGCGCGGGCCCTCCTGAGGTCAACAACTCCGGCCGCATTCCGTCGCCTTCACCGCAAGGAACAAGGGAGAACGTGCGTGTTTGAACGCATAGCCGAACTGGCGATTCGCCGGGCCCGGCTGGTACTGGTGGTCGCCGTCGTGGCCGTGGCGCTCATGGGTGCCGTCGGAGCCGGCGCGTTCGGCAAGTTGAAGGGGGGAGGCTACGACGACCCGGCCTCCCAGTCCACCAGGGCCGGGCAGGCCATCGAGGAGAAGTTCGGCGGGGAGACGAACCTCGTCCTGCTGGTCGGCGCCCCCGAGTCCGGTGTCGACGCGCCGGCCGCCGAGCGCGCAGGCCGGGCCCTGGTGGCGGACCTCAGGGACGACCCCGACCTCGAGAACGTGGTGGCGTACTGGGACGCCGAACAGCCCGCGCTGCGCTCCGAGGACGGCCGCGAGGCCCTGGTGCTCGCCCACGTGAAGGGTGACGAGACCGAGCAGCGGGAGAACGCCAGGACCGTCATCGACGCGTACACCGGACCCCACGAGGGCGGCCTCGACGTCCGGGCCGGCGGCGGCGCCGCCGTGGGCAACGACATGGAGACGCAGACGCCCAAGGACCTCGTGCTCGCCGAGGCCATCGCCGTACCGCTGACCCTCCTGCTCCTCCTGCTCGTCTTCGGCAGCGTGGTCGCCGCCCTGCTGCCGCTGGCCATCGGGACCATCGCCATCACGGGAACCTTCGCCGAACTCGCCCTCCTCGGCGGGGCGGTCGACGTGTCCGTGTCCGCGACCAACCTGACCACGGCCCTGGGACTGGGCCTGGGCATCGACTACGCCCTGCTGATGATCAGCAGGTTCCGGGAGCAGCTGGCGACCGGTTCCACCGTGGACGACGCCGTCCGTCACACGGTGCGGACCGCCGGCCGCACGGTCGCCTTCTCGGCCGCCACGGTGGCCGTCGCGCTGGCGGCGCTGCTGGTCTTCCCGCAGTACTTCCTCCGCTCGTTCGGCTACGCCGGGGTCGGCGTGGTCGCCATCGCCGCCATCGGCACGCTCTTCGTGATGCCGGCCCTCTTCGTCGTCCTCGGCCATCGGGTCAACAGCGGCCGGCTTCCGTGGGCCAGGAGGGAACGCACCGCCACCCGGGCGCCCCTGTGGGGACGGCTCGCGGACACCGTGATGCGGCGCCCCGCGCTCACCGCGCTGCCCGTGCTGGCCGTCCTGCTGGTGGCGGCCGGCCCGCTCCTCGGCATCACCCTGGGCACCCCCGACGAACGCGTGCTGCCCGAGGACGCGCAGAGCCGCCAGGTCGCCTCCGTACTGCGCGAGGAGTTCAACGGCAACGACGACGCCGCCCTCCACGTGGTCATCGACGCGCCCGTGGACAAGGCCCCGCTGGGCTCCTACGCGGCCGAACTGTCCGGCATCGAAGGCGTGGTCCGCGTCGAGACCGGCGCGGGAACCTACATGAAGGGACAGTCCCGGGCGACCGGCCCCGGCAACGCGGCCCTCGGCCGCCCCGACGCCCAGCGCGTCACCGTGGTCAGCGGCCTCACCCCCCGGTCGGACGAGGCCCAGGAACTGGTCGAGGCGGTGCGGGCCGTCGCACCGCCCGTCGGGACCGAGGCACTGGTCGGCGGCGGGGACGCCCAGCTGGTCGACTCCAAGGACTCCATCAGCGGCCGGCTCCCGCTCGCCCTGGGCCTGGTCGCCCTGACCACCTTCGTCCTGCTCTTCCTGTTCACCGGCAGCGTCGTGCAGCCGCTGCGCGCCCTGGTCCTCAACGTGATCAGCCTGGGCGCGACCCTCGGCGTGATGACCTGGATCTTCCAGGACGGCAATCTGGCCTCCCTGATCGGCGTCACACCGCAGCCGATGGAGGCGTCGATGACCGTGCTGATGTTCTGCATCGCCTTCGGCCTCTCCATGGACTACGAGGTCTTCGTCACCAGCCGGATCAAGGAACTGCACGACCAGGGCGCGGACACCCGCACCGCCGTGACCGACGGGCTCGGCCACACCGGACGCATCGTCACCGCGGCCGCCTGCCTGCTCGCGGTGAGCTTCTTCGCCTTCGGGACCGCGAAGATCAGCTTCATGCAGCTGTTCGGGCTGGGCAGCGGACTGGCCATCCTCATCGACGCCGTCGCCGTACGCGGTGTCCTCGTACCGGCCGCCATGCGCCTGCTCGGCCGCTCGGCCTGGTATGCGCCGCCCCTCCTGCGCAGGTTCCACGGGCGCTTCGGCCTCAGCGAGGCCGGCCCCGCACCCGCACCCGCACCCGCACCCGCGCCCGTCTCCGTCGCGGAGCCGGCCGACCGGCCCTCCGGGGTGAAGGACTCGACCGGGGTCTGACGCTCCCGGCCCGCGGCTCCGCCCGTGTCCGCCCCCCTCCCCCGGGGAAGCGGACACGGGCGGGCGCCGTCCGGCGGGAGTTCACTGGCCGACGGCCGCGGACCCCTCCGCGTCGGCCTCGCCGGCCGGCCGGAACTCCACGGCGACGACGCCGTCCACGCTCCGGCAGTGCTCTTCCAGCAGCGGGGCGGACACATGGGCCGGGAGCCGGCCGCTGAGCACGACATGGCCGTGCGCGACGTCCACCTGTACCGACGAGGGAGCCAGGCCCAGCGCCTTGACCAGGGCCTCCTCGATGATCTCGGTGCGAATCGCGCGGTCCGTGCGCAGGAAGACCCGCAGCAGGTCGCTTCTGCTGACGACCCCGGCCAGCCGCCCGTCCCCGTCGACGACCAGCAGCCGCTTGATGCGGTGCCGTGCCATCACCCGGGCGGCGTCCACGACGCTCCAGCTCTCCAGGGCGCACAGCGCGGGTGAGGTCATGAGCCCGGCCGCGTCCGTGGCGTCCGCCTTGCCGGCCGAGGCCCGGGACCACTCGGCCTGCCCGGGAAGACCGTCGGGCTCCCCGCCCCACATCTTCTGCAGGAGGTCGGCCTCCGACACCACCCCCACGGGGCGGTTCTCCCCGTCGACGACCGGCACTGCCGTGATGTCGTACTCCAGCAGCAGGTGGGCGATCTCCTTGAACGGTGTGCCCCGCTGCACGCGGACCACGGCGTCGCTCATCAGATCGCGCACCCTCTGGTGTTTCATTAAGGGTCTTCTCCTCCGCTGCCGGCCCGCGTCGGCCGGCGTTCGTCCTTCTTGTCCCTGAAAACGATCGATCGGCCCCGGGAGTGCCCCGGCACCGACACGCGGGGACTGACGAGGACCAGGGCGATGTCGTCGCCCGGGGTGGGCGCGTGCCGGATGAGGGTGTCGGCCATGGCGTCGAGGTCGCCGGGATCCCCGGCCTCCAGGAGACCGGCGAGGGCCGCGATCGCGTCGTCCAGGTCGACGCCCGGCGCCTCGACGAGTCCGTCGGTGTAGAGGGCGAGCACACTGCCCGGCGGCAGCGGGAACTCCAGCGACGGGTACACGGTGTCCGGCTCGATGCCCAGCAGCAGGCCGGGTGGCACCCGCAGCGGCTCGATGCGCCCGTCGGCGTGGCGCACCAGGGGCGGCGGGTGGCCGGCCAGCGCCACACACGCGCGGTGCGTGGCCAGGTCGATGTGCACGTAGGCGCAGCTGGTGAACAGGCCGGGGTCCAGGTCGGTGAGCAGCCGGTTGGTGCGGGCCAGGACGTCGTCGGGGGGCGCCCCCACGGTGGCGTGGGCGTGCACGGCGGTGCGGACCTGCCCCATGAGCGCCGCCGCGTCCACGTTGTGTCCCTGCACGTCGCCGATGGTGACGCCCGCGGTGCGCTCGTCGAGGTGGATGACGTCGTAGAAGTCCCCGCCGATGCCCAGACCGCGGGCCGCCGGAAGGTAGCGGGCGGCGACGTTCAGACCGGGCACCTCGGGGAGGGTGCGGGGCAGCAGGGCGGACTGCAGGCGGTGGGCGAGGTGGTGCTTGGCGTCGTAGAGCCGGGCGCGGTCCAGGGCCTGCCCGACCAGGCCCGCCAGCGATGTGAGGGCGGCCCGTTCGCCGGGCGGGAAGACGTGCGGCCGCCGGTAGGAGAGCAGGAGCGAGCCGATGGGACGGCCGGAGGCGATCAGCGGCAGTATGGCCCACGCGGCCATCCCGTCCTCGTAGGTCATGGCGGGGTAGGTCTCGTGGAGCTCCTCGAAGGTCGTCCAGAATCCCGGGACACCCGTGGCCATGACGTCGACGCCGGGAATGGCCGAGGTGAGGGGCGTTCCGTCGAACCGCCTCAGCAGCTCCGGGTGGTAGCCGCGCTGGCCGACGATCTTCAGCCGGCCGTTCGCCGGGGCCATCACCACCATGCCCTGGGCCCCGAGCGCGGGCATCAGCTGGTCGGCGGTCTGCTCGACCACGTCCTGCACGCTGACGGCCTCGGTCAGGGTGGAGGCCAGGTGCATCAGGTGGTAGAGCACCGTGGCGCGGCTGGGGCCCGAGGACTGTGCCGACCGGGACAGGGGCTCCTCCCCGTCCGGCCCGCCGCGGGTGATGCGCACGCTCAGCCCGGTGGCGTCCGGGTACAGGTCGAAGGCCAGCCACGTCTTCGGCGGGCGCAGGACCGTGAAGGCCTGAGGCCTGCGGCTGACGAGCGCGGCCCGGTAGCGGTCCTCGACGTGCGGCACGTCCATCCAGGGCAGTGCCTCCCACGGCAGCGCGCCCAGCAGCAGGGCCCGGTCGACACCCAGCAGCTCGGCCGCCCCCGGGGTGACGAAGGTGAGGCGCCCGTCCAGGTCCAGCGCGCAGGAGCCGCCCGGCAGGCGTTCCACGAAGGCGGAGAGCGCGGTCGCCTCGGCGGGGGAGGGGGTGCGCGGGGCCGCCGGGGGCAGCGTCCTTGGCCGGTCCTGCGGCAGCAGCGGATCGCCGCGGTCGAGGGCCCGCTGCAGGCTGTCCCCCAGGCGGCGGCAGCCCGCCCGGATGACGTCCTGTTCGTCGGCGCTCAGCCGCGCCGGGTGGTTTCCGGACCACAGCAGCACCAACCCGCCCCGGACGGTGGTGCCCGAGACGAGCGGCGCGGCCGCCAGCCCGAAGTCGTACGGCAGGACGAGCGCCAGCCGCGGATACTCGCGGGCCATCTCCTCGCGGCCGCCCGCCCACACCAGACGGTGCTCGCGGATGGCGTCCGCCACGGGCATCGGATCCCTCAGTCCGACCCGCCGCCACGGGGCGGCCATCTCCTGGGGGACCCCCGTGACCAGGACCTGCCACACGGCGTCCTCGCCCGGCGGCAGTGCGTAGAGGATCCCTCCGAACGCACCGCTCGCCCGCACGACGGCCGCCATCGCGGAGTCCATCAGCCGTCCGCCCGCGTCCGCACCGACCGGGCCGCCCGACGCCGGCCGCCCCGAACATCACCCATATCTGGACACTACGCCCGTCCCGCCGCGACGGCATGCGAGGGAGTGACAGGACGCGGACCTCCGCTCAGTGCCCGTTGCCGTGACCCCCGGAGCCGCGCTTCACGTACAGCCGCCCGTCCGCCGGACCGGTCCACTCCAGCTGTACGACACCGGGCACCGCGGCCTCCGCGACGCGCGAGGCCCCCGACCAGTAGCCGGCGGCCGGGTTCTGGAAGTACGTCGCCCACAGGCCGCCCCGGTGATCGGCGAAGAAGTTGTTGTGACCGGCGCCGACACCCGCCGTGTACCGCTCGGAGTACGGGCCCTCGAACCGGTCGGCCACCGCGACGATCGCGTCGTACTGGTACTGCACGCGCCCCGCGGCGGGCACGTCGTAGGCCTGGCGGACGGTGCCGTCGGCGTTGACGGACGTACGGTCCCAGGCGGCGTGGACCAGGTGGTACTTGCCCCGGTGCTTGAACACGTAGGCGCCCTCGAGGTACGGCTCCGGGGAGTAGGGCCTCTGCCGGAACCGGGGCAGGTCCGTCGTCGTGACGATGTCCTCCATGTCGTCCCGGAACTTCGCGTACAGGTCGTTGTGCAGCACGAGCCACGCGTCGTCGCCCTCGGAGAAGAGGCCGCCGTCGATGTGGTGGTAGGCGCCGGGCTCGATGAACTTCGGCCCCCCGATGAACGAGTCGCCGAAGGGCTTGTCCAGGTTGCCCTCGACCAGCCGGTACGGGCCCTCGACGCCGCCCTCGCTCACCAGCATGAACGAGCCGACCTTGCGGGAGTGGTCGCCCATGCACGCGACGAGGTACCAGGTGTCCCGGAAGTAGTGCAGCTCCGGCGCCCAGGCCTGGCCGCGCTTGCCGAACTGCTCGTCGTGCCAGTACTCCTGCCAGGGTGCGACGACCGTGCGGCCGGGCCGGTTCTCCCCGGCGAACTCGGGCGACCACACCTTGCCGCGCTCGGCCCCGGGCCGGATGCCGGTGGTGTCGGCCAGCCGCCACGGCCCCTTGAGGGAGGGGGCCAGCCACACGAAGATGCCGTCGTTCCAGGGGCCGGCGGCCTCGAGTCCCGGCACCCGCGTGGTTCCCGTGGCGACGTACAGCGGGCGGCCGTCGACGACGAAGCAGTTGACGTACGTGTCGCGCATCCAGACCGTGCCGCGCTCCTCGTCACGCGGGCGCAGCTCCAGCGGGAGGACGAACGAGTTGTCCTCGCGCGGCCACAGATCGGCGCGGGTGTCCGCGGCGCCGTACGGCTCGGGATCGGGCCAGTTGCGCGGGTGCCGGCGCTCCGGCCCGGCCTGCGGGGAAGTCGCGGGCGCAGCCGCGGGAGCCGCCTGCGCGGCGCCCGCGGGCAGGGCGAACGCCGCCCCCGCACCGGCGGCGCCGGCCAGCAGGGATCGTCGGGGCAGTCCGTACTCGGCATCGGTCATCAGTCGGGTTCTCCTTCGTCGTCCCCGTCCGGAAACCGGGGCGCGGCACACGAGCCGCATGACGGGGGCATGGCGCACAGCATGCGAACGCCCGCACATTTACGTCAACAGGGCGGACGAATAATCGAGTCCGAGGGGCAAGGGCAGGGCGTGGCCCACCTGGGATTGTGAACACTTCATTGCGTCTTTCTGTCGGAGTGTTGACGGAATAATCGAGCCTCCCTACGTTGACCGGCATGCAGATGCCCAGCGGAGTGCACGCACTGGTCAGGCGGACCCACGAAGAGCGCGTCATGCGTGCGCTGCAGGAGAACGGCGCCATGAGCCGCGGCGAGATCGCCCGGGTCGTGGGCCTGTCCCGCACCACCCTGTCCGAGATCACCGGCAACCTCCTGCAACGAGGTGCCATCGTCGTCGTCGACACCGACGCGTCCCGCCGCGAGGGCAGCGGGCGGCCCGCCGAACGGCTGGCGCTCGACCCGGCGTCGGCGCAGTTCATGGGCGTCGACTTCGGACACCGGCGCGTCCACGTCGTCGTCGCCGACGCCTCGCACGAGATCATGGTCTCCGGGTCCGTCCGGTACGAGGACACCGCGACCTGGGGGACCCGCACGCGACTGGCCCTGGAACTGGTCGACCGGCTGAGCGGCGAGGCCGGGGTCCACTACGGGGCGCTGCAGGGCATCGGCATCGGCGTACCCGGTCCCTACCCGGCCCCGGAGGGGGCGGCCTGGCCGCGCGCCACCGCGGGCACCACCGTGCTGCGCCCGGCACCCGAGGGCGTCGACGTGGCCTTCGCCGAACGCTTCGACGCCCCGGTCATCGTCGACAACAACACCCGGCTGGCCGCCCTCGCCGAGGCGATCAGCGGCGCCGACAGCGTCGCCGACCTGGTGTACGTACGCCTGTCGGACGGCGTCGGCGGCGGTCTCGTCGTCGGCGGCCAGCTGGTGACGGGTTCCTCCGGGCTGGCCGGCGAGCTGGGGCACGTGACCGTCGAACCGGCCGGCCGCCCCTGCCGGTGCGGCAAGCGGGGCTGTCTGGAGACCGTGGCCTCGGTGCCCGGAATCCTCGCCGCCTGCTGGGAGTTCGGCCTGCGCCTGGAGAACCTCGACGACCTCGCCGCCGCCGTGCGCCGCGCCCACCCCGTCGTGGACCGGGTACTGCGGGAGGCCGCGGGGGCACTGGGCCGGGTGGTGGGCGCCGCGACCATGATGCTGAACCCGGCGAAGGTGGTCATCGGCGGCGAGATCACCCGGCTGGCGCCCGTCCTCGTGGAACAGGTCGCCGCCACCCTCGCCGCCGAGATCTTCCCGACCGCGTCGGCCGGACCCGCCGTCGCCGCGGCCCGGCTCTCCGACGACGACGGCGCCATCGGCGCGCTCGCCGCGGTCTTCCACAGCTCACCCCTCCTGGCGAGGTATCCCGAAACCGCCGACGTGAAGGGCCGTTCCGATGCACCCCACTCCGCCACCGAAGGAGCCGCCCATGTCCGTCCTTGACAAGCGGAGTGCCGGCCAGCGGCACCCGCGGCCCGGGAAGGGGCCCGGGTCCTCGCCCGAGGCCGAAGCGGGAGACACCACTGCGGGAGACACCACTGCGGGAGACACCACCGTGGGAGACAGCACCGCGGAAGACAGCACGGCGAGCGCCGACAAGTCCGTGCCGGAGCGCTCCCGTTCCGGCAGGCGCGGGCTGCCGCTCGCCCTGAACGCCGTGTCCGTCGCACTCGGCATCGCGATCTGGTGGGCCCTCGCGTCCGCCGGTTTCAAGCTGCCGACACCCCCGGAGGTCGTCTCCCGGGCCTCCACCCTGATCAGCGACGGAACGCTCGCCGACGACGCCCTGGCCAGCCTGACCCGGGTCCTCATCGGCTTCGCCCTGGGCACGGCCGTGGCCGTCCCGGTCGGCTTCCTGATGGGCTGGTACGGCATCCTGCGCGGACTGATCGAGCCCTGGATCCAGTTCTTCCGCACCATCCCGCCGCTGGCGATCATCCCGCTGGCCGTGGTCGCCATGGGCATCGACGAGACGCCGAAGATCTTCGTCATCTTCCTGGCCGCGTTCCTGGCCTGTGTGATCTCCACGTTCCAGGGCGTGGTGAACGTCGACCGCACCCTGATCAACGCCGCCCGAGTGCTGGGCGCGGGCGACGCCACGATCTTCGCCCGGGTGGTGGTGCCGGCGTCCACCCCCTTCATCCTCGTCGGCATGCGGGTCGGCCTCGGCTCGGCCTGGGCCACCCTGGTCGCCGCGGAGCTGATCGCCGCCCAGGAGGGCCTCGGCTACCGCATGCAGAACGCCCAGCTCTACTACGACCTCCCGACCATCTTCGTCGGGCTCATCTCGATCGGGATCCTCGGTCTCCTCATGGACCGCGTCCTCCTCCTCGCCGAACGCAGGCTCACCCGATGGCAGGAACGCCGATGACCAGCACACCCGCCAAGATCTCCGTCCAGCACGTCACCAAGACCTTCTCGCTGGGCCGGGAGACCTTCACCGCCCTCGACGACGTATCGCTCGACATCGCGAACCACGAGTTCGTCACCGTCGTCGGCCCCTCGGGCTGCGGCAAGAGCACCCTGATGAACATCCTCGCCGGGCTGGAGACACCCACCTCCGGCCGCGCCCTGGTGGACGGAGCACCCGTCTCGGGGCCCGGACCCGAACGCGGTGTCATCTTCCAGCAGTACGCCCTGTTCCCCTGGCTGACCGTACGTCAGAACGTCGAGTTCGGCCTCCGGACCACGGGCGTGCCCAAGCGCGAACGCCGCGCCAAGGCCCAGCACTTCATCGAACTGGTCGGCCTGGAACGCTTCGCCGACGCGCTCCCCAAGACCCTCTCCGGCGGCATGCGCCAGCGCTGCGCCATCGCCCGCGCCTACGCCGTCGACCCCTCGATCCTGCTGATGGACGAACCCTTCGGCGCCCTCGACGCGCTCACCCGGGTCAAGCTCCAGGAACAGCTGCTGAAGACCTGGAGCCAGGACAGGCGCACGGTCCTGTTCATCACCCACGACGTGGACGAGGCCGTGTTCCTGGCCAACCGGGTCGTCGTGATGGCCGCCCGTCCCGGGCGCGTCTACGACGTCGTCGAGGTCGACCCGGCCATCGAGCGCGACGAGGCCTTCCGGCTCAGCCCCGAGTTCGCCGCGCTGCGCAACCGCGTGTGGCACTCCGTCTACCACCAGGAAGGCCGCACCGCCGCCCTTTCCGGTTCCCACTCCCCGACGTCATGACCCGGAAGGGACTCACCGCCATGTCACCCCTCCTCACCCGCAGAAGCCTCACCACCACCCTCGCCGGCGCGGCCGCCATGGCACTGCTCGCCGCGTGCGGCGGCGGCTCGTCCTCCGGCGGATCGTCGGACAAGGTGCGCTTCGGCTACATCAACGACTTCAACGGCGCCAGCCTGATCGCCATCGCCGAGGCCAAGGGCCTGTGGAAGAAGCACGGGCTGTCGGCCGACGCCAAGGTCTTCACCAACGGGCCGCTCCAGATCCAGGCCCTGGGCACCGACAACCTCGACTTCGGCTACATAGGCCCCGGCGCCATGTGGCTCCCCGCCTCCGGCCAGGCCAAGGTCGTCGCCATCAACACCCTCGGCAACTCCGACCGGGTCCTCGCCCAGCCGGGCATCACCTCGATGCAGCAGCTCAAGGGCAAGACCGTCGCGGTGCCCGAGGGCACCTCGGGCGACATGATCCTCTCCCTCGCCCTGGAGAAGGCCGGGATGACCAAGGAGGACCTGAAGGTCGTCCCCATGGACCCGTCCACCATCGTCTCCGCCTTCTCCTCCCGGCAGGTCGACGGCGCCGGTTTCTGGTACCCGGCCGCGGCGACGATCAAGAAGCAGGTCCCCGACCTCGTCGAACTCGCCAAGAACGCCGACTTCGAAGCGGACGTCTCCTTCCCCACGGCGTTCGTCGCGGGCAACAAAGTGGTGGCCGACCAGCCGGAGAAGACCAAGAAGGTCCTCGCCGTGCTGCGCGAGGCCATGACGTTCCGCTCCGAACACACCGACGAGGCGATCGAGCTCACCGCCGACAAGCTGAAGATTCCCGTCGACCAGGTGAAGGCGGACGCCGCGAACAACAAGGTGCTCAGCGTGGCGGAGCTCGACCGGCTGACCCAGGACGGCACCGTCGTCAAATGGCTGGAGGGCATGAACGACTACTTCGTCAACGCCGGCAAACTGAAGAAGCCCGCCGACCCGAAGACCTACTACACCGGCGACCTCTTCACGGGAGCGGGCAAGTGACGCGAGCGAACGAACCCGGCGCGGAGACCGGCCCCCGGACCGGCAACCCGTCCGGCCCGCGGCCCGGGGCGTCCCGGAAGAACATCCTCTTCCTCATGACCGACCAGCACCGCACCGACACCCTCGGCGCGTACGGCAACCCGCTGGCCCACACCCCCGCACTCGACGAACTGGCCGCCACCGGAACCCGCTTCGACCGCTGGTACACCCCCACCGCCATCTGCACCCCGGCCCGCGCCAGCCTGCTGACCGGCCAGGCCCCCTTCCGGCACAAGCTCCTCGCCAACCACGAACGCAACGTCGGCTACCTCGAGGACCTCGCCGAGGACCAGTTCGCCTTCTCCCGGGCGCTGCGCGAACACGGCTACAACTGCGGCCTGTTCGGCAAGTGGCACGCCGGGAACCGCCGCACGGCGGCCGACTACGGCTTCGACGGCCCCGAACTGCCCGGCTGGCACAACCCCGTCGACCACCCGGACTACCTCGCCTACCTCGCCGAACGCGGACTGCCCCCGTACGAGATCAGCGACCGCGTCCGCGGCACCCTCCCGAACGGCGGCCCCGGGAACCTGCTCGCCGCCCGGCTGCACCAGCCGGTCGAGGCCACCTTCGAGCACTACCTGGCCACCCGCGCCATCGAGCGGCTGGAACGCTACGCCGCCGACGCCCGCGAACGCGACCAGCCCTTCTTCCTGGCCCTGCACTTCTTCGGACCGCACCTGCCGTACATCCTCCCGGACGAGTACTTCGACCTGGTCGACCCGGCGGACGTGGAGCTGCCGCGGTCGGTGTCCGAGACCTTCGAGGGCAAACCCCCGGTCCAGCGCAACTACAGCGCGCACTGGACCTTCGACACGATGCCCATCGAGACCACCCGCAAGCTCATCGCCGTCTACTGGGGCTACGTGGCCCTCATCGACCGGCAGATCGGCCGGGTCATGGCTGCCATGGAGCGGCTCGGCCTCGTGGACGACACGGCGGTGTTCTTCACCTGCGACCACGGGGAGTTCACCGGCTCGCACCGGCTGCACGACAAGGGCCCCGCGATGTACGAGGACATCTACCGCACACCAGGCCTGCTCCGGGTCCCGGGCGCACCCGGCGGCCAGGTGCGCGACGAGTTCGTCAGCCTCCTCGACTGCACCGCCACCATCCTCGAACTGGCGGGCCTCGACCCGAAACCCGCCGTCGACTCGCGCAGCCTGCTGCCCCTGGTGCGGGGCGAGACGGTGGAGTGGGACGAGGACATCGTCTGCGAGTTCCACGGCCACCACTTCCCCTACCCCCAGCGCATGCTGCGCGAGGACCGGTACAAACTCGTCGTCAACCCCGACTCCGTCAACGAGCTGTACGACCTGCACACCGACCCCGACGAGCTGCAGAACGTCTACGCCCACCCGGAACAGGCGGAGGTCCGCGGCCGCATGATGCGCCGGCTCTACGACGTCCTGCGCGAACGCGGCGACAACTTCTACCACTGGATGACATCGATGTACGACGTCGGCGAGGTGGGCCACGACCCGACCCTGAGCGGGCTCGACGAGTCCACGTACAGGGCCTAGGCCCTGTCGTCCCACGCACGCGATCGATTCGAGGACCCGTGACCCTTACCCACCGCCCGTGCTGCGCCGCCGCGACGGCACCCGTCGCCGTGGCCGCCCCGTCCCCCGCGGCCGCCGCGGAGCAGGCGCCCGCCGCCCGCCCGCGCTCGACCCGCGGACAGGTGCGCCTGCCGGGCGGTGGGTTCGCGATGGGGGACGCCTTCGGGGAGGGATACCCGGCCGACGGCGAGACACCCGTGCACACGGTGCGTCTGCGGCCCTTCCACATCGACGAGACCGCCGTCACCAACGCCCGGTTCGCCGCCTTCGTCAAGGCGACGGGGCACGTGACCGACGCCGAACGCTTCGGCTCCTCGGCCGTCTTCCACCTGGTCGTCGCCGCCCCGGACGCCGACGTTCTCGGCAACGCCGTCGGCGCCCCCTGGTGGATCAACGTGCGGGGCGCCCACTGGCGCCGCCCCGAGGGCGCACGCTCCGACATCACCGGCCGGCAGAACCATCCGGTCGTCCACGTCTCCTGGAACGACGCCACCGCCTACGCGCGGTGGGCCGGCAAGCGCCTGCCCACCGAGGCCGAGTGGGAGTACGCCGCCCGCGGGGGACTGGCCGGCCGCCGCTACGCCTGGGGCGACGAGCTGACCCCGGGCGGCCGGTGGCGCTGCAACATCTGGCAGGGCCGATTCCCCCACGTCAACACGGCCGAGGACGGTCACCTGACCACCGCGCCGGTCAAGTCCTACCGGCCCAACGGCCACGGCCTGTGGAACACCGCGGGCAACGTGTGGGAATGGTGCTCCGACTGGTTCTCGCCCACCTACTACACCCACTCCCCGGCCGCGGACCCGCCCGGCCCCCCGACCGGGACGGCACGGGTCCTGCGCGGCGGCTCCTACCTGTGCCACGACTCCTACTGCAACCGCTACCGGGTCGCCGCCCGCTCCTCCAACACCCCGGACTCCTCGTCCGGCAACCTCGGCTTCCGCTGCGCCAACGACGTGGCGCCCCACGGCGATTGACCGGCGTCCTGGCTGAGTACGGCCGTCATGTGCGGATCAGCCGCTGCGTGATCTCCCGGTACTGCCGCAGGGCGAGCCGGAGCTCCTCGGCATGCGTCTCGGGGTCCTGGTCCCGCCAGCTCTCGTGCAGGACACGACGCTGTTCCGCGAGGGCGTTCGCGAGGTGGGCCGCGGCGTCGTCGAAGGCGCCCTCCGCCTCCTCCAGCGCCTCGTGGGGCGTGTCGGCGAAGGTGTTGATGGCCTTGCGGAGGCGGTCCAGGACAGCGTCCCGTTCCGCCGGCGGCAGGAGCGCCTCCGGTGCCGCGGAACGGCGCCCGGTGTGGTGCCGGTCCTGGTCCGAGGGCTGCTGTGCGCGCGTCTGGTCGTACATGTCGTGTGCCGCTTTCCTGGGGTGCTTGGATCATTGCGTTCCCCGGAGCGGCGCCGCTACGTGCGGGTGCGCCGGACACTGGGTCCGGAAGGGGCCGGTGGAGCGGAGCGCCGAACCGGTCGCCGGAGGCGGAGGGGGCCATGGTACGCGACCGCCCCCTCGCCCCGCGCCTTTCACCTGCCGAGGATGCCCTGGGGGAGGAGCGACTGCGGCGAGGTGGCCGGATGCCCCACCTCCAGCGATCCGAGGAGACCGTCCAGGAGCGGACCACCGGGAACACCGGCGGACGGGCCGGGCACGGGGGCCGCCTCGGCGAGGGGAGCGGAGACCAGCAGAGCGGTGGCCATGACGGAGACACAGGCGAGCTTCTTGATCATGTCCGTCCCAACGAACGGAGGCCCGGGGGGAAACGCTCGCCGGACGCGTACTGGGCCAGTCGGGTTCACGCGGACGCCAGCCGTGGCACCGGCGGAAGGGGAGCGTGATGGGGGGGTGCCTCTATGTCCTTCGTCAAGGCGCCCCTGTCGGGTTTGGGGTGATTCGGTCTTGCTGGGGTCATGCCGCGAGCTCGACGCCCGCGGGCATGCGGGATTCGTAGAAGGTGCCGTCTCGGAGCATGGCGAACAGGACGCTGATGCGTTGGCGGGCGAGGCGGAGGAGGGCCTGGGTGTGGGTTTTGCCGCGGGCTCGCTGGCGGTCGTAGTAGGTGCGGGAGGCGGGGTCGGCGTTCATGCAGGCGAAGGCGGACAGGAACATGGCGCGTTTGAGCTGGCGGTTGCCGCCTCGGGGCGCGTGTTCGCCGTGGATCGAGGTACCGGACGACTTCGTGGTCGGGGCGAGTCCGGCGTAGGAGGCCAGGTGGGCGGCGGTGGGGAAGCTGGTGCCGTCGCCGACGGTGACCAGCAGGACGGCGGCGGTCCTGACGCCGACGCCGGGCATCGACGTCAGGACCGGGGAAAGAGGGTGGGCCTCCAGCAGGGCGTTGATCTGGGCTTCCAGGGCCCGGCGCTGTTCGTGGACAGCGGCGAGAGAGCTGGCCAGGGAGGGCACGACGATGTCGAGGGTGCCGGTTCCCGGGACCACGACGGTCTGCTCGTCCAGGGCGTCGAAGATGTCGTCGATCAGCCGCTGGGCCATGCGCGGGGCCTTGGGCCGGACGAGCTCGACGAGCCTGCGGCGTCCGGCTTTGCGCAGTGCGGCCGGAGAGCCGTAGCGCTCCAGCAGCCAAGTGACGGCCTGGTGGTCGAGGCGGGGGCCCAGGACGCGCTCCAGCGAGGGGTGGAACTGGGTGAGCAGGCCGCGTATCCGGTTGGAGGTGCGGGTGGCCTCGGCCGCGAGGTCCTGGTCGAAGCCGACGAGGACCGAGAGCTCGGCGGTGATCTCGTCGGTGAGCTCCAGGGAACGCAGGGTGTGCGCCATCGTGCGGGCCGCGTCCGCGATGACCGCTGCGTCCTTCGCGTCGGTCTTGGCCTCGCCGGGATACAGGTCGGCGATCCGCCGCATCGCCAGGCCGGGCAGGTAGGCGACCTTGCAGCCGGCGTCCCGGGCGACCGTGAGCGGGAGGGCGCCGATGGAAGCGGGCTGGTCCACGATCACCAGGACCGTGCCGAACTTCGCGGCCAGCTTGTCGAAGACGGCCCGCAGTCTCGGCTCGCTGTTGGGCAGCTGCTTGTCGAGGACCTTCTTCCCGGCCGGGGTGAGTCCGTGGCCGTGGTGAGCGGTCTTGCCGACGTCCAGGCCGAGGAACACGCCCACGTCTTCGGTGTCGAACATCGCGCCCTTTCAGGTGAGTTGCACGTGCCGGCCTCGGCAGTGGTGTCGTACGCGCGCATCCACGTTATGCAGACCTGCCGCCCGCGAGCTGTCCGGCATTGCGCCGGACCGGGCGGTGGCCGGACCTCTCATCAGCGTCTCCGACGGCACCTCCCGGGCCCGGTGACACCACCCCCCAGGTCATACCTTCGACAGGGGGACACAGTCATGCCGGGCCCGGAGGCCAGCGGCCCTCTTGCAGGACCGCGGAAAACATAACGGGAGGCCCGGAACGCCTGATCACCAGCGCGGCGAAGCGCCGGGAGGCCACGACGCGGGCGAGCGTCGGCAGGGTGTGGATGCCCCGGTTCGCCATGATCACGAGCATCAGGTCGGCCAGGACGACATCGGGGCGCAGACCGCCCCCTCCCTGGGCCCGAACCGTCGGCGGCGTACAGCGCGCGGGCCGCCTGGAGGATGCGCTCGCGGTTGTCCTGGGCGTCGGAGCGCAGCGTCTGAGGCAAATGATCGGTCACCACTCTCACTTCAGCGAAGCGGACGGCGGCGTCCGTTAACGTCCGACGAGCAGGGCTTCCGTACGTAGGGGCACGGCCCCGGCGAGCAAGGAGTGGCGAATGAAGGCAGTGGTGATCCGGAGGTTCGGCGGTCCCGAGGGACTGGAGGTCGTCGACCTGCCCGACCCCGCGCCCGCCGCGGGTCAGGTGCTCGTCGCGACCGAGACGATCGGCGTGAGCGGCGCCGACGTCGCCATCCGCAGCGGTGCCCTCGCCGCCTACGGATTCCAGGAGGGGCATGTACCCGGCAGCGAGGTGGTGGGCACCGTGACGGCGGTCGGCGCGGGCGTCGACGCCTCCTGGACCGGCCGGCGCGTATGGGCACAGACCGGCGTGGGAGGGGGCTACGCCGAGCAGGCGACCGCCTCGGCCGACGACATCCTCCCCCTCCCCGAGGGGCTGTCCGCACGGGCGGCGGTGACGCTCGGCAGTGCCGGGGTGGTGGCGCACTTCGGGCTCG
Source organism: Streptomyces sp. CB09001 (assembly GCF_003369795.1). Taxonomy (NCBI): domain Bacteria; kingdom Bacillati; phylum Actinomycetota; class Actinomycetes; order Kitasatosporales; family Streptomycetaceae; genus Streptomyces; species Streptomyces sp. CB09001. Next base: position 7,334,191 of record NZ_CP026730.1, read on the forward strand.
CCCACGCCCGCTTCAGCGCGGGCGAGCGCGTGCTGGTGCGCGGCGCGGCCGGCAGCATCGGCATCATGACGGTCCAGCTCGCGGCGCGCGCCGGTGCGGGCGCGGTGGCGGTCACCACGTCGTCGGCCGCCCGCGGCGAGCGGCTGCGCGGGCTGGGCGCGACCCATGTCCTGGACCGCTCCGGCGAGGGCCGCGCGGACGCGCCCCGAGCCTTCGACGTCATCGTGGACATCGTCGCCGGAGCCGACCTGCCCGCGTTCTTCACCAGGCTCGCGCCGAACGGCAGGATGGTGGTCGTCGGCGCCGTCGCGGGGCAGCCGCCCGCGGACTTCGGCACGCATCTGATGGCGTCCTTCCAGAAGTCGATGTCGTTCGCCACCTTCAGTGCCGCCACCGTCCCGGAAGCCGGCCTGCGGGCCGTGCGGGCCGATCAGTTCGCCGCCGCGAGCCGGGGGGAGATCGAGACCGTCGTGCACGAGGTGCTGCCCCTGGACCAGGCGGCCTCGGCGCACCGGAAGATGGACGCGGGCGAGGTCTTCGGGCGCATCGTGCTGACCCCGTAGACCCCTGGACCGGTGCCGCCCCCGGCAGGCACGGCTCGTCCGGTGCGGCGCCCGGCGAACACGCTCAGTCCGCCCCGCGCGGCCGGAGCATGCCCCGTACGGTCGCCGCCACCAGGTCGCGGTCCATCCAGTGGAACGACTGGGCGAGGGTCGCGACGGTGAAGTCGCCGAGTCCCGCGGGCAGTTCCTCGGCCCGCGCCCGCACCCACCGCACCTTTCCGGGTACCTCCCGCTTCGCGGCCTCGCGCGCCGCCTCCGGGAGCATTCCCGCCTTCGTGGCCTCGCGCGCCGCCTCCGCGAGCATCCCCGCGTCCGGATCCACCCCGACCACCTCGTCGGAGAGACCGGCCGGACGCGGGGTGACCGTCCCCGGCCCGCACCCGAGATCGATCAGCCGGCCCCGCCCGTCCAGGTCCACCACCTCGGCGAGCGCGTCCGTCAGGCCGGGGGAGTACGGGAGCCTCCCGCGCCGGTAGCAGGCGGCGGTACCGGCGAACAGCGTCCCGTCCCACTCCCGGCCGACCCCCACGACCCCCCGCCGTTTCCCCGGGCCCGCTCGTGTCCGCCCCGCCCGCCATGGTCCCCCACCGTGCAGCCGGTGCGCCCGCCTGCGCCGCGATGGCACGTCGACCCCGGTCGACTGTCAGTGCCGGCCGGCACCATGGACGGCATCGGTCCCGGCGGGACCGAGGACGACCCGGCCCCCCAAGGCCCGGCGCGGTCCCGCGGTGGGCGCCCGGGCCTACGACGACTCTCGCACCACCAGCTCCGTCGGCAGCGTCATCTGCTGCCGCGGCGCACCGTGCTGCGTGATGTCGGTGAGGATGCGGGCCATGGTGCGCCCCAGCTCCTCCACCGGTTGACGCACCGTCGTCAGCGGCGGGTTGGTGTGGCGGGCCAGGACGGAGTCCTCGAAGCCGACGACGGCGACGTCCCCGGGCACCTGCCGCTTCTGCCGGCGCAGTTCGGCCAGGGCACCGACCGCCATGAGGTCCGAAGCGGCGAAGACGGCGTCCAGGTCCGGGACGCGTTCAAGAAGCAAACGCATGGCGCTCGCGCCGCCCTCCTCGGTGAAGTCGCCCGCCTCGACGAGGAGTTCCTCCGCCGGCACCTCCGCCTCCAGGTGCGCGGCACGCCAGCCGGCGAGCCTGCTGCGGCCGACGTCCATGTCCAGCGGCCCGGTGATGGTGGCGACCCGGCGCCGTCCGCCGCCCAGCAGATGCCGCACCGCGGCGGCGGCCCCGCCGGCGTTGTCGGAGTTGACGTAGCTCAGCCGCTCGCCCGCGTCGCGGCGCCCGGCGAGTACCGTGGGCAGGCCCATCTCCTCGAGCATGCCGGGCAGTCGGTCCTCCGAGTGCACCGAGACCAGCAGCACGCCGTCCACCCGGCGGGTCGCGACCGACGCGGTCAACTGGTCCCGCTCGGCCTGGTCGCGGACGAGCATCAGCTGCAACTGGGTGCGGCTCTCGGCCAGCGCGCCGCTCACCCCGCGGATGAGCGCGGCGAAGAACGGCTCCGAGCCGAGCCGGCTCTCGGACTCCGGGATCACCAGGGCCACGGCGTTGGTGCGGTTGGTCACCAGGCCGCGGGCGACCGAGTTGGGAACGTAGTTCAGTTCTTTGATCGCCGCAAGCACCCTCTCCCGGGCATCGGCGCTGACCAGCTCCGAGCCGTTGACGACACGGGAGACCGTGGTGCGGCCCACGCCGGCGCGGGCGGCGACTGTTTTGATCGTTGGACGGCGGTTGCCGGTCATGCACTCCCCCCTCGGCGGCCGCGGCGGCGCTGCCTGCCGCGGATGTGACCTGCGGCAATTCTGACAGACGCCACGGTCGGCGGAGCACCCCCCGGCCTCCGGGAGGCGAACGCGAGGCAGGACCGGTTGCGACAAGTTGCTTTCAAGTTATTGACAGACAGGCCCTGCTCCCACGAGTCTTCGATGCGCCGGTGGGAACGTGCCCACCAAATTTGGGCACGTTCCCACCACGTGTTCGAGCCGCTGTCTTTCATCGCTGTAGCCGCTGTAGCCATCGCAGTAGTCATCGCAGAACTCGTCACTCCGATGTGTCAGCGTCGTCGCTAGGAGGAGATCCATGGGCACTCTCGGTTCGTTGCGCAGAAAGGCGGTGGCGACGGCCGCGGCCGTCGGCGCGCTCGCGCTGGTCGTCGGCTGCAGCAGCGGCGACGACTCGGCCACCGGTGGTGGCAAGAAGGACGGCAAGGTCACCATCACCATGGGCATGTACGGGGTGATGGGCATCAAGGAGACCGGCCTTCTCGAGCAGTACGAGAAGGAGAACCCCAATGTCGACATCAAGGCCGAGATAGCCGGTGACGAGCAGACCTACTACACCGCCCTGCAGACCAGGCTTGCCGCGGGCAAGGGCCTGAAGGACATCCAGGGCATCGAGATCGGCCGGGCCAAGGAGATCACCGAGACCCAGGCGGACAAGTTCGCGGACTTCTCCGACGTGCCGGGCACCGACCACTTCCTGCCGTGGAAGGAGTCCCAGATCAGCACCAAGGACGGCAAGGTGCTGGGCCTGGGCACCGACATCGGCCCGATGGCCGTCTGCTACCGCAAGGACTACTTCGAGAAGGCGGGCCTGCCCACCGACCGCGAAGAGGTCGCCAAGCTGTGGGCGGGCGACTGGAACAAGTACGTCGAGGTCGGCCGCACCTTCAAGAAGGACTTCAAGGGCGGGGACGTGGCCTACATGGACGCGGCCAGCGGCCTGTTCAACGCCATGGTCTACGGCTACCCCGAGCAGTACTACAACGACCAGGGCGAGCTGATCTACGACAAGAACCCGGCCGTCAAGGAGGCGTGGAACCTCGCCGCCGACGCCGCGGAGGACGGTCTGACCGCCAAGCTCCGTCAGTTCCAGCCGGGCTGGGACCCGGGCCTGGCCAACGGCACCTTCGCCACCGCGGTGTGCCCGGCCTGGATGCTCAGCCACATCAGTGAGAAGGCGGGCGACGCGAACAAGGGCAAGTGGGACGTCGCCAAGGCCCCCAAGGGCGCGAACTGGGGCGGCTCCTTCCTCGGCGTCGTCGAGCAGAGCCCGGTGAAGGAGGAGGCCAAGAAGCTGGTCGCGTGGCTGACCGCGCCCGAGCAGCAGGCCCACATCTTCAAGGAGATCGGCAACATCCCGTCCTCGCGCGAGGCACTGGACAGCCCCGAGGTGAAGAACGCCAAGTCGGAGTACTTCAGCGGCGCGCCGATCGGCCAGATCTTCGGCGCCGCCGCCCAGGAGATCCCGGACAAGCAGGTCCTCGGCCGCAAGGACGGCACGATCAAGGACACCTTCTCCCAGGGCCTGGCCCTGATCGAGCAGGGCGACGCCAAGCGTGACGAGGCGTGGACCACCACCGGGGAGCGCATCGAGAAGGCGGTCGGCTGACTCTCCGCTCCCGAGGCCGACCGGGCCCGCCCGCGTCCAGGATCAGGTCCTGGCCGGCGGGCCCGGCGCCCGGCTCACCCAACCGCACTCAGGAAGGAAGTCCGGTGGCCACCTCCACCACCAAGGCCCTGGCCGGGGACGAGCCTCCGCGGCCCTCTCCCCGCCCGGGCGGCGAGGGCACCGCCCGGCGGCGCGGCGCGCTCTGGCACCGGCTCGACATCAAGGGCGCCCCGTACGCGTTCGTCGCGCCGTTCTTCATCATCTTCGCCGCGTTCAGCTTCTACCCGCTGATCTACACCTCGTGGATCTCCCTGCACGACGTGGAGCTGGCCACCCTCGATGTCATGGAGTGGGTGGCGTTCGACAACTACGTCGAGTTGTGGGGTGACTCGCGGTTCTGGAACGCGACGCAGAACACGATCACCATCGGCGTCATCTCCACGGTGCCGCAGTTGATGATGGCGCTCGGCATGGCGCACCTGCTCAACTACCGGATGCGCGCCTCGCTGTTCTTCCGGGTCGCCTCGCTGGTCCCCTACGCCACCTCGGTGGCCGCGGCCGCCCTCGTCTTCACCATGATCTTCGAGCGCGACTTCGGCATGATCAACTGGGCGCTCGGCTCGGTCGGGATCGACCCGGTGGACTGGGAGGCCGACAAGTGGCCCGCCCAGGTCGCGATCTCCACCATCGTCATCTGGCGCTGGACCGGTTACAACGCGCTCCTCTACCTGGCCGCGATGCAGGCCATCCCCGCCGACCGGTACGAGGCGGCCTCCCTCGACGGCGCCTCCCGGTGGAAGCAGTTCATCCACGTCACCATTCCCGGGATCCGCTCCACCATCGTCTTCACCATCGTGCTCTCCACGATCGGCGCCACCCAGCTCTTCGGCGAGCCGCTGATCTTCGGCCAGGGGCCCAACGGTGTCACCGGCGGCGCGGACAACCAGTACCAGACGCTGGGCCTGCTGCTGTACGAGGAGGGCTGGAAGAACTACCAGATGGGCCGCTCGGCGACCGTCGCCTGGGCGATGTTCATGCTGCTGGTCCTCGTCTTCGTCGTGCAGCGCGTCATCAAGCGCCTGCGCTCCCGAACGTCCTGACCTGGAGTCGTCATGACCACCCAAAGTCTCCCGGCCCGGACCGACGCCCCGGCCCGGACCCCCGCCGTGAAGGAGAAGGGCCGCGGCGGCCGCCGACTGCTGCGTCAGCGCGCCGGCCGTCAGCACCACGCCGGCCCCCTCGCCTACGTACTGCTCGCCATCATGGCGATCCTGTCGATCTTCCCGCTGTACTGGACGATGGTGGCCGCGTCCACCGACAACACCCGGGTCAGCCAGACGCCGCCCCCGTTCCTGCCCGGCCCGAACCTGTTCAGCAACCTCGCCCGGGCCTGGGACGAGGCGGCGATGGGCAAGGCCATGGTCAACAGCCTCATCGTGGCCGGGGTGATCGCCCTGTCCACGGTGCTGTTCGCCACGCTCGCCGGGTTCGCCTTCGCCAAGCTGCGGTTCAAGGGGCGCAACGCCCTGCTCATGCTGGTGATCGGCACCATGATGGTGCCGCCGCAGCTCGCCGTCGTACCGCTGTTCATGATGATGGCCGACCTGGGCTGGTCGCAGCAGTTGCCCGCCGTCATCTTCCCGACGCTGGTGAGCGCGGTCGGTGTGTTCTTCATGCGCCAGTACCTGACGGAGGCGCTGCCGGACGAGCTCGTCGAGGCCGGACGCGTGGACGGAGCGCACTCGCTGCGGATCTTCTTCAGCATCGTGCTGCCCATCGCGCGGCCCGCGATGGCCGTCCTGTTCATGATCACGTTCGTGCACGCGTGGAACGACTTCTTCTGGCCGTTCGTGGTCCTCGACATGACCAACCCGACGGTCCCCGTCGCGCTCACCCAGCTCAGCGCGGGCTACGTCCGCGACCAGTCGCTGATCATGGCCGGCGCGCTGCTCGGCACCCTGCCGCTGCTGGCGATGTTCATCGTCTTCGGCCGTCAGATCGTCAGCGGCATCATGGCGGGAGCCGTCAAGGGCTGACCCGCCGACCCGCCGCTCCAAGCACCCCCACCTGAAAGGATTTACGTGGTCACCGCAGCACACCAGACCGCCTCCGCCCCGGACGCCGCCCGCACCTTCCCCAAGGGCTTCCTCTGGGGCTCGGCGACCGCCTCCTACCAGATCGAGGGGGCCGCCGCGGAGGACGGCCGCACGCCGTCCATCTGGGACACCTACGCCCGCACTCCCGGCCGGGTCCGCAACGGCGACACCGGTGACATCGCCACCGACCACTACCACCGGCGGAGCGAGGACGTCGCCCTCATGGCCGAACTCGGCCTGGACGCCTACCGCTTCTCCCTCGCCTGGCCCCGGATCCAGCCCACCGGCCGCGGCCCCGCCGTGCAGAAGGGCCTGGACTTCTACCGGCGCCTGGTGGACGAGCTGCTGGAGAAGGGCATCCAGCCCGTCGCCACCCTCTACCACTGGGACCTGCCCCAGGAACTGGAGGACGCCGGCGGCTGGCCCGAGCGCGCCACGGCCGAGCGGTTCGCCGAGTACGCGGCGCTGGCCGCCGACGCCCTCGGGGACCGGGTGAGGACCTGGACCACCCTCAACGAGCCCTGGTGCAGCTCCTTCCTCGGGTACGGATCCGGCGTCCACGCGCCGGGCCGTACCGATCCGGTCGCCGCCCTGCGCGCCGCCCACCACCTCAACCTGGGGCACGGCCTGGCCGTCCAGGCGCTGCGCGAGCGGGTCCGTGCCGACGCCCAGATCTCCGTCACCCTCAACATCCACCACGTCCGCCCGCTCACCGGCAGCGAGGGCGACGTGGACGCGGCCCGCCGGATCGACGCCCTGGCCAACCGGGTATTCACCGGCCCGATGCTGAACGGGGCCTACCCGGAGGACCTGCTGAAGGACACCGCCGAGCTGACCGACTGGTCCTTCGTGCAGGACGGCGACCTGCGCCAGGCCCACCAGCCGCTGGACTTCCTCGGCGTCAACTACTACACGCCCACCGTCGTCTCCGAGACCGAGGGCAGCGGCGCCCACGCCTCCGACGGGCACGGCAACAGCTCCCACAGCCCCTGGCCGGGCGCCGACCGGGTCGCCTTCCACCAGCCGCCCGGTGACACCACCGCCATGGGCTGGGCCGTCGACCCCACCGGCCTGTACGACCTGCTGCGCCGGCTGTCCGCCGACTTCCCGAGGCTGCCGCTGGTCATCACCGAGAACGGCGCCGCCTTCGACGACTACGCCGACCCCGAGGGGCAGGTCAACGACCCCGCCCGGATCGCGTACGTCCGCGGTCACCTGGCCGCCGTCCACCAGGCCATCCTGGACGGCGCGGACGTGCGCGGCTACTTCCTGTGGTCCCTGCTGGACAACTTCGAGTGGGCCCACGGCTACAGCAAGCGCTTCGGTGCCGTCTACGTCGACTACCCGACCGGCACCCGCATCCCCAAGGCGAGCGCCCGCTGGTACTCCGAGGTCGCCCGCACCGGCGTACTGCCCGGCGTCTGACCGGGCCGGTGCGGTACCCGACAGCCCGCCCCGCCGGGTGCCGCACCACTGTTCCGCCCCCGTCCTCCACCGCACCGGCCGAGGACGGGGGCGGACGCGTGCCCGCCGCCGGCTCAGTCGAGCGGGGCGAGCGTGAGCCTGGCCTCGGCCGGGTTGCCGTCGTGCACCAGCGACTCGTGGTTGCCGACGTCGTCGAAGGCGAACGCGTACGCCTTCCCGTCGGCCATGCGCTCGTGGATGATCCGGGCGTAGTGGTTGGTCACCGACTCCCGGTAGAAGTCCGCCGCCGAGGGGTCGGGCTGGTTGGGGTTGCTCAGCAGCGTCGAGCGGTTGAAGCCGGCGCACAGCGTGCGGGAGATCGGGCCGCGCACCTGGTCGTTGGGCGCGTCCAGGAGCCGGTGGCAGCCGAAGACGCTGGAGGCGTCGGGCTTCTGGAAGCTGGTGACGACCGCGCCCGAACTGTTGGTGAAGTTCATGACGTTGCCCGAGACCCGCCCGAAGTACTTGGTGTCCGGCCGGTCGCCGAAGGGCGTGACGGTGAGCGTGGTCGTCGCGTACTTCTGCCAGACCCGGTTGATGTAGTCGTCCATGACCGACGCGGGCAGCGCCCCGGTCTCCACCCCGTACAGCGGCGCCAGCGCCCGCAGTACGCTGCCGTCGGGCCGGGTCTGGACCAGTCCGCCCCAGCCCGGCTGGGCCCGCAAGGCGTCGAACACCCCGCGGTAGCCGCCGGCCTTGAGCTGTCCGGCGCTGCTCACGCTGCCGTCGGCGCGCCGCACGCCGACCGTGTAGGGCGCGGAGAACATGTCGACCTGGGTGCTGTTCAGCCACAGCCCGCCGTCGTTGAGCGTGTACTCGGACCAGTTGAAGAGGATGTTGCGGTTGGGGTCGCTCGGGTTCTGGACGGCGGGCTGGACCAGGCCGCCGGTGGTGAGCCGGAAGTCCAGCTTCTGACCGTAGGAGAAGTAGATGCGCCCCGACAGCTTCGGGATCCGGATGGTCTTGGTCTGTCCCGCGGCCGGTCCGGGGATGGACGCGTCCGGTGCGGGAGTTGGGGGATTGCCGCCGGCGGGCCAGGCGTGGAAGGTGCCGTTCTCGTCCGCCCAGCCCTGCTGACCGGTCGTCAGCGAGGTGCCCAGGTTGTAGATGTGGACGGCGTCGCCCCGGGCGGAGTTGTTGGTGATCTTCAGGGGGATGGTGGCGGGCACCGCGGCGTCCGCGGGCGGCGCGGCGCCGAACGAGAGCAGGGCGCCGGTCAGGCCTGCGGCCGCGGCCACGGCGAGCAGACGGAGTCTGAGTCGGGAGAGCACTCTCCACCTCCGTGCGGGTGTGGGGGAATTGGTCCGTACCGATTCTGAGAGCGCTCTCAGCGTTGCGCCGGGGCGCGTTCATGTCAATGTGCGCGGCGGAAGTGCGCGAGTCGGAACGCGGGTCCGCTTTCGGCCGCCACGGCAGGACCTGCCGCGAGGCTGCGCGCCCGTCCCGGCTGGTGCTGCCGTTCAGGCGACGGGACCGGCCACCGGGTAGTGCCGGACTCCTGCCGCACCCCGCCGCTCCGCGCCGGGCCACAGGCAGTCCAGGACCGAGGCGGACGGCGGGAAGAGCGCGGACGGCACCGACTCGCGGGCGACCCACTCCCAGCGCTCGATCCTGTCGGGCTCGGTGACCCGGGGCACACCGGCCGCCCGCTCGGTGACGGCCGCGGCCGTCACCCGGGTCAGCCCGCCCACGCGGTCGACGAGCACGGCCAGCACCCGCACCTCCGCGGGGGCCGCGACGAGCCCGGTCTCCTCCGCCAACTCCCGGGCGGCGGCCGTCTCGAAGTCCTCGCCCGCGTCGACCTTGCCGCCGGGCAGTTCCCAGCGTCCGTCGTGACCGAGCCCCAGCAGTACCCGTCCGGCGGGGTCGAGGACGGCGAGGCCGACGCCGGTGAGGCTCTGCGCGGCGGGGCGGGCGCGTTCGGGGCGCTCGGCGCCCGGTGCGGAGGAGTTCACCCGCTCATTCCACACGGTGGCGACTCCCGGCAGCCACCGGGGGCAGCGCGGCGGCCGCGTCGTGGAACGCCCGGCGCAGGGCGACGATCCCGTCGCCCGTCCTCGTCGGGTGCACCCGGTTGGTGAGCAGCACGGCGTACCGACGCGTCGCCGGGTCGACCCAGAGGCTGGTGCCGGTGAAGCCCGTGTGGCCGTACGAGTCCGGGCCGAACACCTCCCCGGCGGGGGAGCCGACCGGGTCGCGGCCCTGCCAGGCCAGCGCGCGCCGCAGCGCCAGGTCGTCCGTGTGGGCGGCCGTCATCAGGGCGAAGGTGTCGGGCCGCAGCAGGTCCCGGCCGCCGGCGGCGAGGGCGGCGCCGAGACGTTCCATGTCCGCGAGGGTGGAGAACAGGCCCGCGTGCCCGCCTGCCGCGCCGAGCACCACCGCGTTCTCGTCGTGGACCTCGCCCACCACCCGGCGGCCGCGCCAGGGGCAGTCCTCGGTGGCCACCGCGCGCGCCCGGCGCCCGGCGTCCGGCCGGAAGACGGTGTCGCGCAGGCCGAGCGGCGCGCACACCAGCCGCTCCACCAGTGCGTCCAGGGGCTCCCCGGCCGCCGCCTCGGCGATCAGGCCGAGGACGATGAACCCCTGCGAGGAGTACTGGACGCGGGTGCCCGGCTTCGCGGTCAACGGCAGCAGGCGCACCGCCTCCAGCAGCGCCGCGCGGGTGGAGTGGTCGCGGTACAGCGGCACCTGCCCCGGTATCCCCGAGGTGTGCGTGAGGAGTTGACGCACGGTCAGCTCCGCCTTGTCGCCGCCCCGGTAGTCCGGCAGGTACGCGCCCACGGTGTCGTCGAGGCCGAGCGCGCCGCGTTCGACGAGGGCCATGACCACGAGTCCGGCCACCGGCTTGGTGACCGAGGCGAGGTCCCACACGTCGTCGCCGTCCAGCGGCGGCCCGTCCCAGGCCCGGGTGCCGGTCCAGCCCCGGTCCAGCGGTCCCTCCGGGTCCCCGACGGACCAGGCGGCGCCGGAGCAGACGCGTCGCTCCCGCCCCTCGGCGAGGAGTTCGGCCAGGGCGCTCATGCCTCCTCACCGCCGCCGGCCGCGCCCACCACGCCGAGCACGGGGGTGCGCGCGCCGAGCCCGGCGGACACCGTGCGCGCGGCCGCCCGCACCATCGGCCCGAACACCTCCACGCTGCCGGGGTCGAGGGTGAAGGTGAGCCCGGCGATGCCGATGGCACCCACGGCCCGGCCCTCCGCGTCCAGCACGGGAGCCGCCACCGACCGCATGTCCGGCTCGTCGTACTCGTCGTCCACGGCGTAGCCGCACAGCGCCGCCCGTGCGAGCACCGCCCGCAGCGCGGCGGGGTCGGTGGGCGTGCCCGGCGTGCGCGCCTCCAGGTCCGGTGCGTCCAGGACGGCGGCGGTCTCCTCGGCGGGCAGCGCCGCGAGCATGGCGAGCCCCACGCCGCAGGCGTGGAGCGGCGACCGGTGGCCGGGCCGGGTGGCCATCCGGTACTCACGGGCCGGCTCCGACTGCTCCAGGTACACGGCGTCGGACGCGTGGCGCACCGCGTAGAACGCGACGTGGCCGGTGCGCCGGCGCAGGTCGGCGAGGGCGGGCCTGGTCAGCTCCAGTACCCGGCTGTCGTTCAGGGCCGCCGCCGCCAGGCCCAGCAGCCGGGGCCCCGGACGGTAGCTGCCGCCCTCGGCGGGCTCGGCGAAGCCGTACTCCGCCATGGTCCGCAGATGCCGGTGGACGGTCGGTTTGGTCAGTCCTGTGCGGCGCGCGATCTCTCCCAGCCGGTGGGGGCCACCGGGCTGGACGAGCGCATCGAGCACCTCCATCGCCTTGTCGACGGGGCCCTTCACGAGTTCCTGGTCGACCGACCGGGTGTTGACCGCTTTCACCATGTCGCTTAGCTTAACCCAACCGCATTCCATCTGACGGAACGGAGGTGTTGTTCAATGGAACGAATTTTTCAGGGGCGCACGGTGGACCGCAGCCGTCCCAGCCGACGCCACGTCCTGCGGACCGGTGGTCTGCTGCTCGGAGCCCTCAGCGCTCCGGCGCTCCTGACCGCGTGCGGCACGACGGCCGCCGCGGACCGGGCCGGCAACGTGCTGCGGGTCTCCCAGACGGGCGACCCGAAGACGCTGGACCCGCAGAAGCAGGGCGACATGGTGTCGATGAACGTCCTGATCAACATGTTCGACACCCTCACCACCCGCGGCCGGGACAACCGGCTGCACCCCAGACTCGCCCTGAGCTGGAAGGCCACCGACGCGCGGACCTGGCGCTTCGTGCTCCGACCCGGGGTGACCTTCCACAACGGCGAGGTGTGCGACGCGCGGGCCGTCGCCTTCAGCATCGAGCGGCTGCTGGACCCCGCGACCAAGTCACCGATCGTCGAACTGCGCTTCGTCGAGGGCGTCACCGTCGTCGACCGGCTCACCGTCGACATCCACACCACCGTGCACGACCCCATCCTGCCCGCCAAGCTCTCCCTGTTCGGCGGCGTCGTCGTACCGCCCCGCCACCTCGCCGAGGTGGGCGACGCGGCCTTCGCCGACCACCCCGTCGGCACCGGGCCCTTCACCTTCGAGAGCTGGCAGCGCGACCACGAACTGCGGATGCGGGCCCATGCCGGCCACTGGAACGGACGCCCGGCCGTCGACGGCCTCGTCTTCAGCCCGGCGCCCAACGCCTCGTCCTCCCTGGCCGCGCTCCAGAGCGGCGGCGTCGACCTCGTCGCCGGACTCACCCCGGACGCCGCCCAGCAACTCGACGGCTACGGCGGCATCAGCATCGACGGCTACACGGGGATCCGCACCGCCTACCTGTCCCTGAACACCCTGGAAAACGGCCCGCTCCAGGACCGCCGGGTACGCCAGGCGCTCAACCACGCGATCGACGTCCCGCTGCTCATCAAGGCCGTGCTCGGCGGCAAGGCCACCGAGACGCCCGCCCTCGTCCCGCGCGGCTCCTTCGGCTTCGACCCCACCGTCAAGCCCTTCACCCGCTCCGTCGACACCGCGCGGCGGCTGCTCGCCGAGGCCGGTCACCCGCACGGCTTCTCCACCACGCTCACCGCCTCCAACGTCGACGCCAACGTCGCCGAGGCCCTGTCCGGACTCCTCGCCGGGGCCGGGGTGGACGCCCGCGTCAACCTGCTCGACCCCGGCACCTACTCCGCCCGCCTCACCTCCGACAACCGCGGTGCGCTCGGCCCGATCTACCTCGCGGCCAGCACCGTCTGGACGATGGACGGCGCGAGCATCGTCCAGTCCAACGTGCGCAGCGACCGCCGCCAGAGCCGCTGGCACTCCGCCGAGGCCGACCGCCTCATCGACGCCGAGGAACTCTCCGAGGACCCCCGCAGGCGCGAAGAGGCCTTCTCGGACCTGCAACGGCTGATGCGCCGGGAAGCACCCTTCGTCTTCCTCTACCAGATCGACAACATCATCGCCCGCAACGACCGGCCCCGCTGGACGCCGGGAGCCGCGGGCGTCCTCTCGATGGAGAGCGCGGAGGTCTCCCGATGAGCGCCCTCACCCTCGACAAACCACCCACCCCGGCGGACACCCCGACCCGCCGCACGGACCGGACGGGCCCGCTGCGAGGGGTGCTCAGGCGCCTGCTCACCGCCCTGTTCGTGCTGTTCTGCACGGCGACCGTCGCCTTCTTCCTCGTCCGCCTGTCCGGCGACCCGGTGAAGATCCTGCTGCCGCCGGACGCCACGGCCGAACAGGAACAGGTGCTGCGCCACTCGCTGGGCCTGGACCAGTCCCTGTTCGCCCAGTACCTCGACTACCTCCGGGGACTGCTCCACCTCGACTTCGGCGACTCCCTCGTCTACGGCCAGCCCGTGAGCGAGATCCTCGCCGACCGGCTGCCGGCCACGATCGAACTGGCCGCCGCCGCGCTCGCGGTGACCCTCGTCATCGCGATCCCGGCGGGCATCCTCGCCGCCATGCGCCGCGGCCGGGGCACCGACAAGACCGTGATGACCGGCGTCCTGCTCGGCCAGTCCACCCCGCCGTTCTGGGTCGGCATCCTGCTCATCCTGGTCTTCGCCGTCTGGCTGCGCGCCCTGCCCGCCTCCGGTTACGGCACCCTCGCCAACCTGGTCCTGCCCGCCGTCACCCTCGCCGTGTACTCCGTCGCCGTCGTCGCCCGTCTGCTGCGCTCCTCACTGATCGACGTCCTGTCCTCCGATCACATCCGCAGCGCCCGGGCCAAGGGATTCGGGCCGCTGCAAGTGGTGCTCAGGCACGGACTGCGCAACGCCTCGCTGCCGGTGGTGACCGTCGTCGGCCTGGAGGTCGGCAACCTGCTCGGCGGGGCGATCCTCACCGAACGGGTCTTCTCCTGGCCCGGGGTGGGCCAGCTGACCGTCGAGGCGATCTCCAACCGCGACTTCCCGCTCGTCCAGGCCACCGTCCTGTTCTTCGCCGCCACCTTCGTCGTGGTGAACCTGCTCGTCGACCTCTCCTACAGCTTCCTCGACCCGAGGGTGAGGACGTCCCGATGACCGTCATGTCACCGGCCGCGACCGACGTGACCCCGGAGAAGAAGCCGTCCGGCGGCTCCGGATCCGTCGTCCTGCGCGGCCTGCTGCGCAACAGGCTCGCCGTACTGGCCCTCGCCGTGCTCGTACTGCTGCTGTTCGCCGCCCTGTTCGCCCCGCTGATCGCCCCCTACGACCCCAACGCGCAGAACCTGCTGCTGCGGCTGCGGCCCCCCGCCTGGCAGGACGGCGGCAGCGGCGCCCACCTCCTCGGCACCGACCAGCTCGGCCGCGACATGCTCTCGCGCGTCATCCACGGCGCCCGGGTCTCCCTGCTCGTCGGCGCCGGCGCCGCACTCCTCGCCGGCGTCATCGGTACGGCCGTGGGCCTCGCCTCCGGATACTTCGGCGGCTGGGCCGACCGCACTCTCATGCGGCTCGCGGACGTCCAGCTCGCCTTCCCCTCGCTGCTGCTGGCCCTCGCCGTCGTCGGCTTCCTCGGCTCCGGCCTGTGGGTCGTGATCGTGGTGCTCGGCTTCACCGGCTGGGTCTCCTACGCCCGCGTCGTACGCGCCGAGGTGATGTCGCTGCGCACCCGCGACTTCGTCACCGAGGCCCGCGCGATCGGCGTCACCGACGTCACCATCATGCGCCGCCACCTGCTGCCCAACGTGATGGCGCCGCTGGCCACCATCGGCACCCTGCACGTCGCCGCCGCCATCGTCGCCGAGGCCTCCCTCAGCTACCTGGGCCTGGGCGTCCCCAAGGAGACGGTCACCTGGGGCGGCATGCTCGCCGACGGCCAGCTCTACCTGGGCACCTCCTGGTGGGTCGCCGTCTTCCCCGGCATCGCGCTGATGCTGACCTCCCTCGCCATCAACATCACCGGCGACGCCCTGCGGGACGTCGCGGACCCGAAGGCCTACCGCCGATGAGCAACGACCGACCGACAACCGGCTCCGGCCGAACCACGGGCGACGCACCCCGGCCGCCCGCCGACCAGCGACCGCTCCTCGAGATCGACGGCCTCAGCGTCGACTTCCGCCTGGCGGGCTCCGTCGTCCACGCCGTCCGGGACGTCTCCCTGCACGTCCGCGCCGGCGAGACCCTCGCCGTGGTGGGGGAGTCCGGCAGCGGAAAGAGCGCCACCGCGCTGTCCGTCCTGCGTCTCAACCCGAGCCCGCCGTGCGTCTATGCGAGCGGCGAGATCCGCTTCGAGGGACGCGACCTGCTGCGCCTGTCCGAGAAGGAGCTCGGCAGGGTCCGGGGCCGCGACATCGCCATGGTCTTCCAGGACCCGATGACCTGCCTCGACCCGCTCCAGCGCGTCGGCGCCCAGGTGGCCGAGGTCCTCAGGCACCACACCGGCATGTCCCGCGCCGAGGCCGGACAGGCCGCGCTGGCGGCCCTCGACGAGGTCGGCATTCCCGACCCGGCCCAGCGCTACCGCCAGTACCCGCACGAACTCTCCGGCGGCCTGCGCCAGCGCGTGATGATCGCGACCGCGCTGGTGGCCCGCCCCCGCGTCCTCATCGCCGACGAGCCGACCACCGCCCTGGACGTCACCGTGCAGCGCCAGATCCTCGACCTCCTGGTCACCCTCCAGCACAAGCACGACATGGCCGTCGTGCTGATCACCCACGATCTCGCGGTCGTCGCGGAGACCGCCGACCGGGTCGTCGTCATGAACAGGGGCAGGGTCGTCGAGACCGGCGACGTCCTCGACGTGTTCGACCGCCCGGCCGACGACTACACCCGCCGGCTCCTGGCGGCCACCCCACGACTGGAGGCGGCATGAGCACCGACGCGACCGACACCCCCGCCCCCGCGCCCACGTCCGCCGGGCCGCTCCTCGAACTGGACGGCCTGCGCAAGGAGTTCGGCGGCCGGTCCCGGAACGTCGCCGTCGACGACGTGTCGCTCGAAGTCCGTGAGGGCGAGACCGTGGCCCTGGTCGGCGAGTCCGGCTGCGGCAAGACCACCCTCACCCGGCTGCTCCTCGGACTCCTCGAACCCACCGCCGGAAGCGTGCGCTTCGACGGACAGGACCTCGCCGCCCTCACCGCGTCCCAAATGCGGGGTGTACGACGGCAGATGCAGGTGGTTCTCCAGGACCCCTACTCCAGCATGAACCCGCGCATGCGCATCACCGACATCGTCGCCGAACCGCTGGTCACCCACGACCCCGAGGCACGCGGGCGGCGCGCACGGGCCCGCAACCGGGAACGGGTCGGGGAACTCCTGGAGGCCGTCGGCCTGGACACCGGCATTCAGGACCGCTACCCGCACGAGTTCTCCGGCGGCCAGCGCCAGCGCGTCTCGATCGCACGGGCCCTGGCACTCCGTCCCCGGCTGCTGGTGCTCGACGAGCCGACCAGCGCCCTGGACGTCTCCGTGCAGGCGACCGTCCTCGACCTCCTGGCGGACCTGCAACAGCGGCTGGGCCTCACCTACGTCTTCGTCTCGCACAACCTCGCCGTGGTGGCGCAGGTGGCCGACCGGGTCGCGGTGATGAGCCGGGGGAGCCTGGTCGAGGTGGGCGAGGCGGCGGCGGTGCTGCGCACCCCGCGGCACCCCTATACGCGGCAGCTCCTCGACGCCGTACCGGTCCTCGACCCGCGCCGGGGCCGACGGGCCGCGGCACGCGCGTCCGCCCCGACGGACGAACCGACGGACGAACCGACGGACGAACCGACGAACGAAGCGACGGACGAAGCGACGGACGAAGCGAGCCGATGAACCGCCCCACGCTAGAGGTGCGACAGCACCAGACCCGCCCCGCCGAGGAGTGCCACGTCGTCGACCGCGGCGGTGCCGACCAGCACCCGCGGCTGCTCGGCCCCCGCGAAGGCGACCGCGTCCCGCAGCCGCTCCTCCACCACGGTGCGGAAGCGCTCACCGCCCTCACGGGCCTCGCCGTGCAGGATGAACAGGCCCGGCGCGAAGAGCTGCTGCACGTTCACCAGTCCCAGGGCGAGGTTGTGCGCGTACTCCTCCACCACCTGCCCGGCGAGCGGCTCCCCGCCGCCGACCAGCTCGGCCAGCGACACCGCCGCCCCGAGCCCCGCGGCACGCGCCCTGGCCCGCAGCCAGCCGGAGGTGGCCAGGGTCTTCCAGCAGCCCCGGTTCCCGCACGTGCAGCGCTCGCCGCTGGCCGACACGGTCATGTGCGCGCCGCTGCGCCCGCCGGGCGGGGCCATCACCTCACCGTCGTAGAGGACACCCACCCCGAGGACCTCGCCGGTCGAGACCGAGGCGAAGGTGCGCCGTCCGCGGCCCGCGCCGAACCAGCGGTCGCCGAGCACCTGGAGCCGCGCCCGGTGCTCCACCCGGACCCCGACGCCGGTGAGGGCGCCGAGCCGCTCCGTCACCGGAAAGCCGCGCAGGCCCGGCACGTCGTTGACCTCCAGGATCAGTCCCGTGAGGGGGTCCACCAGCCCCGCGGCGGCCACGCCGATCCCCTGGACCTCGTGGGCGGCGAAGACACCGGCCACCCCGGCCAGTGCCCCGTCGATGTCCGCGGGGGTCGCGGTCGCGGCGTCGTACGACACCTCGGTGCGGTCGAGCACCCGGCCGGCCATGGACAGCACGGCCGCCGTGACGCGGCCGGGAACCAGCTCGACGGCCCCCAGCCGCCGCGGTGCCGCAGGAGTGGCCGGTTGCCGCGCGGCCTCGGGGACCAGTCGCAACGGAGAACTTTCGTGGACCATGCGCCGACTCTGCCATGGCCGTGTTTGGGAGAGGTAGCACTGTGAGCCAATCGAAACTGACCGAACTCACCTGGCGGGAGGTGCGCCGGGCCGGCGAGCGGGGCATCGCCCTGCTGCCCATCGGATCCCAGGAGCAGCACGCCGCGCACCTGCCGATGGGGACCGACACCCTCCTGGTGGAGGAGGTCGTGGACCGGGCGCTGGCCCTTCTCGACCACGGAACCCCCGCGTCCCCCGAACCCCCCGCCGCCGAGGTCGTGCGACTGCCCGCGCTGCCCTTCGGGCACAGTCCGCACCACCTGTTCGCGGCGGCCGTCTCGCTCTCCGCGGCGACCCTGGGCGCCGTCCTCGACGACGTTCTCGACTCGCTCGTGACCAGCGGATACCGCCGGGTCATGGTCGTCAACGGCCACGGTGGCAACGACGAGATCATGCGGCTCGCCGTGAAGCGGTTCGCGCTGCGCGCCCGGGTCACGGTCGCCGCCTGCTCCTACTGGACCCTCACGGCGGGCGAGGACGAGGCCGGGCGGCCGGACGTCACCCCGGGGCACGCCGGATGGTTCGAGACGTCCCTCATGCTCGCCGCCCGTCCCGCCCTGGTGCGCACCCCCGTGCCCGCCCGCACCCCCGTCGAGCCGCCCCCGCTGTTCGACCACCCGCCCCACCCCGGCCTGACCGTCGAGCGGCACGGCGAGTGGGAGCGGGTCGACGGGTCCACCGACGACGCCTCCGGGGCCGACGCCGACCGGGGCGGCCGGCTCCTCGACGACCGGGCGCGGGGACTGGCCCGCGCGATCCGGGCCTTCGACGCGGCGAGCCGGTGACCCCCATGATGCGAGGAGAAGAAATGAAGATCACCGACGTCGACGTGTGGGTCGTCAACCTCCCACTCGTCAACCCCTTCACCAGTTCCTTCGAGACCAAGACCGGGGAGACCCGCACCGTCGTGCGCGTGCGCACCGACGCCGGCGTCGAGGGCTGGGGCGAGACGATGTGGGGCGCGCCGGTCGCCGCGATCGTCCGCCAGATGGTGCCGGACCTGATCGGGACCAGCCCGTTCGCGCTGGAGGGCTTCCACCGCAAGCAGCACATGGTGCCCTTCTTCTACGGCTACCTCGGCTACGCGGCGATCGCCGCCGTCGACGTCGCCTGCTGGGACGCGATGGGCAAGGCCACCGGCCAGTCCGTGACCGACCTGCTGGGCGGCGCCGTCCGCGACGAGGTGCCGATCACCGCGCTGATCACCCGTGCCGACGCGCCGGGGGCAACCCCGGCCGACCTGCCCGGGGCCATGGCGGAGCACGCGGTGCGCGTCGTCGAGGAGGGCGGTTTCGACGCCGTCAAACTCAAGGGCACCAAGGACTGCGCGGGCGACGTCGCCATCCTGCGCGCGGTCCGCGAGGCGCTGCCCGCCGTGAACCTGCGGGTCGACCCGAACGCGGCCTGGTCCGTCCCCGACTCGGTCCGGGCCGGCATCGCCCTGGAGGAACTGGACCTGGAGTACCTGGAGGACCCCTGCGCCGGCATCGAGGGGATGTCGCAGGTGAAGGCGAAGGTGCGCATTCCGCTGTGCACCAACATGTGCGTCGTCCGCTTCGAGGACTTCGCCCCGGCCATGCGGCTGAACGCGGTCGACGTCATCCACGGTGACGTCTACAAGTGGGGCGGCATCGCGGCGACCAAGGCGCTCGCCGCGCACTGCGAGACCTTCGGCCTGGGCATGAACCTGCACAGCGGCGGCGAACTCGGCATCGCCACGGCAGCCCACCTGGCCGTCGTGTCGAGCACGCCCGTGCTGTCGCGGGCCATCGACAGCATGTACTACCTGCACGCGGACGACATCATCGAGCCGCTGCACCTGGAGAACGGCCGGCTGCGGGTGCCGTCGGGACCGGGCCTGGGCGTGAGCGTGGACGAGGACAAGCTCCGCCACTACGCGGGCGTCAACGAGCGGGACGGTGACCTGACCGGATGAGCGGGCCGAACGGCAAGCAGGCGGTGCACACGGACCGGGCACCCCGTCCCGCGGGCGCCTACTCCCAGGGGGTGGTGGCGGGCGGGTTCCTGTTCACGGCCGGTTTCGGCCCCCAGGACCCCGCCACCGGCGCCGTGCCGGAAGGGGTGGCGGCGCAGACCGCGCAGGTGCTGCGCAACGTGGCGGCGGTCCTCGCGGCACGGGGCCTGTCCCTGCGGGACGTCGTGAAGGTCACGGCACACCTGCAGCACCTCCGCCGGGACTTCGCCGCGTACGACGCGGCCTACCGCACCTTCTTCGAGGAACCCTGCCCGGTGCGCACCACGGTCGGGTCCGACCTGATGGACATCCTCGTGGAGATCGACGTGGTGGCCCTCCTGCCCGGCGCGGACCGGCCGGGGTGAACCGCCGCCTGCCCGCCGGCCCCGCCGGGGCCGGCGGGCACCGCAGCCGTACGCTGATCAGCACCGACCGAGATCGTGTGGGAGTCGAACGTCATGCCCCTGCTGGAGCCCAAGCCGGAAGCCCTCCGTCCCGGCACGCCCCGTGTCGCGTCCGCCGACCGGGTGCCCGACGCCGGGGCCACGGGTACCCCCGAGCCGCTGCGGGCCGGCCTGACCGCTCTGCTGGGCCCCGACAAGGTCCTGTGGAAGGTCTCCGACCTGGTGAAGTACGCCTCCGACGCCAGCCCCTACCGGTTCGTGCCGCAGGTCGTCGTACTCCCGGAGAACATCGACGACGTCTCCGCCGTGCTGGCGTACGCGCGCGACCACGGCCGCCGGCTCGTCTTCCGCGCCGCCGGCACCAGCCTCAACGGCCA
The DNA here is from genome assembly GCF_003369795.1 of Streptomyces sp. CB09001. NCBI lineage: Bacteria > Bacillati > Actinomycetota > Actinomycetes > Kitasatosporales > Streptomycetaceae > Streptomyces > Streptomyces sp. CB09001. Next base: position 7,354,674 of record NZ_CP026730.1, read on the forward strand.
GGCCCAGGGCGAGGACGTCCTCGTCGACGTGCGGCGGCACTTCACGGGCATCGAGGTCCTGGACGGCGGCGCACGGGCCCGCATCCGGCCCGGGACCACGGTCATGCGGGCCAACGCGACCCTCGCCCGGTACGGCAGGATCCTGGGGCCCGACCCGGCCAGCGCCATCGCCTGCACCCTCGGCGGGGTGGTCGCCAACAACGCCTCCGGCATGACCGCGGGCACCACCCGCAACTCCTACCGCACCCTCGCCTCGCTGACCTTCGTGCTGCCCGGCGGCACCGTCGTCGACACGGCCGACCCGCACGCGGACGAGACGCTGGCGCGGACCGAGCCGGAGCTGTGCGAGGGACTGCTGGCGCTGAAGGCGGAGATCGAGGCGGACCCGGAGCTCACCGCCCGCATCCGGGCCAAGTACGAGATCAAGAACACCAACGGCTACCGGCTGGACGCCTTCCTGGACGGCGCGACGCCGGTGCAGATCCTGCGCGGGCTCATGGTCGGCTCCGAGGGCACCTTCGGCTTCATCTCCGACGTCGTCTTCGACACCCTGCCGCTGGACCGCAGGGTCTCCAGCGGCCTGCTCTTCTTCCCCTCGCTGACCGCCGCCGCGGCGGCCGTGCCCCTGTTCAACGAGGCGGGGGCCATCGCCGTCGAGCTGATGGACGGCAACACGCTGCGCGCCTCGGTGAGCGTGCGGGGCGTACCGGCCGACTGGGCCGGTCTGCCGAAGGAGACCGCGGCGCTGCTGGTGGAGTTCCGGGCGCCCGACGAGGCGGGGCAGGAGGCCTTCGAGCGGGCGGCGGCCCGGGTCGTGGAACGCCTCGAACTGGTCGCACCGGTCGCCTCGGTGACCAACGAGTTCACCCGCGACGCCAAGGTCGTCTCCGGCTACTGGAAGGCCCGCAAGGCCTTCGTCACGGCGGTCGGCGGCTCCCGCCCGGCGGGCACCACCCTGATCACGGAGGACTTCGCGGTCCCGCCTTCCCGGCTGGCGGACGCCTGCGAGGCGCTGCTCGGCCTCCAGGCGGAGCACGGTTTCGACGCCGCCGTCGCCGGTCACGCCGCCCACGGCAACCTGCACTTCCTGCTCGCCTTCGACGCCTCACAGGCCTCCGACGTCGACCGGTACGCCGCGTTCATGGACGACTTCTGCCGGATGACCGTGGAGCGTTTCGACGGGTCGCTGAAGGCGGAGCACGCCACCGGACGCAACATCGCCCCCTTCCTGGAACTGGAATGGGGGCCCCGGGCCACCGAGTTGATGTGGCGTCTGAAGCGGCTGATCGACCCCGAGGGTGTGCTGGCGCCCCGGGTCGTCCTCGACCGCGACCCGAGGGCCCATCTGCGCGGACTGAAGACGATCCCCGGGATCGAGCCGGTCGCCGACCCCTGCATCGAGTGCGGCTTCTGCGAACCCACCTGCCCCAGCCACGACCTGACGACGACCCCGCGCCAACGCATCGTGCTGCGCAGGGAGATGCTGCGGCAGCCGGACGGCTCCCCGGTGCAGGAACAGCTCCTCGCCTCCTACGGCTACGACGCCGTCGACACCTGCGCGGGCGACTCCACCTGCGCGATCGCCTGCCCGGTCGGCATCGACACCGGCGCCATGATGAAGGACTTCCGCCACCGCAGGCACTCGCCGCGCGAGGAGCGGATCGCCGCACTGACCGCCAAGCGCTTCAAGACCGTCGAGGCGTCGGCCCGCCTCGCGGTCGGCGCGGCCGAAAGGATCAGCGACCGGCTGCTGGAGGCCGCCACCGGCCTCGCCCGCAAAGCCGTACGCCCCGATCTGGTGCCCGAGTGGCTGCCGGAGATCCCGGGCGCCGCCGCCCGCACCGCGCCGCCCACCTCCCGGGCGGGGGCGAGCGCCGTCTACTACCCGGCCTGCGTCAACCGGATCTTCGGTGGTCCGGACGGCGACGGCACCCCCTCGCTCCAGCAGGCCGTGGTCGACGTCTCGGCCCGCGCCGGCCGGCCGGTGTGGATCCCGGACGACGTGGCGGGCACCTGCTGCTCGACGATCTGGCACTCCAAGGGCTACGAGGACGGCAACACCGTGATGGCCAACCGCGTCGTCGAGGCCGCCTGGGCCTGGACCGACGGCGGGCGGATCCCGCTCGTCGTCGACGCCTCCTCCTGCACGCTCGGCATCCAGCACGAGGTCGTCCCCCACCTCACCCGCGCCAACCGGGAACTGCACGCGCGCCTGAAGGTGGTCGACTCCGTCGTGTGGGCCGCCGAGGAGCTCCTGCCGCGGCTGACGATCCGCCGCACGACCGGTTCGGCCGTGCTGCACCCGACCTGCTCGATGCAGCACCTGGGCGACGTCGACCGGCTCCGCGCGGTCGCCGAGGCGGTCGCCGACGAGGTCGTCGTCCCGGACGACGCCGGATGCTGCGCCTTCGCGGGGGACCGCGGCATGCTGCACAAGGAGCTGACGGAGTCGGCGACGGCGAAGGAGGCCGCGGAGGTGACCTCGCGCCCCTACGACGCCCACCTGTCCGCCAACCGCATGTGCGAGATCGGCATGGACCGAGCGACGGGGCGTGCGTACCACTCGGTCCTCATCGAACTGGACCGGGCGACCCGCCCCTCCTGACCCGCGCGGATACGCGTGAACGACTGGCCAAGCAATCACCACGGGTGCTGCCGGTGCCCCAGACTGGGCGCATGGAGTTCTTCTGCTACCACCGTGACCGGGCCGGCTCCCTGACACTGCGTGAGGAGCTGCTCGAGGCGCACTGGAGCTACATGGACGGGTACGCCGCGGAGATGATCGCGCGGGGCCCGACCCTCACCGGGGACCGCGAGGTGCCCACGGGCAGCGTGCACGTACTCGACCTGCCCGATCCGGCCGCCGCCCGGGCGTTCGCCTTCGACGAGCCCGGACACCAGGCCGGCGTCTACCGGGACGTGCTGCTGCGCCGGTGGCGCAACACGCTGGGGCGCACCATGTGGGACTTCCCCGGCGGCCCGACCGAGGGAGACGGGTTCCTGGTGCTCGGCCTGGGCGCCGGGAAGGCCACCGACCTGGACGTGCCGCCCGGCCGGGACGAGCTGATCGCGTACGGCCCCCTGCTCTCCGACGACGGCGGCACCTGGCTGGGCACGGCGGCACTGGTGCGGGCGCCGGACCCGGCCACGGCACGGGGCGTGCTGACGCCGGAGCGGTACGCCGAGCTCGAGGTCCACCCCTGGCAGTTCGGCGGGCGCCCGTCGTGAACCCGGCCGTGGCCCGGGGCCACCGGCGTCAGGTCCCCGGGCCCGACCGGTCCAGTTCGGCGAGCGTGGTCGTGCTGACCTGCTTCGGGGACCTGGACGCGGCGGCCTCGCTCGTCGCGGAGATCCCCGCGGTGCAGGACGCGGCCGGAGGCAGCCTCATGCCCTACGGCGCCCTGGGGCTCGCCGCGCTGCGGGACGGCGGGGAGGAGGCCGACGCGCTGATCCGCGAGGGCCTGGAGGGGGCCGTCGCGCGCGGAGGGGGGATCGGTGTCGCCATCGCACAGCGGGCCAGGGCCCTGCTCCGCAACGGACAGGGCGAATGCGAACGTGCGTTCGATGCGGCGCGTCGGGCGAGCGAGCACCCGGACGACCTGGTCGCGGGCAACTGGGGCCTGACCGAGCTGGTCGAGGCGGCGGCCCGCCTCGGTGACCGCGAGGCGGCCGGGGCCGCGCTGGACCGGCTCACCGCGACGACCGGGGCCGCCGGCACCGACTGGGCCCTGGGCGTCCAGGCGCGCTCCCGTGCCCTGCTCGTCGAGGGCGACGCCGCCGAGGACCTGTACCGCGAGGCCGTCGATCGCCTCGGCCGCACCCGCGTGCGGGTGGAACTGGCCCGCGCGCATCTGCTGTACGGCGAGTGGCTGCGACGGGAGAACCGCCGCGGCGACGCCCGTGAGCAGCTCAAGCGGGCCCACGGGATGTTCACCGGGATCGGCGCCGGTGTCTTCACCGAGCGCACCGTGCGCGAGCTGAAGGCCACCGGCGAAACGGTGGCCAAGCGGCGTACCGGCGCCACGCCCGCGGCGCTCACCGCCCAGGAGGCACAGATCGCCCGGCTGGCCCGGGACGGGTCCACCAATGCCGAGATCGGGGCCCAGCTGTTCCTCAGCCCGCACACCGTGGAATGGCACCTGCGCGAGGTGTTCGCCAAGCTGGGCATCTCCTCCCGCCGACACCTGCGCGACGCCCTCACCGACCGTCCGGCGGCCAGCACACCCGTCCAGGGCCCGTCCGGCGCGATCCGGCGGCGGCCCGCCGGCCCGTGGGCTCGGCCGGCTCCCGCCGTGCGGGTTCCGCCCGTCGGGCCCATCCTGGAATCCGGGCCACGAAGCCCACAGACCGACCCACCGGGAGGTCCTGTGATTCTGCTCGCGCTGCTCCTACCAGTCGTGATGATGGCCTTCCTCTTCGCCGCGGACGCGCTCGAGGACCTGATCTTCCCGCCCCCGGCGGCTCCCGACGAGGACACCCCGGCCGCGGACATCGCCCGGACGACGTCCCCCTGACCGGAGTCAGGCCGCGCGGCGTTCGTCCAGGGGGCGGCGACGCAGACCCGCCCGCTGGAGCGCCGGGGGCACGAAGACCTGGTCGAGCGCGCCGACGTCGGTGCCCGGCGGGACGATCTCGTCGATCCGGTCGAGCAGGTCGTCACCGAGGGCGACGTCGAGCCCGGCGAGCAGGTCGTCGAGGTGATCCATCGTGCGCGGCCCGACGATCGCACTGGTCACGCCCGGGTGGGCGATGGTGAACGCCATCGCGAGGTGGGTCAGCGGCAGGCCCGCCTCGGCGGCGAGCGGGACGAGCCGTTCGACCGCGTCGAGACGGCGCTCGTCGCCGAGGTGCCGGACGAGCCCGGCGCGGCGCAGCTCGTTCGGCCCGCCCTTGCGCACCCGCCCCGTGAGCAGCCCCTGCCCGAGCGGGCCCCACACCAGCGTGCCCAGCCCGTGGCGCTGCGCGACCGGCAGCACCTCGCGTTCGATGCCGCGGTCGAGCAGCGAGTACGGCGGCTGCTCGGTGTGGAACCGGGCAAGACCGCGCCGCTCGGCGACCCACTGAGCCTCCACCAGGTCGGACGCCGGGGTCGTGGACGTGCCGATCGCACGGACCTTGCCGCTGCGGATCAGGTCGGAGAGCACCGAGAGGGTCTCCTCGACGTCCGTGTCGGGATCCGGCCGGTGGATCTGGTAGAGATCGATGTGATCGGTCCCGAGGCGGCGCAGCGAGTCCTCCACGGCCGTCATGATCCAACGCCGTGAGGCGCCCCGCTGGTTGGGGTCGTCGCCCACCGGGCGGCTCACCTTGGTCGCGAGGACGACACGGTCGCGCCTCCCCCGGATCGCCTTGCCGACGACTTCCTCGGAGTCGCGGTAGGCGTCCGCGGTGTCGATCAGGTTGATCCCGGCGTCCAGCGCCTTGTGGATGATGCGCGCGGAGTCGTCGGGGTCCGGATTTCCGACCGAGGTGGCGAACATCAGGGTGCCGAGTGCGTACGGGCTGACCTTGATGCCCGTGCGGCCGAGCGTGCGGTACTGCATGGCGGTCACGCCTTTCCTTGTGAAGGGACCCGGGCAGCGCACGGCACCGGCGAACCGGGCCGGCGAAACCCGCCGGCCTCCAGGGTGTGGCGCCGCCGCCCGCGGCGGGAGAGACGTCCTCGTCCAGGGACCGGCCGTCCCTGGCTGCGGACGGCGGCGCGGGGCATGGTGGGTGGGTGGACAGAACCGAGCTGGCCGATTTCCTGCGCCACTGCCGTACCCGACTCGCCCCTGCCGACGTGGGCCTCCCGCAGGGTGCGCGGCGCCGCACCCCGGGGCTGCGCCGCGAGGAGGTGGCGCAGCTGGCGGGCATGTCCGCAGACCACTACACACGGCTCGAACAGGCCAGGGGATCGCGTCCGTCCCGGCAGATGCTCGCGGCCGTCGCCCGCGCGCTGCGGCTGACCGACGACGAACGGGACCACCTGTTCCACCTGGCCGGCGAGGAGCCCTCGCGCGACCGCGCGCCCACGGACCACGTCCGCCCCGCCCTGCTGCTCCTCCTGGACCGGCTGACCGACGTCCCCGCCCAGGTGGTGAGCGACCGCGGCGACGTCCTCGCGCAGAACGCGATGGCCAAGGCGCTCCACGGCGACGCGTCCGCCCGTCGCGAGGCGGAGCACAACGTCGTCTGGCGCTTCTTCACGGACCCGGCCGCGCGGGAACACTTCCCGGCCGAGGACCACGACCGGGCCGCCCGCGCGGCGGTGGCGGACCTGCGTGCCACCCTCGCCAAGCGCCCGGACGACGCGCGGCTGGCGGCACTCGTGCGCCGGCTGCGCGCCCGCAGCGAGGAGTTCTCCGCGCTCTGGGACAGCCACGAGGTCGCCGTGCGCCGTGGCGACGTCAAACGCTTCCTGCATCCGGTCGTCGGCCTGCTGGAGCTGGACTGCGAGGTGCTGCTGAGCCCCGAGCACGACCAGCGGCTCGTCGTGTACACCACCCGCCCCGGCAGCGAGTCCCACGAGCGGCTGGAACTGCTGCGCGTGGTCGGCCTCCAAAGCCTGACCAGCGGCTGAACGGGAGGCGGACCGCGGCCTGGGGGAGGCCACGGTCCGCTTCGGGGCCCGGGCACGCCGCGGGCCGGGGGCCGTCAGCCGTCGCTCGTGGTCACCTTCACCTCGTCGACCACCAGTTGCTGCGGGAAGGCGGTCGAGCCGTCGGGGTCGCCGGGCCAGTAGCCGCCGACCGCGAGGTTCAGGATGAGGAAGAACGGCTTGTCGAAGACCCACGTGTTGCCGCCCAGGTCGGCCGGCGTGCGGGTCTGGTAGACGTTGCCGTCGACCGACCAGGTGATCCTGTCCGGCGCCCAGTCCACGGCGAAGGTGTGGAAGGCGTCGGCGAAGGCCTCACCGTTCGGCAGCGTGTAGGCCGCGCCGATGCCGCCCGAGCCGGAGTAGCCGGGTCCGTGGAGGGTGCCGTGGACCGTGGACGGCTCGAAGCCGACGTTCTCCATGACGTCGATCTCGCCCGAGTTGGGCCAGCCGACCTCGCCGATGTCCTGGCCCAGCATCCAGAACGCGGGCCAGATGCCCTGCCCGCGCGGGATCTTCATCCGGGCCTCGACGTGGCCGTAGGTCGCGGTGAACCTGCCGGAGGTGTTCAGCCGCGCGGAGGTGTACTCGCACGTGCCGTACCAGCACTGGTAGTTGCCCGGGTTCTCGCGGCGGGCCTCGATGACGAGGTTGCCCTGCCCGTCGAGCTTCGCGTTGTCGGTGCCGGGGGTGTAGTACTGCCGCTCGTGGTTGTTGACGTTGTCGCCGGTCTCGAGCTGCCACTTGGCGGCGTCGACGCCGGATCCGGCGGGTCCGTCGAAGGTGTCGGAGAACGTCACCGCCGCGGCGGTCTCCGGACCCCGTTCCGCCTGGGCGGGGGTCACCGCGGCGGCCGCGACGAGGGTGGCGGACAGGGTGGCGAGCAGGCAACTGCGGAGCAGTCGTGGGGAGGCCATGTCTCTCCCTTTCGTGGGCCCGCTCCCACGGGGCGGGAGCGGGCACGGGGGTGGGGGGATGGTGGTGCGTCGGTTCGGGCGCGGGTGGGGCCGGCCCGGTCAGCCGAAGGACTCCAGCGTGATCGCCGCGTCCTTGGGGTCGCCGTCGTGCACCAGCGACTCGTGGTTGCCGACGTCGTCGAAGGCGAAGGCGTACGCCCGGCCGTCCTGCATCTGCCCGTGGACGAGGCGGGCGTAGTGGTTGGTGACGTCGTCCTGGTAGAAGCCGGAGTCGTCGGCGTCGGGCTGCTCGGAGTTGGTGAGCAGCGTGGAGCGGTTGTACGCGGCGCACAGGGTCCGCGAAATGGGGCCGCGCACCTGGTCGTTGGGGGCGTCGAGCTTGTTGTAGCAGCCGAAGACCGAGTCCGAGTCCGGCTTCTCGAAGGAGGTCACCACCGCGCCGCTGCCGTCGGTGAAGTCCATCCTGCCGCCGTTCACCCTGCCGAAGAACTTCGTGTCCGGCTGCTCCTTGAACGGCGTCACCGTCAGCGTCTCGGCGGCGTACTTGCTCCATACGCGGTCGATGTAGTCGTCCAGCACACCGGCGGGCAGGTCGCCGGAGCCGACGCCGTGCCCGGGCGCCAGGACGCGCAGCGGCGAGCCGTCGCCCCGGGTCTGGACCAGCCCTTCCCAGCCGCCGCCCTGCTGGGCGAGCCCGTCGGCGACCGCCTTGTACCCGCCGGGCTTCAGCGAACCGGTCTGCTTCGTGGAGCCGTCGCCCGCGGTCAGGCCGACGGAGTAGGGGGCCGAGAACATGTCCACCTGGGTGGAGTTGATCCACAGCCCGGAGTCGTTGAGCGTGTACTCGGTCCAGTTGAACAGCGTGTCGTGGTTGGGGTCGTCGGCGTTCTGGACGGCGGGCTGCACGAGGCCGCCGTCGGCGAGCCGGAAGTCGAGCTTCTTGCCGTACGAGAAGTAGACGCGGCCCGAGAACTTCGGAAGCTGAACGGTCTTTGACCCGCCGTTTGCGGGGCCCGTGAACGAGGCGTCGGGCGCCGGGACGGGCGGGGCGCCACCGGCCGGCCAGGCGTGGAAGGCGCCGCTCTCGTCGGCGTATCCCTGCTGCCCCGAGGCGAGTTCGGTGCCGATCACGGAGACGTAGACCTGCTCGGCACTGCCCGAGTCGTCCTTCAGGGTGAGCGGGATGGTGTCCGGTACGGCCGATGCCGGTTCGGCGGGCCCGACGACGACGGCGACGGCGCCGATCGACGCCGCGACGGCCAGGGACGCCGTCAGCTTGCGTGGGGAAAGCACACGGTCCTCCTTGGTGTGGGGGGACCTGTAGCGTTGTAGTCCTTCCCTGTGCATGTCAACTAGTTGAACGAGATCAATCGGAAGAAGGCGCTCCGGGTTCGGAAGGTGAAGTGGAGGGAAGCTGTGCCCGCCGGATGCCGTGTGTACCGGGGGCGTTGCGGTCCGCTCATTGACATGTCCGCCGTCAATTACGATCCTGGAACCGCTGCCAACTTCCATCGATGTACATCACGGCCCGTGGAAGCGGAGGGACATGCCGCCCCTGACCGGAAGCCCGCCGAACGGGACCCGGAAGCCAGCCCGTCGCGTTCGCCGCACCGTCGCCGCCCTGGTCTCCGGTGCCCTCGTCGCCCTCCTGCTCCTGGTGTCCTCCGCCGGGCCCGCGCAGGCGGACCGGACCGCTCTGCGGGCCGCCGATCCGAGCGTGATCCGGGTCGGCGGCACCTATGTCCCGGTGCAGTCCACCGGGGGTGGCATCGCCGTACGCCAGGCCGCTTCCACGGCCGCGCTCGCGGCGGCGCCCGCCCGCCAGGTGTGGTCGGACGCACGTGGCCGCGGCGAGGTGTGGGCGCCCGAGATCGTGCGGGACGGCGGCCGCTACCACATCTACTTCACGGCCGGTCGGGGCGCGGCCCACCGGATGTACGTGATCAGCTCCACCGCCGCCGACAGCGGCTACACGGCCGAGACCGAACTGGCCCTGCCGGACGACAAGTGGGCCATCGACGGCACCCTGTTCACCTTCGAGGGGCAGCGGTGGTTCGTCTGGTCGGGCTGGGCCGGCGACACCAACGTCGAACAGAACCTCTACATCGCGCGGATGAGCAGCCCGACCACACCGACCGGGGCGCGGTACGTCATCTCGCAACCGAGGGAGAGCTGGGAGCGGGTGGTGGGCAACCCGTTCATCAACGAGGGCCCCGAGCCCGTCAAGGACCCGAACGGGCAGTTGCACATCGCCTACTCCGCCAACGGCAGCTGGAGCGACCAGTACTGCCTGGCCGACCTGCGGCTGCGGGCCGGCGGCGACCCGACGTACGTGTGGGACTGGTACAAGTCCAACGGCTGCCTCTTCGGGTCCCACCGCGCCACGATGATGGCGGGCTGGGACCCCACCCTGTACGTCGACGGGCCCGGTCACCACAGCTTCGTCCTGCTCGACGGCGACATCGCCACGAGCCCGCCCGCCGGCCCCAGGTTCCCCCTGATGTTCCACGCGGTCGCGAAGGGGACGCCGTACTCGTGGGAGAACCGGTACTGGTACACCGGCACCTTCTGCTGGTGGGGCGGGACCACCTACAGCCGGGCCAACGTCCCGGGCCCCACCAGCGACACCGGCTGGAGCCTCAAGTTCTTCGAGTAGGGACGTCGCGTCGGAGCGCGGAGCGGTCCCGCTCAGGGCGCCAGGGACCAGCGCGGCGCCACTCCGGCGAGCCCGCAGACGAGGAAGTACAGCGGGATGGGGGCGGTGTAGGGCGAGTCGCCGTCGGGGCCGTGGACCAGGCGCGGCCCGGCTGGGCGGCCGCCCGGCCGGGACCGGGTCCAGGACGGGTCGCCGACGACGTAGTGGGTGCCGGACGGCCACGCGATCCCGATGTCGGACCCGGAGGGCACGATCCACCACCAGAGCCCCTCGTCGGCGAACACGCAGCCCGCACGGGGAAGGCGTGCCAGGATGCGTTCGCCGTGGGCCGCACAGGTGCCCACGGCGTCGTGCCCCAGTTCGGCGCGGAGTCCGGCGGGGAGGCTGAGCAAGGCCGGGCCCGGACGCCGTCGGCGGGGTGGACGGGTGGCACCGGACGAGCACGGGCGGTCACGGACGGTGGCTGCGGACGGACGTGGATCACGGGTGTGCTGCAGGTCCATGGGGGGTGGTCCTTTGGCCGCGACGGACGGCAGGAGAACGTTGTCGTGCGAGATCGCCCCATGGGTGGGGGACGGTCTCCAGCAGGACGGTCCTGGTGTGAGGATCGAAAAGCGCAGGAATCGCAGGGGGCGGTGGAGCCACTGTGTCATCCGTCAACAACCGTGCGCAACCAGCAAGTTGAAATTTGCAGCGGACAGGATGCATGCTCCTGCGGCGGGACGGAGCCCGTGACAGACTGGCGTGTCCGGGCCCGGGCGCGGGACGGCGAAGGGGAGACGGTGTGACCGCGGAGACCGACTGGGGCGGAGCACCCTCCGTGCTGCGGATGATCCTCGGCAGGCAGTTGGAGGAGCTGCGCACCCGCGCCGGTCTCACGTTCGAGCAGGCCGGCGAGGCGATCGGGGTGAGCCACTCCACCATCCGCCGGCTGGAGGCGGCGAAGGTGGCCCGGCTGCGCCTCCCGGACGTCGAGAAGCTGCTCCAGATCTACGGTGTCCGCGACCAGCAGGAGATCGACACCTTCCTGAAGTCGGCGCGGGAGGCGAACAAGCGCGGCTGGTGGCACACCTACCGCGACGTCATGCCGGACTGGTTCGCGGCGTACCTGAGCCTGGAACAGGCGGCCCTGCACATCCGCGCCTACGAGGCCGGGTTCGTGCACGGCCTGCTGCAGACCCCGGCCTACGCGCGGGCCCTGCTGAGCGCCGGCAACCCGCACGCCTCCTCCGTGGACACCGAGCGGCGGGTGGCCCTGCGCATGCGGCGCCAGGAGATCCTCACCCGCCCCTGTCCGCCCCGCCTGTGGGTCGTGATGGACGAAACGGTCCTGCGCTGGCCCGTCGGAGGAACCGAGGTGATGCGGCGCCAGGTGGACCACCTGATCGAGGTGGGACGGCTGCCCCACGTGACACTCCAGATCATGCCGTTCGCCGGGGGCCCGCACCCCGCCATGCGGGCCGGCGCGTTCGACCTCTTCCGGTTCCGGGCCCCCGAACTTCCCGACATCGTCTACCTCGGCGGACTCGTGGGCGCCGTCTACCTGGACAAGGGCGACGACGTGGTGGTCTACCGCGAGGCCCTGGACCGCCTGGGCGCCCAGGCGGTACCGGCCCGAGGCACCGAGGAACTCCTCGGCGCGCTGCGCAAGGAGCTGTGAGGACTTCCACCCGTACCGCACCACCCCATGGAGAGAGGCGAACGATGTCCGACAGCGGATGGCCGGCCGACCGGATCGACACCGAGCACGCGCACTCGGCGCGGATCTACGACTACATCCTGGGAGGGAAGGACTACTACCCCGCCGACCGGGAGGCGGGGGACGCGATGGCCGGGGAATGGCCCGCCCTGCCCGTGCACATGCGCGCCAACCGGGACTGGATGAACCGAGCGGTGCGATGGCTGGCCGAGGAGGCGGGCGTCCGTCAGTTCCTCGACATCGGCACCGGCATTCCCACCTCGCCCAACCTGCACGAGATAGCGCAGTCGGTGGCCCCCGAGTCACGCGTGGTCTACGTGGACAACGACCCCATCGTCCTCACCCTGTCCCAGGGTCTGCTGTCCAGTACGCCGGAGGGCCGGACGACGTACATCGAGGCGGACTTCCAGCGCCCCGAAGCCGTCCTCGAATCCGACGAGTTCCGCAAGACGCTGGACCTGGGCAGCCCCGTCGCGCTCACCGTGATCGCGATCGTCCACTTCGTCCTGGACGAGGACGACGCGGTCGGCATCGTCCGCCGCCTCCTGGAGCCCCTGCCCGCGGGAAGCTACCTGGCGATGACCATCGGCACCGCCGAGTTCGCCCCCGAGGAGGTGGGCCGGGTCGCGCGCGAGTACGCGGCGCGCGACATGCCGATGCGGCTGCGGACCATCGACGAGGCGCACGAGTTCTTCGAAGGGCTGGAGCTGGTCGCACCGGGCATCGTCCAGGTCCACAAGTGGCATCCGGACGGCACCGGCGAGCAGGGCATCCGGGACGAGGACATCGCGATGTACGGGGCGGTGGCTCGCAAGCCGTGACGACCCGCACACCATGACGGCCGGCCGGCTCAGATGACGCGGAACAGGTCGGCGGCGGCGTGCACGTCGGTGAAGTCCTCGACGGAACGGAGGTGGTCGCACAGGGCCTCGAGGACCGAGCCGGCCGCCGCGACGCGCGGGGAGCCGACGCCCACGCCGAAGACCCGGAAGCCCAGCCGGCGCTTGGCCTCGTTCCACCCCCGCATCCAGGCCTCGGTGACACCGCAGTCGTCGTCGGTGAGCATCACGATGTCCCCGCGCGTACGGGCGGCGTCGGCGAACTCCTCCTCGAGCAGTTCGCCCGCCGCCGACAGGGGCCGCTCGTAACTGGTGCCGCCGCCGAGGAAGGTCTCCGCGAAGTCGAGGGTACGGGCGAGATCGGCGGGCCGGCCGGCCGGGAAGCGGAAGACCCGGAGCCGGTCGGCGGCGGAGAACACGATGCCGACGAAGTCCCGCCCCGCGTCACGGGCCTGGTCCAGCAGGGCCAGTGCGCACGCCTTCGCCCAGGCCTCCCGGGTGATGCCGCCGGGCCCCGCCTCGTACATGGAGTGCGAGGTGTCCACGCAGGCGATGACGGCGCCCCGGCCGGTGGCCTGTTCCCCCTGGCTGTCGTAGAGCATCAGCTCCCGCGCGGCGTAGCGCGCGGCGAACACCGCACGCAGTTCGGGCAGTCCCAGATTGGCCAGCTCGGACGGGATGACCCGGGAGAGGTCGTCGCCGAGCGTGACCCCGATCAGCTCACCGGTGGCGTTCTCCACCTTGCGGGCGCGTTCCCCCTTGGCCATCTGCCGGAAACGGCCGATCAGTTCGGCCCACTCGGCGAGCCGTCCGGTGCGCAGCCGCTCCGCCAGCCGGGCGCGCTCGTCGAACGGCATCCGCTCCAGCTCGCCGGAGCCGACACCCCAGGCCCGCATGAGCGCGGTCTCCTCCCGCGCGGCCGCCGCCGACTTCGCCACCGCTCCGCGCGCGGCGGCACGGACGCCGGGGATCGCCACGGCGAGCGCCCGGCCCGCGTCGGAGGCGGCCCGCCTCGCGGCGGCGTCCGCCTCCCGGACCGCCCGCCGTACGGCGTCGGCCGCCGGTCCCGGCACGGTGCCGTCCTCGCCGGCCTCTTCGGCGGCCTGCCGGAGCGCCTCGGCGACGGCGTCCGCCGCGTCCTCGGCCTCCCGCCGGGCCCGCTCCGCCCGCTCGTCCCGGTCCCGGGCGGGCCGGGAGTCCTCCAGCATCCGGCGCAGCGCGGTGCCCTGGGCGAGTACGGCCATGGCCGCGGCGTACGGGTCGCCGGCCGTCTCCCGGTGCAGCCCGTCGAAGTCCGGTGACTCCAGCAGCGCCGCGACGAGGCGGTGGTTGACCAGCCGGGAGGGCTCCAGCTCGGCCGGCTCGCGCAGGCGTGGGGAGGTCTTGTAGGCGGCCAGGAAGACGTCGGTGAGCAGGTCGGCCGTGTGCGCGTGGTGCTCGCCCAGTTCACCGGCCAGCTCGCGCAGCGCGGGCGACTGCTCGTAGGTGTCGCGCCAGGCCATGCGGTCGAAACGGTCCGCGGCCACGGCCCCGGTGTGCCGCGCGGGGGCGGCACCCGACCGGGCCAGCCACGCCCCGGCGCGGTCCGCCAGCACGTCGAGCCGGCTCGCCGTCCCGCTCCCGTGCACGTCCGTGTCGGTGTCCGTGCCCGTGTTCGTGTCCGTTTCTGTCTCCGTGTTCTCGTCCACGGGGCCGTCCGCCGCGGTGCTCAGAGCTGGGCCTGGACCGTGCTCGCGTCCACGCCGAGGGCCTCGGTGAGCACCCGGGCGCGGACGGCGCGCTGGCGGCCGGTGACCCGGTCGATGGCGGTGGTGGAGCGGCCCGCGCCCACCGCCTCCGCGCGCAGTCTCTCCAGCCGTTTGCCCGCCATGGCCAGCTGGTTGTGGGCCTTCTTGATGACCCACTCGCTCAGCGCCTCGCGGGACCGCCCGGCCATCGCGTCGAGCTGCGCCTCCAGCTCCGCGATGGTGTCGGCGAGGTCGAGCGCCTCCTTGGCGTCCGGATTGACCAGGTGCAGTACTTCACGTTCGACCGTCGGGCGTTCGGCGGGGGAGTTCCACAGCACGTGGGTCAGCACCGACAGATCGCTCTCCGCGACCGAGGGGCGCCCGTCGAGGTAGGCGGACGCCTGGAGCAGGCCCACCGCCTGCCGCCAGCGGCGGTCGGAGGCGATCAGCTCCTTGCGGCGCAGGGCGGCCCGCAGGGTGCAGACCGCGTCCACGATCCCGTCGGGCACCTCCACTTCGGGGACGGCCTCGTCCACGGCGTGCCGCAGCGCCGCCAGGTCCACGGTGGTCCGCCCGGGCGTGGCCGGGCGGCTGACGGCGGAGCGGACCAGAGCGGCGAAGTTGGAGGGATCCTCCAGGTACGTGACCTCGATCCGCACCAGGAGCCGGTCGTAGATCGCGGCCGAGTCCTCGCCGTCGGGCAGCTCGTTGCTCGCCGTGATGGCGCCGATGAGAGGGCAGCGGACGGGCTCACCGCCGCTCTCGGGGTGGTAGATCCGCTCGTTGAGGTAGCCCAGCGTCTCGTTCAGCGCCGCCGTGGAGCACTTGAAGATCTCGTCGATGAAGGCGACGTGTGCGGTGGTGGCGCGCCCTTCGTAGACCTGGCGGTACTCCCCGCGCGCCAGCGCGGCGACGTCGATCGGCCCGAACATCCTCGTCGGCGCCGTGAACTTGGACAGCAGGATCTCCCAGTAGGACGCCCCCACGACCCGGCCCGTCAGTTCCCGGGCCAGCTCGGACTTCGCGGTTCCGGGCGGGCCGAGCACCAGCGAGTGCTGACCGGCCAGCAGCGTCACCAGCAGCGTCCGTACGACGTCGGCCCGTTCGTAGAAGCGGTCCGACAGCTCGTCGCCGATCGCCCGGAGCCGCTCGGCCGTGTCCTGGGCGGCCGGTGCCTCCTGCGGGTCCTTCTGGCCCATGGCCGACTCCTCCTGTGGCGGTCCGGGTGGGCTGGCGGATCAGAGCCTATCCCGCACAAACGTCCACTTCCTCGCCCTGCCCCCGGTCGGTACCTCGGCCCGCGGCGCGGTGGCGCCATCGACCAGACTGTCCACCATGAGCCACTTGTTCTCGCCGTCGGCCCGCTCCGTGCCGGCCGCGACCGCCGCCGTCCTGGCGGCCTGCTGCCTCACCGCGTGCTCCGGGGGCGGCGGCGAGACGCCGGCGGCCATCCGCGTCAACCAGGCCGGATACGTCTCCGGCGAGAAGAAGTTCGCCTATGTCATGGGAGACCGGGACACCTTGGCGGACGCCGGTTTCGAGGTCCTGGACGAGCGCGGCGACCCGGCCGGGCACGGCGCCCTCGGTCCCTCCCTCGGCGGCTGGAACGACACGTACACCGCCGTGCGCACCATCGACCTCTCCTCGCTGCACCGCACCGGCACCTACCGCCTGCGCCTGGTCGGCGCGGGCGGTGACCCCGAGGTCCGCTTCCGGGTGGCGCCGGCGGAGCGGTTGCTGGACCCGCTGCGCGCGGACACCGTGCGCTTCTTCGGCACCCAGCGGGACGGCGCGGACGTACTGGCCGATGCGACCGGGCGGGAGCCCTCGCACCTGACCGACGAACAGGCGCGCGTCTACGAGCCGGCCCGCACCGGCCCGGAGGCCGACGGGACCACGGCCGGTTCGGCACCGACCGAGGCCGGCGGTCCCGTGGACGTCTCGGGCGGGTGGTTCGACGCGGGCGACTTCCTGAAGTTCACGCACACGACGTCCTATGTGGTCGCACAGATGCTGAGCACCGTCCGGGACACACCGGAGGTGCCCGGACTGCGGGAGGAGGCCCGGCACGGTCTGGCCTGGCTGGACAGGATGTGGGACGGGGAGACGGGCACGCTCTACGCACAGGTGGGGCTGGGTTCGGGCGGCCAGGAGGTCCGCGGCGACCACGACGTGTGGCGGCTGCCCGAACAGGACGACCGGCTCACCGTGCGACGGGGCGACCCGGACTACCTCCTCAAGTACCGGCCCGTCTTCCGTGCCAACGAACCCGGGGAGCCCCTCAGCCCCAACCTCGCGGGCCGGGTGAGCGCGGCCTTCGCCCTCGCCGCGCAGACCGGGGCCGAGGACGATCCGGCACAGGCCCGCGCGTGGCTGGACAAGGCCGCCGCCGTCTACGCGCGGGCGGACACCCGGCCGGACGCCGGGGACCTGGTCACCACCGT
Organism: Streptomyces sp. CB09001; assembly: GCF_003369795.1. NCBI lineage: Bacteria > Bacillati > Actinomycetota > Actinomycetes > Kitasatosporales > Streptomycetaceae > Streptomyces > Streptomyces sp. CB09001. The sequence goes on from NZ_CP026730.1 coordinate 7,371,533, forward strand.
GCCCGCGGACTACTACCAGGAGCACTCCTGGCGCGACGACATGGAGTGGGCGGCCGTGGAACTCTCCCGCGGCGCCGACGCCCTGGGCGACGCACGCGCCTCGCGGTGGAGCGGCGAGGCGGTCGACTGGGCCCGCGCGGCCCTGCGGGAGGAGCGCGGCGGCACCCTGGGCCCCGCCGACGTCAGTGCCCTCGCCCACGCCGACGTGCTCACCTCGGCGGCCCCGGACGCGGACCTCGCGGCCGCCCTGAAGGCGGAACTGAGGCGGCAGGTGGAGACGGGGCAAGAACGCGCGGCCGGGGACCCCTTCCGGTCGGGCGTCATACCCACCGACTTCGACGCGGCGCCGAACACCTTCGGGCTGCTCGCGACCGCCGAGCTGTACGCGCGCGTCACCGGCGACCACCGGTTCGACGACTTCGCCGCGCAGCAGCGGGCCTGGGTCTTCGGGGCCAACGCCTGGGGCACCAGCTTCGTCGTGGGCGCGGGCGACGTCTTCCCGCACTGCCTCCAGCACCAGGTCGCCAACCTGGCCATGAGCCGCACCGGCCACGGCGACATCCTGCGCGGCGCCGTCGTCAACGGGCCCAACGACGCGGACCTGCTGAAGGAGCCGGACACCTTCGACGGGAGCCGTCCCTGCTCCTTCGCCCCGGAGGGCGGGCCGTGGTCGCGATACGACGGTCACGGCGCCGGCTACGTCGACGACGTGCGGGCCTGGCAGACGGTGGAACCGGCCGACGACTTCACCTCGACCGCCCTGTACGCACTCTCCCTCACCGTCGCGCGGTTCTGACGCGAAGGGGGATCGCCCGCGCCCGGGGTCAGGACGTGGTCGGCCAGGTCCGCAGCAGGACGTCCAGCGCGTCGAGGATCTCCGTCCAGCTCTCCTGCGAGTCCGGGGCGCTGTGGCTGAAGCCTCCCGAGGCCTCCAGACCGACGAAGCCGCTGAAGACGCTGCCCAACAGCCGTACCGCATGGGTCTGGTGCGGTTCCGCCAGGCGGTAACCGCGCAGGATCGCCCGCGACATCTGGGAGTGCCGCACTCCGGCACTGGAGGCCGCCGCCTCCGCGTCGAGGGGGAACTGCGTGGCGGCGAAGCGGCCCGGGTGTTCGACGGCGTAGTCGCGGTAGACGTTCGCGAACGCGGTCAGCGCGTCCTTGCCGGCCCGTCCGGCCACCGCCTCGGAGGCCAGGTCGGCCAGCTCCTCCAGGGCGAACAGCGCGATCCCGGTCTTGAGGTCGTGAGCGTTCCGCACGTGCGAGTACAGGCTCGCGGTGCGGACGCCGAACCGCCGGGCCAGCTCCGTCGGCGTGGTGCGCTCGAAGCCGATCTCGTCGGCCGTCTCGGCCCCGGCCCTGATCAGACCTTCGGTCGTCAGCCCTACCCGAGCCACACCCGTCCTCCGCATCGCTCACCCGGCAACCGGGGAAGATTATGAGCTTGCCTAACATGTTTAGGCAAACTGGGTGTCCCGGTATTCACGGGCAGCCGTCATCAGGGCGTTGAGCGCGTCCCTGGTGCGGATGAGGTCGGCGATGTGCTCGGTCAGCCGGTCCCGCTCCTGCGCCATGCGCTCCAGCGCGGCGTCGGAATGGGCCTCGCTGGGCGCGTCCACGCAGGGGAGCAGTTCGGCGATGGTCCGGCTGGACAGGCCCGCGGCGTACAGCCGCTGGAGGAACCTGACCCGCTCGACCTCGTGCTCCGTGTACTGGCGCTGGCCCCCGGCGCTGCGCGTGCTCGCCAGCAGTCCCTGGTCCTCGTAGTAGCGCACCGACCGGACGCTGACCCCGGCCCGGGACGCCACTTCTCCGATACGCATGACCTGCTCCCCGCTGTGATCTGCGGCACACATACTTGCCTCTGACGTCAGTGTCAGGTTCTAGCGTAGCGGTCGTGCCCGAGATCCGGGCCCGCGGACGACGAAGGAGTCCTGACATGACGTCCCTCTTCGACAGTTTCCGGCTCGGCGACCTGACGCTGCCCAACCGGATGGTCATGGCGCCGATGTCGAGGGTGCGCGCCGCCGAACGCGGCCTGGCCACGCCGTCGATGGCCACGTACTACGCCCAGCGCGCCACCGCCGGACTGATCGTCTCCGAGGGAGTGCAGCCGAACGAGGTCGGTCAGTCCAACCCTGGGACCCCCGGGCTGCACACCGACGAGCAGGTCGCCGCGTGGCGTCCCGTCACCGCCGCCGTGCACGCCAACGGCGGACGGATCTTCGCCCAGATCATGCACGGCGGCCGCGTCTCGCACCCCGACACCACGGGCATGGTGCCGGTCGGTCCCTCGGCCGTCCCGGCCGTCGGGGAGGTGTTCACCCCGACCGGCCCGCAGCCCGTGCCGATGCCGCGCGCCCTGGAGACCGCCGAAGTGCCGGAGCAGGCCCGGTCCTACGCCGAGGCAGCACGCCGCGCCGTCGACGCCGGCTTCGACGGTGTCGAGCTGCACGGTGCCAACGGCTACCTCATCTCGCAGTTCCTCTCCTCGAACGCGAACCTGCGCACCGACCGCTACGGCGGTCCGGTGGCCCACCGGATCCGCTTCGCCGTCGAGGCCGTGTCCGCGACCGTCGAGGCCGTCGGCGCCGACCGGACCGGCATCCGCCTCTCCCCGGCGGGCACGTTCTGGGGCGTCGAGGAGACCGACGTGCTCGACCTCTACACCGAGCTGCTGACCGAGCTGTCGCGCCTCGGGATCGCCTACGTCCACATCGAAACCACCGCGGACGAGGACCTGCTGGTCGCCCTGCGCCGCGTGTGGCCGGGCACGCTCGTCATGAACCCGGTGCTGCCGATGGGCCCCAAGCAGACCGGTCGCGACGACGCCGACCACTGGCTCGGGCTCGGGGCGGACCTCATCAGCTTCGGCCGCGGCTTCATCGCCAACCCCGATCTGGTCGAGCGGCTGCGCACGGGCCTGCCGGTCGCGCCGGTGGACGAGGCCACGTACTACCAGGGAGGTGACGCGGGCTACCTGACCTACCCGGCGTACCAGCACACGGCCTGACACGGGTCCGGGGGCCGGCTCAGTGGTGCCGTTAGCATGTTCGAACTCGTGACGATCCGTACGAGCGACCTATTTGAGCTACCTATTTGTCCGACCCCCTAGCAAACGGGCCAAACAATTGAAAACCCTACCGACACGAATATCCGCGCGAAGAGACCGCGGCCCCCTGTCCGCCGAGCTGCGTCGGGCGCGGGCCCTGCTGTGGGCCGCGGCCGGCGTGGTGACCCTCGGTTTCCTCGTCGCGCTGGAATTCGCCGCGCGCCACTACGGCGTGCGGGGCCCGATCACCGAGCAGGCGCGAGAAGTGGTCTTCGCGCCCGCCTCGGGGCCGCTGCTGTACGCCGGCCTCGCCCTGACGATGGTGGTGCTGACCTGGCGGCAGCGCCTGGTCGCGGCCGGTGCCGCGCTCGGCATCGACGTCGTCTTCTGGCTGGTGCGCTGGGCGGCCGGCGCCGACATGAACTTCGGCAACGGCGCCCTGTGGGTGGTCCTGGGCTGTGCGGTGGTCGCGGTGACGCGCCGCGAGGGCGGCGAGCGGGCCCTGCTGCTGAAGGGCGTGGGGCTGGGGCTGCTCCTTGTGGCCGGCCACAAGACGGGCGACACCTGGCTGCTCATCACCTCGGAGACGCGCAAAGCGGTGCTCGACCCGTACGTGGCCACCGCCGACCAGGCGCTCGGCAACCCCTCGTGGCTGGTCGGCCGGTTCGTCGACGCCACCGAGCCCGTCGGCGGCCACGTCCTCCACCTCGTCTACGGCCAGCTGCCGCTGGCCGCCGCCCTCGTCGGGCTGTACCAGTTGCGCCATGTGGCGGTCGAGCGCCGGTTCCCGAGCCACCACCTCGTGCGCACCTTCCTCGTCATCGGTCTGCTCGGACCCGCCGTCTACATGGTCTTCCCGGTCGTCGGACCGGTCTTCGCCTACGGCGCCGACGGCGGCCAGTGGGCGGTGGCCAACCTGTGGCCGCACACGCTGCCGCCGACCGGGGCGCCGCACCCGATCCCGTTCGACGACATCACCCCGCGCAACTGCATGCCCAGCCTGCACACGGCGTGGGCCACGACGCTGTTCGTCCACTCCCGCGGGGGCTCGCGGGGCATGCGGTTCGCGGGCACGTTCTGGCTGGTCGCCACCCTCACCGCGACCCTGGGCTTCGGCTACCACTACGGCGCCGACCTCGTCGCAGGCGTGGTCTTCGCGCTCACGGTCGAGGCCGCGATGCGCGCGTTCGCGCGGGGCTGGGACGGCGCCGCCGTCCGGCTGGTCGCGTACGGCACGACGGTGTTCGCGGTGCTGCTGGTGTCCTACCGGTACCTGCCGGTGGAGATGGCCGAGCACCCGGGGGCCGCCGGGCCGCTGCTTCTCCTCGCGATGGCGTCCGTGATCCTCGGGTACCTGCGGACCACCCGGCGTTGGGAGGCGAAGGCCGTGCCGGCGCGGCAGCCGGAACCGCCGCGCCCCGCGGAACCGCAGCCCGAGCTGGTCTGATGCCCGGGCCGGGGCCCCTCGCGGCAACCGGGGCCGCGGGAGGCGACCGGGCTACTTGAAGTAGTGGCCCTGCTCCAGGTCCTCGACGAGCCCGGGCTGGACGGGCTCCCACCCAAGCAGCTCGCGGGTCAGGACGCTGGAGGCCGCGCGGTTGGCGGCGAGGGGGCCCGCCAGCCACCCGAAGTGGGCCTCCGCGTCCGCGGCCGGGACCGACACCACCGGCAGGCCCAGCTGCCGGCCGACCACCTCGGCGAGGTCCCGCACCGGCAGGCCCTCCTCCGCGACGGCGTGCAGCGTCGAGCCGGCGGGGGCCTTCTCCAGCGCGAGGCGGAACAGGCGCGCGGAGTCGAGACGGTGCGCGGCCGACCAGCGGTTGGTGCCGTCGCCGATGTACCCGGAGACGCCCTTGCCGCGGGCGATCCCGATGAGCGCCGGTACGAACCCGTTGTCCCCCTCGCCGTGATTGGTCGGCGCCAGCCGTACCACGGAGGAGCGGACACCGCGGGCCGAGAGGGAGAGGGTCAGTTCGGCGGTGACGGCCCGGATGTGCTGGGCGTCGCCCCGGGCGGCCGCGGCCCGGTCCGCGTCGTGGCCGTCGTGCTCGGTAGCCACGTGCCCGGGAATCGCGGGCGTCCCGGACGCGATCGTGAACGGCCGGTCGGTCCCGGCGAGCGCCTCGCCGATCACCTCGACGGCCCGCCGGTCGGCCTCGCCGGCGCCCTTGAAGTCGCCCGAGAACGCGATGTCGTGCTTGAAGGCCAGGTGGACGACCCCGTCCGAGTCGGCGGCGGCCCGCCGCAGGACGTCGAGGTCGTCCAGGGTGCCCCGGACCACGTCGGCCCCGGCCGCGGTGAGCGCCTCGGCCGAGGCGTCCGAACGGGCGAGTCCCACGACCTGATGACCGGCCCCGATGAGCTCGGGAACGACGGCTGAGCCGATCCAGCCGGAGGCGCCGGTAACGAAGACACGCATGAGATTCCTCCAGGTATGTGTATGCGGCGACTGCCCGTCCGGGATCGAGCGCGGGTACGAGCGACGAGCGCGGCACCGGGACCTTCGATGACAGCCGCTGTCATCGAAGGTAACACGCGATGTCAGTGACTGTCATACCTGGCCGTCAGGGAATGCGCCGCGACGGCGCGGGACGCATCAGCGCGAGGTCGTCGCCCCAGGCGTCCAGCGTCGCCGCGTGTCCCGCCTCGCGCGCCGCGGCCTCGACCCTGCCGAACAGCTCTCGCTGCACGTCCGTGTCACCGGCCCCGGTGATCCGTCCGAGCGTGGCCAGGAGTTCGCGCGCGTCCCACCCCGGAAGCGGGAACCGGTCCAGCTCCCACTCCAGGTACTTGTTGTAGGGGCGCGGACGCCGGTCGAGGGCGAACAGCAGCTCCAGCAGGAAGCCGAGACTGTCCGCCGCGTCGAGCCGCGCGGCGAGCGGATGCCCGTCCCGGGCGTTCTTGAGCGACCGGTAGTGAGAGTTGGCGTAGGCGTCCAGCCGGGCGGCCGCGATCCGCGAGGCCTCCGCGGCGCCGAGCCGCCCCTTGGCGGCCACCATCCTCGCGATGCGCCCGCCGAGCCGGTCGAGCAGGACCCGGGCCCGCGCGACCGCGTAGCGCTCCCAGTCGCCCAGCCGGTCGAATTCCGCCACCGTCACGACGACCACGTCCAGCCGGGCGGAGCGGAAACCGTCGAGGCGGGCCGGGCCGGTCCGCACCTCGTCGGTGACCACGACGTATACGTCGTGGTCGGAGTACCGGGTGGGCATGCCGTCGTGGGCGTGGGAGCCCTTGAGGACCAGACCGACGACGTCGGGGTCGGCGGTGGCGTGCGCGAGGAACGCCTCGTAGGCCATCGGGTGCGGTGCGGACACGTGCGGACCTCCGGGCTGCTTGACGGGAGACATGACGAGCCGCCCTCGAAGTCCGGTCGACGAGAGGGCGGTCACTCCGTCCGCGGCGGCCGAGGCCACCGCACCGCAGATCAACGCACCCCCGGATGTTAACAGCCCGCATTTCGACGAGCCGGCGCCGCAACCTCGGCGGAAGCGCCGGCGACGGAGAACTCGCCGGTCACGCGGAGCGGGGCGTGCGCCGGCCGGTGCACGCCCCGCCGGAGCGGAGAACCGCGGGGGACCTCAGGCCTTGTCCTGCATGGACTGCCGGGCCGGATTGCGCTGCTCGGCGGCCTTGAAGTCCTTCTCGCCCGCCTTCGCCCGCACCCCCTTGGCGATGCGCTCGCCGATGGTCGTGTCGATGTTCGACCAGTACTCGAAGGCCCGCTGGAGCACGGGCTCCGTCACCTCGTTGAGGAGGTGGTCCACCACGTTGTCCACCAGCCGGTCCCGGGCCGCGTCGTCCATCACTTCGCGCACCAGGGTGCCCGGTTGCCCCCAGTCGTCGTCCTCGGCGTGGCTGACGTAGGCCGTCCGGGTGATGGACCCGTCCGCCTCCCAGCTGGGCGGTGTGCCGAAGCGCCCGGTGTCGGCGGCCGGGCCGCCCTTGGAGTTCGGCGCGTAGACCGGGTCGGTCGTCTTCCGGTACGCCATCGCGCCGTCCTTGGAGTAGGTGCGGACGTCGACGACCGGGGCGTTCACGGGAAGCTGCTGGTAGTTCGCGCCGATCCGGTGGCGGTGGGCGTCGGCGTACGAGAAGAGCCGGGCCAGCAGCATGCGGTCCGGGCTCGGGCCGATGCCGGGGACCAGGTTGTTCGGCTGGAAGGCCGCCTGCTCGATCTCGGCGTGGTTGTCCGTCGGGTTCCGGTCCAGCGTCATGCGGCCGACCGGGATCAGGGGGTAGTCGCCGTGCGGCCACACCTTCGTCAGGTCGAACGGGTTGAACCGGTAGCCCGCTGCGTCCGCATACGGCATGACTTGCACGTGCAGCGTCCAGCTCGGGAAGTCGCCGTCGCGGATGTGCTCGAAGAGGTCCCGCATGTGGTAGTCGGTGTCGGCCGCCGCCATCTGGTCGGCCTCGTGCTGGGTGAAGTACTCGATGCCCTGGTCCGTCTTGAAGTGGTACTTCACCCAGAAGCGCTCGCCCGAGGCGTTGATCCACATGTAGGTGTGGGAGGTGTAGCCGTTCATGTGGCGCCAGGTGCGCGGGATGCCGCGGTCTCCCATGAGCCAGGTGACCTGGTGCGCGGATTCCGGCGAGAGCGTCCAGAAGTCCCACTGCATGTCGTGGTCGCGCAGGTTGCTGTCCGCCCGGCGCTTCTGCGACCGGATGAAGTGCTGGAACTTCATCGGGTCCTTGACGAAGAACACCGGCGTGTTGTTGCCGACCATGTCGTAGTTGCCCTGGCTGGTGTAGAACTTCACCGCGAAGCCCCGCGGGTCGCGCCAGGTGTCCGGGCTGCCGCGCTCGCCGGCGACGGTCGAGAAGCGGGTGACCAGGTCGGTCCGGGTGCCCGGCTGGAAGACGGCCGCCTTGGTGTAGGCACTCACGTCGTGCGTCACCTCGAAGTGGCCGAAGGCGCCGCTGCCCTTCGCGTGCGGCTGGCGCTCGGGGATACGCTCCCGGTTGAACTGCGCCATCTGCTCGATGAGGTAGGCGTCCTGGAGGAGGACCGGACCCGCCGGGCCCGCGGTGAGCGAGTGTTCGTCGCTCTCCGCCGGTGCGCCGGAGTCCGTGGTGGTGGCGGGCGGGGTGTCCGTCATGAGACTGCCTTTCGTCGGGGAGTGGCTGACGCCCAGGAGCCGCGCGACTCGAACACGGGGCACGGGACCCTCTTCGCCCTGCGCGGCAGAACGGTCCCGCCGACGCCCGGACCGTGCCCGGGGCCCCGGCCCGCGTGGTTCCCGCGGCACGTGTGCCCAGGAGCGCCCACGCCAATCGGGTGCGGGTGCCGGGGCGGGCCGGGCAGGAGGGAGGAGGGGGCGGATCCCGTCGGCGCGTCGGCGCGTCGGCCGTGCCGCGTCCCGGCGCCGGGACGCACCGCGTGCTCACCCATCCGTCCAGGCCTTCCGGAGTGCCGTCGTCCGTATCAGTCTCCGCCGCCGCCCGGCCCCCGCAAGCGGAGCGGGCGGGGGTGCCGGGCGGGCGGCGGCGCGCGGCTGCGGCGGTGGGGAAGACGGATCGGCACCCTGTCCCGCCCGTTGCCCCCGACTACCCGCGCCGGGCGGACGGCTCGGCGCGCAGCACCCGGCGGACCGCGGCGCGCAGCCAGTGGTGCGCGCCGTCGGCGGTGTGCCGGGGGTGCCAGGCCATGCCGATGGTCACCGGCGGCAGTGGCAGCGGGACGTCGAGGAGGCGCAGTCCGAGGACCGAGGCCTGTTCGGTGAGGGGACTGGGTGAGGAGCCGGCCTCGTCCGGCGCGGCGGGCACCAGCGCGACGACGTCGGTGCGGGCGGCGAGGGACAGCGCCGCCAGATGTCCCGGGAGGACGACGGCGACCCGGCGGCTGAGGCCGTGCTCGGCCAGGGCGGCGTCGACCGGACCGTCGAACCGGCCGCGGCGGCTGACCGCGACGTGCTCGGCGGCGGCGAACCGCGCCGCGGTCAGCGGCCCTTCGGTGAGCGGGTGGCCGGGCCGGACGGCCGCCGTCATCCGCAGGGTGACCAGCTCCTCGACCCGCGTCTCGGGATCCACGTGGTCGATCGCCCCGACCTCCAGGTCCACCCGGCCGTCACGCAGGGCCGGCCCGGCCTCCAACTCCTCGGCCCGGAACCGCAGCGAGATCCCGGGCGCCTCCTGCCCGGCCAGCGTCAGCAGACCGGCGGCGAGGGCCGCGCCGACCAGGTCGGCGGCCTGGAGGCTGAAGGTGCTGCGCAGCGTGGCCGGGTCGACGCCGGTGGCCGGGGTCAGCAGCGCGCCGAGCCGGCGTACGACGGTGGCGGCCTCGTCCCGCAGGGCCAGCGCCCTCGGGGTGGGCACCATGGTCTGCCCCGCCCGGACCAGCAGGGGGTCCTGGAGGATCCGGCGGAGGCGCCCGAGGGTGCGGCTCATGGCCGCCGGGGAGGTACGCAAGCGGGCGGCGGCGCGGGTGACGCTCTGCTCCGCCAGCAGGGCGTCGAGCGCCACGGCGAGGTTGGCGTCGATGACCGGCGCGATCGGATCTGTGCTGTTCACCAGTGTTATTCCGTTCCAGGCAACAACCCCTTGCTGAAGTTCCCATTGTGGCAACACCGCGCGGCTCCGCAGGATGTGGGCGTACCCGAACGGAACGACCCACGAGGTTTTCATGATCGTCATCACTGCCCCCACCGGGAACATCGGGCGCCGGCTACTGCCCCTGCTCCTGGAGTCCGCCCCCGCACGGGGCGAGCACCTGCGCGTGATCGTGCGCGACCCCGCGCGCCTGGCCGACCCGGTGCGCGAGCGCGTCGAGGTGGTCACCGGCTCGCACGGCGACCCCGCCGTCGTCGACCGGGCCTTCGACGGCGCCGACGCCGTCTTCTGGCTCGTCCCGCCGGACTCCTCCCGCGCCCCGGACGACGCCTACCGGGGCTTCACCCGGCCCGCCGCGCACGCGCTCGCCGCGCACGGCGTCGGCCATGTCGTCGGCGTCTCCGCCCTCGGCCGCGGCACCCCGGTCGCGGGCCGCGCGGGGCTCGTCACCGCGTCCCTCGCCGTGGACGACCTCATCGCGGAAACCGGCGTCGCCTACCGGGCCCTGGCCAACCCGTCGTTCTTCGAGAACCTCCTGGAGGAGGCCAGCTCGATCCGGGAGCGCGGCTGCTTCACCGACGTCGTCGACGCCGAGCGCGAGGCCCCTCTCGTGGCCGTCGCCGACATCGCCGCCGTGGCCGCCGGCCTCCTGCTCGACCGGTCGTGGACCGGCACCGGCAGCGTCCCGGTGCTCGGACCGCGGGACCTGTCACCCAACGACCTGGCCCGCATCATGACCGAACAGCTCGGCCGCCCCGTCCGCTACGAACGCCAGACGCTCGACGATCTGCGCACCACCCTCGTCGGCCACGGCCTCGACAAGGAGTTCGTGGACGGCGTCGTCGACATGAAGCGGGCCAAGGACGACGGCCTCGACGCGGGCGTCACCCGAACCCCGGACACGGCCACCCCGACCACCTTCGAGGACTGGGTCGCCCGGACCCTCAGGCCCGTGGTCCTGTCCTGAACCCCCACCCTCGCCCTCACCCACCCTCGCCCTCACCCACCCCCGCCCCCACCCTCACCCGGAAACAGGGAGCAACCATGCCCGAAGAGACGGCCCACACCGCCCACACCCCGGTCACCGCGTTCATGCTCGTCAAGACCACGCCCGAGTGGCTCGCCCTGACCGTCGACGAGCGGGTACACGCCTTCACCACGGAGGTCGTCCCCGTCGTCGAGGCCAGGACCGCCGGCGTCCGGTCACGCTTCTACGACACGGAGTTCTACTCCGCCCGCGTCACCGACGTCTGGGTCTGGGAGGCCGACGACCACCACGCCTACCAGCTCCTCGTCGACGCCCTGCGCGAGACGCCCTTCTGGGACCGGTACTTCGAGGTCGTCGACCTCCTGGTGGGCACGGAGAACGGTTACGCGCGCACCTACGGAGTCGACGCGGTCACCACCATCGCCACCTGACCGGACCAGCTGGATCACGGCGCCGACGACGGTGAGAAACTGACGGCGCCCGCGATGCCGCCGCGGCCGGACGGTCACGGGGCACGGGGCGCCCGACCCGCTTCCCCACCGGAGAACCCCATGAACCACGTCGCGGACCCCAGCCGCTACGACGGCGCCATGCAGTACCGCCGCACCGGACGCTCCGGGCTCGACCTGCCCGCGCTCTCCCTCGGCTACTGGCACAACTTCGGCGACGACAAGCCGTTCGAGACCCAGCGGCGGATCGCCCTGCGCGCCTTCGACCTCGGCATCACCCACCACGACCTCGCCAACAACTACGGTCCGCCCTACGGGTCCGCCGAGATCAACTTCGGCCGGATCCTGCGGCAGGACCTGGCGCCGTACCGGGACGAGCTGGTGGTGTCCACCAAGGCCGGGTGGGACATGTGGCCCGGCCCCTATGGTCAGGGCGGCGGCTCCCGCAAGTACGTGCTCGCCTCCCTCGACCAGTCCCTGAAGCGGACGGGTCTCGACTACGTCGACATCTTCTACTCCCACCGCCTGGACGCCTCCACCCCGCTGGAGGAGACCATGACGGCGCTGGACACGGCGGTGCGGCAGGGCAAGGCGCTCTACGTCGGCATCTCCTCCTACGACGCCGAGCGCTCCCGACAGGCCGCGGCGATCCTCCGTGACCTGGGCACACCCCTGCTCATCCACCAGCCGTCGTACAACATGCTCAACCGGTGGATCGAGACCGAGGGCCTCCTCGACGCGGCCGCCGACGAGGGCTTCGGCGTCATCGGGTTCACCGCACTGGCGCAGGGGCTGCTCACCGGCCGCTACCTCGACGGCGTGCCCGAGGGGTCCCGCGCCACCCAGGGCAAGTCCTTCGCGACCGGCTGGCTCACCGAGGACACCGTCCGGCGGCTGCGCGCCCTGAACGACATCGCCGCCCGCCGGGGCCAGAGCCTGGCGCAGATGGCGCTCGCCTGGGCGCTGCGCGACCCGCGCGTCACCTCGCTGGTGATCGGCGCCTCCCGCCCCGAGCAGCTGGAGGAGAACGCGGCCGCCCTGGCCAACCCGTCCTTCGGCGATGACGAACTGGCCGAGATCGACAAGTACGCGGTCGTCGACGGTGACGTCGACCTGTGGCGGCGGGCCCGCACCGGCGAGCTCGGCTGAGGCGTCCGCCGTCCGCAGAAGTGCTCAGGGCCCGCCGACGATGCGCAGCACCCGGGGCGGCTCGCCGGCCGGCTCGGGCAGCCGCAGGGGCTCCCGCCCGGGTGTGATGCTGCCGAGCAGCGACGCCCGGCGGGCGCCCGTCCCCGAGGGGATCGCGCCGGGCAGGCCGTTGACGGTCAGGAAGCCCAGGAGGGCGAAGGCCAGTGCCTCCTTGGCGTCGGACGGCAGCCCGAGCGCGTCGCTGGAACCGAGGGCCACCCCGGGCAGCTCCTCGGCGATCACGCCCATCAGCACGGGGTTGCGCGCGCCACCGCCGGACACGACGAGCCGCGTCACGCCCTGCGCTCGGCAGGCGTCGGCCACCGTGACGGCGGTGAGCCGGGCCAGGGTCGCCAGGACGTCGTCGGGCTCCGCCACGGGCGCCGCCGCGAGCGCCCGCAGCAGATACGGCAGGTGGAACTGCTCCTTGCCGGTGCTCTTCGGAGCGGGCCTGCCGTAATACGGGTCGTCCAGCAGCACCCGCAGCAGCCCCGGATCGACCCGGCCGGCCCCGGCCCGGCGCCCGTCCTCGTCGTAGGCGGCCGCACCGCCGGTGAAGTGCCGTACGGCGGCGTCCATCAGCGCGTTGGCCGGGCCGGTGTCGAAGGCCAGCGGCTCGGCGCCGGGGGCGACGACGGTGACGTTGGCGATCCCGCCGAGGTTGAGGGCGGCGGGGACGCCGGGCAGCGCCGCCATGGCCAGGACGTCGGTCATGGCCACCAGCGGCGCCCCCTGACCGCCGGCCGCGACGTCCCTGCCGCGCAGGTCGGACACGACGGGCAGACCGGTCGCCTCGGCGATCCAGGCGGGCTGGCCGAGCTGGAGGGTGCCGCGCACGGCGCCGTCCTCCACCCAGTGGTACATCGTCTGCCCGTGCGAGACCACCAGGTCGGCGGCGCCCCCGCACAGCTCGCGCACCGCCCGCACGGCCACGCCGGCGAAGGCCTGCCCGACGCCGGTGTCGAGCCGGGCGACGTCCCGGAGCGTCGCCGCCGCCGGCGGCAGACTGCCCGCGATCAGGTCGCGCAGCCCGTCCGGGTAGGGCGCGGAGAAGTGGCCCAGCGGCCGCATCACCAGGACCTCACCCTGTAGTTCGAGGTCGGCGGCGGCCGCCTCGATGGCGTCGTAGGACGTGCCTGACATCAGGCCGATCACACGCACGATGCACTCCTGCGAAGGGTTGAGCGGGCCGGTACGGGATCAGTTCCGGCCGGCCGTCGTGGTCAACCGGTCGGGTCCGGCGCCCGGTTCCTCGTCGACCGCCGAGACCCGGTCGGACTCCGGCGCCCGGTGGAACAGGCTCAGCACACCGCCGACGAGCAGGGTGATCAGCACGCCGATCGGCACCAGCCACTGGGCCGCGATCGCCTGGGACACCGTGGTCCCGCCCGTGGTGACGTCGATCTTCACCCCGCGCACGATGTACGTCATCACCCCGATGGTGACCAGGAAGGCCACGACGGAGTCGACCTCGTTGGCGCGTTTGACGAGCCGTCCCAGCAGGAAGGCGCCGAGCAGCGCGCCGTAGGTGTAGCCCGCGATGGTCAGACCGGTCAGGTACACATTGCCCGTGCTCGCGCTGAAGGCGCAGGCGAAGACGGCCATGAGCGTCGCCCACACCAGCGTCATCCAGCGGGCGAGCCTGAGCAGCGCCTCCTCGGACGGTGTACTGCGGAAGAAGCTGTGGATGATGTCGGCGACGGTCGAGTTCGACATGGAGTTCAGCGCCGAGGACAGCGATCCCATCGCGGCGCCCAGGATGCCGGCCACGAGCAGGCCCGAGACCACCACGGGCAGCCCGTGCAGGATGAACTCGGGGTAGAGGTTGTCCGAGCTGGACAGCCCCAGCTCCGCGAACGACCTGCCCTCGTTGTACGACCACAGCAGCGCGCCGACGAGGGAGAAGGCGGCGAACTGGACGGTGACGAAGACACCCGAGGCGATCATGGCCTTCTGGCCGTCGCGCAGCGTCCGCGTCGCCAGTACACGCTGGACGATCAGCTGGTCGGAGCCGTGCGAGGCCATGGCGAAGATGGCGCCGCCGATGATGGCCGTGGGCAGGGCGAACGGACTGGTGAGGATGTGGGCCAGGTCGAAGTCGGTGTCGAAGAGCGCGAACTTGCCGGCGTCCAGGGCACGCGCGTAGCCGTCACCGCCGACGTGGGCGGAGAGCACCGCCACGGCGAGGACCGCGCCGCCGAGGTAGAGGACCATCTGGATGGCGTCGGTCCAGATGACCGCCTTGATGCCGCCCAGGTACGTGTAGATCACGGTGATGAGCGTGATCACGACGATGATCACACGGTAGCTCGCGTGCACGCCGAACTCGTCGAGCAGCAGCTTGATCGGGATGGCGGAGGCGAACAGCCGCACGCCCTCGGCCAGGAGCCGGGTGAACACGAAGGTCACCGAGGCGAGCCCCTGCAGTTTCAGCCCGAACCGGTCGCCCAGGTACTGGTAGGCGCTGACGAAGCCGCCGCGCTTGTAGAGGGGGATCAGCACCGTGGCCACGACGACGCGTCCGACGACGTAGCCCAGGGCGAGTTCGACGTTGCCGAATCCCTGGCCGCTGTAGGCGCCGCCGGGGACGCTGATCACCGTCAGCACACTGGTCTCCGTGGCGACGACGGAGAAGGAGACCGTCCACCACGGCATGTGGCCTTCACCGACGAAGTAGTCCTTCGCCGACTTCTGCCGGCCTGCCTTCCGCAGGCCGATCCAGGCGATCCCGATCAGATAGACCACGATCACCACGAGGTCGAGCTGGCGCACGCTTGCTCCTAGACACTGGCCGGTGGGGTCGCCGGCGTGGGGAGAGGGGGGTTGGCGGCCGTCCGGCGGACGCGGACGACGAGGGAGGCATGAGGGGTCGTGCGGTCCAGCGCCAGCAGGCGGGCCCCGTCCAGGGGGTCGCCGAGCGCGGACGTGAGCCGCACGGGGAGTCCGGAACCGGCGAGGGCGGCGGTCAGCGGCGCCATCAGGGCCGGGCCGAGGCCGGCCAGCCCACCGGTGACGGCCGTGGGCAGCGGCCCGCGGCCCGTGGTGATCCGGCGGGCCGCCGCGAGCGCGGTCTCGGCCAGGTCGGCGGCGGCGTCCCGGACGATCGCCGCGGCCACGGCGTCCCCCGCGTCGGCGGCCCGGGCCACCTCGGGGGCGAACGTGGCGGCCGTACGGGCGGGATTGCCGCCCTGTCCGACCGTCACCGGCAGCCGTTCGAGGTCGCCGAAGAGGCCGACGGCGGCCTGCAGCAGCACGGTGTCCGGGCCTCGCCCGTCGTGGGCGCGCAGGGCCGCCCGCAGTCCGGCCGTGCCGATCCGGGCGCCGCTGCCGTCGTCGCCGAGCAGCGGGCCCCACCCGTCGACGCGTGCGTACGTCCCGTCGGCGCCGATACCGACCGCGACCGCACCGGTGCCGATCGCCAGCACCACCCCCGCCCGGCCGCCGAGCGCGCCGGCGTGGGCGGTGACCGCGTCGCTGGTGACAGCCGCCTCCGGGACGGGCAGGTCCTCCAGCAGGGCACCCACCAGGGACCGGGCCGCCGCGGGGGCCGAAGCCGCTCCGGCGGCGCCCACCAGGACGGACTCCGGCCCGGCACCGCCCGCCTCCCGAAGGAGCGGCTCGACGGCGGCACGCACGGCGGCACGCGCCGCGGTCACCCCGTCGGGCGCCGCCAGACCGGGAGCACCCGCCACGGAACTGACGGCCCGTGACGAGTCGGCGCTGTTCCACAGCATGGCGCGGCAACCGGTCTTCCCGAGATCTACCGCCACTACTGAAGTCATACGGCTTGCCCTTTGCCCGAGTGACCCGGCACGTCGAGAGCCACCAGGTCGTCGGTGACCGGTGCGGATCGCCGTCCGAGTATGGGAACGCCGCCCTCCGGATGTCAATAAGTAACGTCATGTTGTTCAGTGCGTAACTTTTTGACCCCCTCGGGTCACCCCATTACCCTGTGCTCACCACATCCAGGAGGGGCCATGGTCCGCCAGTCCTCGTCCCGCGTGCCGGAGCCGTCCGCCCAGGACGCAGCCCCGCTCGCCGGCATCCTCACGCGCGTCCGCGCCGCCCGGCCCTCCCTGGCCCCCTCGGAACGGCGGGTGGCCGACGCGGTCCTCGCCGACCCGGGACAGGTCGCGGAACTGTCCATCCATGCGCTGGCGAAGCGGGCGAGCACCTCGGCGGCCACCGTGATGCGGTTCTGCCGCACCATCGGCACGGGCAACTACCCCCAGTTGCGCCTGGCCCTGGCGGCCGCCGCCGCCCGGGAGCACGCCCTGGGCGGCGAGCGGGCGGCGCAGGGCGGCACCGACATCAGCCCGACGGACTCGCTGGACCGCATAGTCAACAAGATCATCTACAACGAGGTGCGGGCCCTGGAGGAATCGGGCGCCGCACTCGACGTCGACGCGCTGGGCCGGGCCGTGGACGCGGTGGCCAAGGCCCGCAGGGTCGACATCTTCGGCGTGGGCGCCAGCGCGTTCGTCGGCCAGGACCTGCACCAGAAGCTGCACCGCATAGGCCGGATGGCCTTCATCTGGAGCGACCGGCACGCGGCGCTCACCGCGACGGCCCTGCTGGCACCCGGCGACGTGGCCCTGGCCGTCTCCCACTCCGGGGAGACCGAGGACACCACCGAGCCCCTCCAGGCCGCGGCCGAGCGCGGAGCCACCACCATCGCCCTGACCAACGACCCGGGCTCCACACTGGCGACCGCTGCCGACCTGGTGCTGACGACCTGCGCGCGGGAAACACCGTTCCGCTCCGGCGCGACCGTCAGCCGCATCGCCCAACTGGCCGTCGTCGACTGCCTCTTCGTCGGTGTCGCCCAGCGCTCCTACGACGCGGCGACCACCGCCCTCGAAGAGACCTACGGAGCCGTCCAGCGCCGTCGGCGCCCCACGCGCCGCACCGGGTGACGGCACGTCACGACCGCACGGTCCCCACGCCTCCCGTTTCCGGATACCCGCCCTCGTGCAGGCCTGTCACCAGCTCTCGCGGCAGACCGTGGGTGTCATGGAGGTAGTGGAAGTCCTCCTCTCCCAGCGGGCCCCGGAAGCGGGGCCGGGCGAGCACGTTCCGGCCGCGTTCCAGGAGCCGCCGGAACCGGCGCTCCTCCTCCACCAGCAGCCGCCGCACGAGGCCGGGGAGGCCGGGGTCGCCGTCCTGCCGGAAGTGGTCCAGGGTGTGCGTGATCAACTCGTCCGGCAGGTCACCGAGCCCGCGCGAGGGATCCTCCAGCCACAGCACGGTGAGCAGCCGCCGCACCAGGCGCCGCAGCACGTATCCCTGGCCGGTGTTGGACGGGCGGACGCCGTCGCCGACGACCACGACGGCCGACCGGAGGTGGTCGCAGACCACCCGGAACGACGGTTCGTCCAGCGGCCACAGCGTGGGCAGCAGCCGTCGCCACGGCTCGAAGACGTCGCACTCGAACACCGACGACCTGCCCTGCAGAAGCATGGCGAGGCGCTCCAGGCCCATGCCGGTGTCGACGTTGCGCCGCCCGAGCGGCACGAGGCGGCCGTCGTCCAGCCGGCGGTGGCGCATCATCACGTGGTTCCACACCTCCACCCAGCGGTCGTCGCCCGTGGGCGTGGACCGGGGCGGGGTGTCACCGCTCCACAGGAAGATCTCCGAGTCGGGTCCGCACGGGCCCACCGGCCCGTTGGACCACCAGTTGTCGTCCACCGTCGGCTCCACGGGAACGCCGCGCTCCTGCCACAGCCGCAGCGACTCGGTGTCCGGCCCCACCTGCTCACCGCCCCCGTACACGGTGGCGTGCAACAGCCCCGGGTCGACCCCGAAACCCTCGGTGAGCAGCCGGTGGGCCCAGTCGAGGCTCCGCGAGCCCTCGTAGTCGCCCAGCGACCACGTGCCGAGCATCTCGAAGACCGTCAGATGGGTGCTGTCCCCGACCTCGTCCAGGTCCGTGGTGCGCAGACAGCGCTGTACGTTGACCAGCCGCCGGCCCAGCGGGTGGGGGCGGCCCTCCAGGTACGGGGTGAGCGGATGCATGCCGGCGCTGGTGAACAGCACCGGATCGCCCGGCTCGGGCAGCAGCGTCGAGCCGGTGATCCGGCGATGACCCTGATCCTCGTAGTACTCGACGAACGTGCGGATGACATGCTCGGTGTCCATGGGGTGAATCCTTCGCTCAGAGGCGGGAGACGCACCGGAGAACGGAACCGTGCGGTCCTCGCATCTGGGCGAAGGTGGCGGAGCGCCACGTGAACCACCGACGGGCCGTTTCCGGTCGCCGGTGGGAAAGGGGGAAGGTCAGACGGCGGCAACCGGCGAGCTGGTCGCTCGCGCGGTCGCGAAGATGATCCTGCCGATGACGTTCATGGCACGAAGATAACGCTCCGGGCGCGTGCGAGCACCCGGATATTCCCGCAACCGCGCCGCCCCGTCCGGGAGTCCCTACCTTGGTAGGGACAGCGCGGGCCGACGGATACGGGGGAGCACATGGCCGACTTCCATCCCTTCAGCAGACGAGAGCCTCTCACCCGGACGCTGCTCACCTCGCTGTGGGCGCTCATCCCCGTCCTGACCCTCGGACTCGGCACGCTGCCCCTGATGATCCACGCGACGGTGCGCACCAAGAGCCCGGCGCAGGCACTGGCCACCGTGCCCTACGGTGTGGCGGCCGCGCTGTTCGTCACCTTCGACCCGGACGTGTCCGCCACGTACGAGGTCGTGTTCGGCGCCGCCATGTTCTTCAACATCCTCGTCGGGACCGGTCACGCGTTCGCCATCCGGTCCCGGGTGTGGCAGCGCCCCGACGCGGAGCTGCTGTACCCGCTGCAGAGCCGGCAGCGGGCCCTGCTCGCCGCGCACCGCGACGAGCGGGCGGCGCGGGAGACCGCGCGGGACATCGCCGCCGTCGACCCGCGACAGGCGGTCGAACTGGGCATCGGCCGTGTCGACCTGGCCGACCGGGCGTTTCCCGACGGCGGTCTCGTCGACGTCAACAACGTGCCCGCCGGCGTCCTGGCCCGCCACCTGACCCTGTCCGACGAACAGGCCGCGGCTGCCGTGCGGATGCGGGCGGCGGTCGGTGGCTTCGCCTCCGTCGAGGACCTGTCCGTCACCATGGACCTGCCGCCGCGGCATCTGGACGCGGTCGCGGACCGGTTGCTCTTCCTGCCCCCGCAGGAAGGGGCGAGCCGAGACCGCCCGTCCACCCGGCCCGGGCAACGGACCACGCGGTCGAACCCGCCCTCGTAACCACCCCGGCGCACCTCCGAAATGGACGCACCGCACTTCCTGGGCGACTACCGGGACGTGGCGGAGCCCGCCCGGCTTGGCGGAACGGGAAGGTCTCCCGCCCACACGGCAGGGACGCGGTCCGACCACGGCTGTGCCTGTTCGAGCTGTCCGGCGAGGCGGAAGAGCAGCCCTTCGAGTCCGTAACCGGCGGCGAACTGCATGCCGATCGGAAGTCCCGTCCCGGTGTCGGTGGTCACCGGCACGGACATGGCCGGTGTGCCCGCCACGTTGAACGCCATGGTGAACGGGGAGTGGTCGTTGAGCCGTTCGATCCAGCCGAGGCCGTCGAGCGCCTCCGTGCCCTCGCCGTAGGCGCCCAGCGGCGGGGGCAGCTCCGGCAGGGTGGGGGTGAGCAGCAGGTCGTGGGTGCCGAAGTACCGCGCCAGGCCGCGGGCGACGCGATTGCGGATCGCGAGGGCGGTGACGAACTGGGGGCCGCTGACCCGTTGCCCGTAACGGTGGGCGGCCAGCGTCGCCGGTTCGAGGGACGAGGAGTCGAGGGGGCGGCCGAGGGCTGCCGACAGGTCGTCGACCGTGGCCGCGAGATTCGCGGTCGACAGACGGGCGTTGGCCAGCACGAACTCCTCCCAGTCGGCACCGAGGTCGACCGTGACCTCCTCCGTGCGGTGTCCGAGGGATTCGAGCAGCCGCACGGTGCGCTCCAGCGCCTCTGCCACCGGGCCGGCGGTGGGGCGCCCGCCCCAGGCCCGGGCGAGGACCCCGATCCGCAGCGAGCCCGGCGGGCGCGCGACTTCCTCCGCGTAGGGGCGGGACGGCTGCTCGGCGAAGTAGGGGTCGCCCGGCTCCGGGCCGCGTATCAGATCGAGCAGCGCCGCGCTGTCCCGTACGGTGCGGCTGACGCTGCCCTGGACGGCCAGCCCGTTGAATCCCTCGTCGAGCGCGGGGCCCATGGAGACCCGGCCACGGGTGGGCTTCAGCCCGAAGAGACCGTTGTACGCGGCGGGGATGCGCAGCGAGCCGGCCGCATCGGTCGCGTGGGCGAGGGGGACCGCTCCGGCCGCGACGGCCGCGGCCGCGCCGCCGCTGGATCCACCGGCCCCCCGCCGGAGGTCCCACGGATTGCGGGTCGGGCCGTACAGCACCGGTTCCGTGGTGATGCTGTAGGCCAGCTCCGGCGTCGCGGTACGCCCGAGGGTCACAAGGCCCGCGCGGCGGAAGCGTCGCATCAGGAAGGAGTCGGAGCGGGCGACGTGCCCGGCCGCGAGACGGCTGCCCATCTCCGTGCGCCGGCCCGCCATGGCGACCCCGAAGTCCTTGATCAACCGGACCCCGAACAGGTCGCGGCCCAGATCACCTTCGTCCTCGAAGGGGCGCAGGTCAGCACACAGAACGGAAGCGTCGACCGGGCGGGGGAGCGGTTGATGCGCATCGTCGAGGCGATCGTGGACCAGTAGCGGAACGGGATCGGGCCGGACCACACCGGTGCCGCGGGCTTCCGGGTGGTGGGCGCTACTCCGGCGGGCCCGTCGCCCAGGAGGGCAGCCAGGTGTCCTCGGGCAGCGGGGCCAGGTTCGCGAAGTGGGCGACGACCGCCCGGAGTCCCGGGTGTGGATTCTCCCGGGGGACCAGGAGCGAGAGCGGGTAGGCGAGCGTCGGACCCGCGATCGGGATGCGGCGCAGATCGTGGCCGGTCGGCCAGACGTACCGGTCGCGCGAGCCCACGAGGGTGGCCACGTCGTCGGAGTCGGCGAGGATGTCGAGGAGCACCTCGTTGCCGAAGTTCGGGCCCGCGGCGTCCACACGGAGGCCGAACCCGGTGATGAGCTGATCGTAGAAATCGGCCCATTCGCTGCCCGGCGCGATACCGGGCACCCAGATCCGGTGCCCGCGCAGCCGGGCCGGTGCCACGGTGCGTGCGGAGGCGAGCGGGTGTCTCGGGCCGACGACGAGTTCCAGCGGGGAGTGGAACGCGTGGATCATCCGCACCTCGGGCGGCAGCGCGGCCGGGTCGGTGACCGAGCGGAAGGAGGCGTCCACGTCGCCCGCCTGTACGGCGGCCACCGCCAGACGCGGGTCGTCGACCTTCAGCGTCACCACGTCGAGCGCGGTTCCGGGATGTGAGCGCCAGTAGTCGTGCAGGACGACGGCCTGCGCGGACCGCAGGCCCAGGACGTCGATCCGCAGCGCCCGCGAGCCGCGTCGGATGGCGGTGACGGCGCGGTCGACGTTCTCGACGAGGTTCCGGGCGTGCGGCAGGAAAGCCTGCCCGTCGAGCGTCAGCTCGACCCCTCGGGCGGTGCGGGTGAACAGCCGGACGTCCAGTGCGCGCTCCAGGGCCGCGATCCGTTTCGACACGGCCTGCTGCGTCACGCCCAGCTCGTCGGCAGCGTGCCGCAGCTGTCCCAGCTCGGCCGCGCGGACGAACGATCGCACCGCCTCGGTATCCATGGGGTGAGCATAGGGCTGCCCAACCGATGGTTGTGGCTCACGCGTGCGCTCCGTGCTGACCAGGGTGGGACGATCAGCGGTCCCGGCCGGTCCGGGCCGGGTCCTGCGCGCGCCTCACCTGCTGTTCCAGTCCTTCGAGGATGAGGGCCAGACCGGCCTCGAAGGCGGACTCGTGGTCCATCGGCGGCACGTCCAGGCCTACTGGTTCGTCCCGCGCATCGCGTCGGACAGCAACGTCCGGGACACCTACCACGCGCCCGGCGGCCGGATGATCATGCGCAGGAGCCACAACCCGACGGAGACCCAGGTCTACTTCGTGCTGCGGGAACGGTCCGCGCAGGCCTCGGCCGTCCACCGGGAACCGGTCGAACGCCAACGGCGTTTCTGGGCCGACCGGTTCCGCGACGCGGGATGGCAGACCGCGCGGTTCCTCGACGGCATGGAACGGACAAAGATCTTCTACTCCCAGGAGGTCGTTCAGGTGCGTACGGACACCTGGTCCAAGGGCCGCGTGGTCCTGGTCGGCGAGCTCAACCGGCACGGCCACGACCTGCCCACCGCCCTGGCCAACTACGACACCGTGCTGCGGCCCTTCGTGGACGAGATCCAGGCCGAGGTGAAACCGCGCCTCCTGCGCCTGGACATGCCCGGCAGCCGGCTGGCCGTCGACGCCCTCCACGCGGTCACGGCTCTCGCCTGCCGACTGCGCGTCCCCGATCTCGTCGCGCGTCACTCGAAGACCGACCGGGGCGGTGACTGGCGGCTCCCCGACATGCCGAAGGGCCGAAGCCTCGACGCCGCATGAGGTGCGCGCCGGGCGGTGCCGGGGCGCGCCCCTCGGTGCCATAACCTCGTCCGTGGGAACGGCGGTTGCCATGTGTGTCCACACCGAGGAGGCGGCGGTGCTCAAATGGGGCGGCTCGCGATTGCTCGTCTGCGCGCTGGCGCTGGCCTGCGTGGCACTGGTGGGGCCCAGCGCCCCCGGCGGTGCCCTGTCCGGCAGGTCGCTGCCCGTCGAAGCCGTCAAGGACGTCGTACCCGACCGGGTCATGACGTGGAACCTGTGCAACCCGTGCGACGCGAGCAACCTCGACCGGGCCGCGGAGATGGCCGCGCACGCGCCCCAGGTCATCGGCATGCAGGAAGCCTGCGCACGTGACGTCGACAGGATCCGGGACTACCTGGAGGCCTTCCACGGGCTGGTCTACCACGTCGCACACGGGTCGGTCCTGCAGAACTGGGGCCGCTGCGGGGGAGCGCCGTGGAATCCCGGGGGCTTCGGCCAGGCCATCCTGTCGGCGGCACCGATCACGGACGCGGTCAACGTCGAGTACCCCGACGGCGGATCCGAGGACCGCGGGTACCTCGCCGTCACCACCGAGGTCGGCGGCCGGCCCGTCCGGGTGTTCAACACGCACCTCGCCCAACGGCGTCAGGAGGAGTTCAGGACGGACCAGGTCCGCGTACTCGCCAAGGAAGTCGCCCGGCACGAACGCGCCATAGTCGTCGGCGACTTCAACGCCGTGCCGGAAGCCGGCGAACTCGACCCCATGTGGTCCCTGGCCACGGACACCGACCCGCAGTGCCACCCCGCGCCCGTCGGCACCTGCGAGCCGACCACGGACTGGCAGAGCAAGTTCGACTACGTCTTCCTGCGCGGCGTCGCCCCGCGCGAGCACCGCGTGGTCCGCACGGCGCACTCGGACCACGACATGCTCTACGCCGACGTGGACGTCACCTGAGGCCCCGTCACCGGATGCGGTGGCTCTCCCAGAAGGGGCCGAGGTCCGTCTCCGTCACGGCCTGTGCGGCGCGCTTGAAGTCCTCGGTGGTCGAGACGCCGTACCAGTGGTCGTGGGCGTAGCGCTTGAGGAGCCGCGCCATGGTGTCGGCGCCGAGGGTGCGTTCCAGGTCGGCCAGCGCGCAGGGCCCGGCCGTGTAGACGACGTGGTACTCGCCGCGGTGCCCGGACCAGTAGTCCATGGAGGCGGTCAGTTCGGTGCCGTCGTCGGGCCAGTAGACGTCCGACCAGCAGTCGCGGGTCTCCAGGCCGTAGAAGCGGAAGTTGGCGTACTGGGCGAAGCTCTCGTCCAGCCACGGCGAGGCGTACTCGTCGTTGCCGACGATGCCGTACCACCACTGGTGCGCCAGCTCGTGGACGACGGCGCTGCCCTCCTCGGTGGTGCCGAGGAGGACGAGGCCGGGATACTCCATACCGCCGCCGAACCCGCTGGTCATCACGAGATCGATCTCGCCGTAGGGGTAGTGGCCGAACTCGCGGCCGAACCGGTCGACGGCCGCGACGGCCTCGGCGCGGCTGAGGCGGACGCCCGCGGCGGCGGTGCCGGGCGCCCAGAAGGACTTCACACGCACACCCCCGGGCGTGGTCTGGGCCGCCGTGCGGAAGGGCCCCGCGGCCCACGCGAAGTCCCGCACGCGCTCCGCGAGGCTGAGGGTCACCGAACGCCCCGGGACTCCCGGGCGGGTCCTGGTGCGGCCCGTCGCGGGCACCGCCATGTCCGACGGGTGGTCGAGGCGGACCCGGAAGTCACCGGCGAGGGCGTAGAAGCTCTCGCCGACGGCCACGTACGGATCGAGGTGCCACCCCTCGGCGTCGTGCACGGCGAGCACCGGCAGTGCGTTGCCGAGGAAGCGGAAGGCGCCCTCGCGGCCGAAGCGGGCATTGCGGTCGGGCACCGTGATGGAGACGTCGAAGGCGACGGACGCCCGCTTCCCGTGCGCGAGGGGCTTCGGCAGGGCGATGCGCAGAGCCGTACAGTTCACCGTGAGCGGGTCCGCCGTGCCACCGCGCAGACCCGACACGACGACGGGGGAGGGCACGCCGGGCACACCGGGCCCGGCGGACGTGCCGCATCCGTCCTCGCCGTTGCCCCACAGGCGCAGGTACACCGCACGCAGTGGCCGGGCGGACGCGTTCCGGAAGGACACCCGCTGCCGCCCCGTCCAGTGGCCGCCGTCGGCGTCGGAGCGCAGGTCCACGTCGTAGCGGGCGCGATCGGGTGTCGCCGCGGACCCGGCTGCCCCGGCTGCCGCGCCGGCCTCGCCCGCCGGCGCGCCCACCGCCAGGAGCAGCACGAGCAGCACCACGAACAGACGGCGACCGGTCCGGTGCGACCACGGGGTGGGCAGGGACGTGCCAAGCGGCGACATGACAGCGCATGCTGCCACAACTCCCCGCCGGCTGCCCCGACTTCGCCGAATCCTCAGCCCCGCCGGGCGCCGTACGCGAGACCGGCTCCGATGGCCATGGCGGTGAACGCGATCGTGTCGTCGGCCCGGCGTTCGGGGGCCCCGTCGTAGGCGGACGGCGTGCCGGTGGACTCGCGCACCCGCAGGGCCTCCAGGACGATCGGGTGCCAGCGCGCGTCGAAGGCGGTCAGGGCGTAGCGGCCCGCGCCGCTCTTGGAGGTGAGGGAACCGGTCGCGAGCAGGTGATGCAGGCGGCTGACGCCGAGCACGCACCACTCCACGGCGTCCGGCTGGGCAGCCTCCGCCGGACTCCCGGCCAACTCCCGGTGCACGTGCGACCAGTAGCTCGACAGGTTGTCGTGGCTGAAGGCGCGCAGCGCGGCGTCGTCGACGTACACCTCGGACTCGGTGAGCGCCGGGCCGCGGACCGTCACGCCGTGCCGGGCCAGTTCGTGCCAGGTGACGGGGTTGATGCCGAACCGCCCGGCCTCCTCGTAGGCCCCCATCCGGGTGCAGGGCAGGTCGGGGCAGCGCTCCGGTGGTCCGGCCAGGTCCTCGCGCACCGCGTGGAAACCGTCGAAGAAGGGGCGGGGCTGCTCCCGGCGCACGGTCTCGTGTGCCGCGGCCAGCGCCGCCAGCGCGGCCCGGCCCGGGCGCTCGGCCAGCACGCTCACGAAGTCGACGTCACTGCGTTCGGGGAAGAACTCGCCGAAACCGAGTGAGCCGCACAGGTACAGCCCCTGGACCAGTCCCGGCGCGGACGCGTCGATCGCGGACAGGAACGCGGACGTGGTCCGGTGGACTTCCGGCGGCAGCGACATGCCGGCCAACGTAACCAGGGGCTCGCGCAACGCATAATCGGTTGCCGTCGGCGCCGGTGGTGGATGCAATGACCGTCATGGTCACCCAAGAGCCTCTGCCGGGGCGGGACGAGACGAACGGGCACGTCCGGATCGGCGCTCTCGCGCCGCTGACCCGGCCGGGCTGGGACGAGGCGGGCCGGCACCTGCTCGCCGGAATGGAACTGGCCGTACGCGAAGTCAACGACGCCGGCGGCATCCTGGGCAGACCGCTGGAACTGGTGGTGCGGGACACCGCGGCCGATCCCGACCGGGCCGCGGCGGCCGTGGAGGAACTGGCCGGGCTCGGCGTGGCCGCGCTGGCGGGGGAGTACCACAGCGTCGTCGCTCGTGCCGCTGCCGCGAGGGCCGACGCCCTGGGCGTGCCGTTCCTGTGCGCGTCGGCCGTGCTCGACGCACTCACCGAACAGCCGACGCCGTGGGTCGCGCGCCTCGCCCCGGCGCAGTCCCACGGCTGGCGGATCTACGGGGACTTCCTCCTCGCGGAGGGCCACCGCCGCATGGCCGTGGCCGCCGACCCGAGCAGCGTCTACTGGGCGTGCGGCACCCGCATCCTGCGGGACCACCTCGCGCCGCACGGCGGCACCGTCGTCGAACTCGACGCGCGCGAGTCGACCGCCGCGTCGGTGTGCGACACGCTCGTCGACCGGCAGGCGACCGCTCTCCTCCTGCTGGTCGGTCACCCCGAGCCGGCGGTGCCGATCGTCCGGTCCGTGCGCCGCGACCCGCGCCTGGCCGGGATCATGATCGGTGCCCCGGCCGGGCAGCCGGAGTTCACCGGATGGGCGACGTCGCTGGGCGCGGACGGCGCCGCGGTTCCCTTCCTGCGCTACCTGCCCGAGCACCTGGGCCCGCTGGGCGCACGGGTCGCGACGGCGCTGCGCGAGCGGCTGGCCGAAGCGCCCTCCTTCGTCGCCTTCGAGGGCTACGACACGGTGGCGGTCCTCGCCGACGTGCTGCGTTCGCACGGCCCGGACCGGGCGTGGACCGCCGAGTCCTGGGCGAGCGTCCCGGTCGAGGGAACCCGGGGGCGGATCCGGTTCTCCCGGACGCCGGGCATCGGCGTGTGGCAATGGGCCTGGGCACCGGTCCAGGTCGTCGACCGGGATCCGGCGGAACCCGGCCGCCTGCGGGTCCTGCACACCGGCTGACGTGCGCAGCCTCCTCGGGGCGCGGCGCCCGGTCAGCCGTACATCGCCACGCGGTGGAAGGCGGCGAGCGCGTCGTCGAGGGGGTGGGGCTGCGGCCTGCCCGAGGAGTCGAGGGCGTTCCACCTCTGGAGGTTCACCGCGACGGCCATGCGACGCCTGCCGTCGGCGCTGATCACGGCCAGGGTCCCGGCACCCCAGGCGGTGCCGCCGTGCCCCCAGAAGGTGACCTGGCCGGGCGCTTCCAGCGGGTGCAGGCCGAGGCCGTACGGGATCGTCCGCCCCTCCTGGGAGACGACCGGCACGGTACGCCGCATCTCCGCCAGCGAGGACGGGCCGACGATCTCGCCGGCCAGCAGCATCCCGAAGAAGCGGTTGAGGTCCGAGACGGTCGATGTCAGTGACGCCGACGGCCCCACCCACGACATGTCGTAGACGCTGTAGTCGCGCGGCGGGTCGATCATGCCGAACCAGGACTCGTAGAGGCGCGAGTGCGGCTCGCCCAGGTACGGACCGGTGGGCAGCTCGGTGTCCCGGAGCCCGGCGCGCTCGATGACGTTCCGGGTGATGCACCGCTCGGCGCTGGTGCCGGTCACCTTTTCCAGGAGCTTGCCCAGGATCAGGTAGTTGGTGTTGGAGTACCGGCCCGGAGTGCCGCCCGGGGGGCCGGCGGCGGGTGCGGCGACGCCGAGTGCGATGAGTTCGTCGGGGTCGAACCGGGTGAACCGGTGCTCGTCCAGGCTCTGCGGTCCGGTGTCCGCGAGGGCGGGGAACGCCTTGAGGGACGAGTAGGCGTGGGGCAGGTACTCGGCGAGACCGCTGGTGTGGTTCAGCAGCATGCGGACCGTGACGGCCTCGCCGCGTCCGTCGGGAAGGAGCCCGGGAAGGTACCGGCCGATCGGTGCGTCGAGACCGATCCGCCCCCGCTCGACCTGCTGAAGGACCGCGGCGGCGGTGAAGGTCTTCGTGATGCTGCCGACCCGGTGGCGCATGCCGGCGGTGACCGGGCGGCCGGTGGCGGCATCGGCTGCCCCGGCGGCGCCCCGCCAGACCTGGTCGCCGTCCCGCACCTCGGCGAACAGGCCCGGCATCCCGGCACGGTGGACGTTCTTGACGGCTGCGTCCAGTACCTCGGGATCCAGTGAGTCACTCACGGCAGGTGTCCTTTCCCCGGCTCTTCGAAGCTCTCCGAGCTCTCCGACGGCTCTTCGACATGCTCTTGTACCCATTATGCACGCGGTGCGTGCAACATGGGGGCAATATCGAGTGCATGGGTGCAGAGGCGGAGCGAAGGAGAATCCGGTGCGCCCCGCCGCAGTGCATGCCCGCCGCCGCCCCGGGTAGGACGTTCCGGTACAAGGGCGTAACGCAAGGGCCCGAGGAGCGAGGAGTGTCGGACGTGATTCGAAAGCTGCAGGCGGTCGCGCTGGACTGCGCAGATCCCGTACGGCTCGCGTCGTTCTACGCGGAGCTGCTCGGCGGACGGGTGGTCGCGGATCCGGACGACTCCGACTGGCACGAGGTGCACGGCTTCGAGGGGACCCCGCTGGCCTTCCAGCGGGTGGACGGCTACCGCGCGCCCCAATGGCCCGGCCAGGACCACCCCCAGCAGCTCCATCTGGACTTCGACGTCGACGACCTCGAAGGCGAGGAGAAGCGGGCACTCGCACTCGGCGCGACCGTCCTGGAGCGGACCGACCAGCTCCGTCCGGGCGCCAACTGGCGGGTCTACGCGGACCCGGCCGGCCATCCGTTCTGCCTCTGCCTCCACTGACCGCACCGGGCACCGGGCGTCCTGCCGCGACGAGCTTCCGCGGAGGTGACGCCCGTTCAGTCCGCCGCGGCCGCCGCGGCCAGGATCCGGGCCAGCTCGGCAGGCTTGGTGATCATGGGCCAGTGGCCCGAGTCGATGTCCGCGAAGTCGACGTGCTTGGCCCGGGCGAGTTCGGGTACGTCTCCCGCGCTGATCCACTGCCGCGCCTGCGCGGGCGTGAACTCCGGGCACACGACCACGACCGGCACGTCGTACCGGCGCTCGTCGGACAGCCGCACCACGCCCCGGGCCACGGCCTCGGGCACCGGGATCGCGGCCGCCGCCAGCTCACGCCGCGCCGCCGCGTCGAGGTCGGCGGCATCGGGCCCCTGGAAGGGCTCCCAGCCCGGAAAGGGCATCGCGCCGTCCCTGACCTCGAAGAAGTCCGCATACGGCTGACCGTCGGGGGTCGGGATGCCGCCGATGAGCGCGACCTTGGCCAGCCGCTCCGGACGCCGGTCGGCCGCCAGCCAGGCCAGTGCACAGGCCGCGGAATGCCCCACCACCATGGGCCTGCCGGGCGCCGCGTCCACCGCGGCCAGCACCGCGTCCACCTGATCGTCGAGCGTGGCGGCCGCCGCGCCGTCTCCCTGTCCCGGGAGCGTGAGCGGCACCGGACGGTGGCCGAGCGACTCCAGCGTGGACGCGACGCGCCCCCACACGGATCCGTTCAGCCACAGGCCGCCGATGAGCACGATGTCCATGATCGGTTCCCTTCGTCTGCGTGACCTCACCGTAGGAGGAGATCCGGACGTTCCACTGCCGGTTTCCTCACCGTGCCCCACTCCTGGCGTCCGCCGCACGGACTAGCCTGCTCCCGTGCCCCACGACCCCGGTCCCACCGCGCGAGCGCTGCGCGCCCTGGAGATCCTCCGGACCCGCCCCACCACGACGGCCGACGAACTCGCCGTGCGGCTGGGTGTGACGGAGCGGGCGGCGCGCCGGTACGTCGGGATCCTCAAAGAGGCGGGCATCCCCGTGGAGTCGGCCCGGGGACCGCACGGCGGATACCGGCTGGGACGCGGGACGAGACTGCCGCCCGTGCACTTCACCCAGGCCGAGGCACTCGGCCTCGTCATGGCGGCACTCGGCGGGCGACCTGCCGTGGCCGGCGCCGACGACCTCGTCGGTACCGCCCTGGGCAAGGTCGTCAAGGCGCTGCCGGAGAGCGTCGGCCGGCAGGCGGCACTGCTGCGGGAGTACGCGGCCGCCGCCCCCGACCCGTACGCGGCCCACCCGGATCCGGCCGTCACCAGCGCCCTCGTCGACGTCGTCGCGCACCGGCGCCGCGTGCTGCTCGCCTACCGCAGCGAGGCCGGCAACGCATGGGAGGAGGAGGCGGACCCCTGGTCCCTCGTCGTCCGTCACGGGCGCTGGTACCTGCTGTGCCACTCCCACCGCGCGGACGCCGTCCGCACCTACCGCGTCGACCGGATCGGTGAGGTCCGGAGCACCGGCCACGGATTCCACGCACCGGTGGACTTCGACCCGGTGGCGGTGCTGGAGGAGAACCTGGGCACCGGATGGCAGTTCGACACCCGCGTGGTCTTCGACGCCCCGCCGGCCGAGGTCGCCCCCTGGATCCGCCCGCCCATGGGACGGCTCGAACCCCTGGGAGACGGCTGCGTCCTGGTCGGCAGCACCCGCAACCCGGACATGTACGCGCAGGAATGGCTCGCGAGGGTGCCGCTCGCCTTCCGCATCGAGGGCGGAGCGGAACTGCGAGCCGCTGCCGCCGCCCTCGCGCAGCGTTTCACCGCAGCGGTGACGGACCAACGGCCCGGCTCCGGGGCGCCAACGGGATGAAGCCCGACGGGGCGGAGGCGGTGTCCGCTCGCCGGGCGGCATGCGGCCGAACCGCCGGTTTCACGCGGTTGCCGGCCCGGCCACCCGTCACGGCCGGGCGCCCCGCAGGTGCCGTCGGGCGGCCAGCTCCTCCTCGCCCACCACGGTCAGCACCGGGCTGCCCGGCGCCGCGAACATGGTCACGACCAGCTGCGACCGCGCGTCCGAGAGGTTGTTGGCGCCCTGGTAGTGAATCACGTCGCCTCCGGGCTCGAACACGGCGTCACCGGCCTTGAGCACCCGGGGCGCCTCCCCCTCCAGCTCGAAGAGGATCTCGCCCTCGGTCACGTAGCCGAAGAGCGGTCCCGGGTGCCGGTGCGGCGGCGCGCCCGGGTCTCCGGGAGCCAGCGTGACCCGGACGGTCCTGGCCTCGGCACCGGCCGGAATCCCGGCCGTCGCCTCCGGCAGGCTCGCGACGATCTCGACGCCCGGGGGCAAGTGGTTGTTCCGGGAGTCCATGGGATCCTCCTGAAGGGAACGGTTCACGGCTGTGACAGGACAGCCGCCTCGTTGGTGACACTGCCGCGCGTGCGGCCCGTCCCTATTCGACGAAGTACGAGTCGTGCTTGTCGAAGAACGCGGCACGTTCCTCCTCCGAGGAGTGCGCCAACTGCGACACCTGCTCGAAGTACTCCTCGCGCGGCGCACCGGGAGTGAACAGCAGGAGCATGTCCGCCGGGGCGTCGGAGTCGTTGCGGAAGGCGTGCAGGCCGCCCTGCGGCACGTGCAGGAAGTCGCCCTTGCGCGCGTCGACCCACCGCACGCCGTCGAAGACGCGCACCGTGCCGTCCAGGATGTAGAACGACTCCGAGATCCGCTTGTGGAAGTGGGTCTTGGGCCCGCCGGCCCGGGGAGCCATCTCCACCCGGTACAGCCCGAACTCGCCCCGGGTGGTCCCGGTGGTCGCCAGGTAGTGGGTGGCGTTCTTGCCGCTGCCGCTCTCCCCGAGGTTCGGCGGTGTGGTCGCCGGCCGGAAGACGGCACTGACCTCACCGTCCTCACCCCAGTACTTCTGTTCCGGATACGGGTAGGACATGGCGGTTCCTTTCCTGGGGCGGGCACACGGTGACGTGCCGGCACGGATCTCGGTGAACGGTCCTCCGTACCGTCAGACCGACTGGCGCCCGCGGGTGTGACAATGGTGCCGGGCCGGCGCGATCATGACTTGAATGGACACTCGTTTCGCTGGCATACCCGAGGTGGTCGAGACTCCGTCGGTGGCGGTCGTCGTCGACGTCATGCGTGCGTTCACCGTGGCCGCCTGGGCCTTCGCCCAAGGGGCGGAAAAGATCGTTCTCGCCGAGTCGCTGGACGAAGCCCTGGCTCTCAAGGAGCGCGACCCGGACCGGGTGGCGCTCAAGGACGGCCCGCTCACCCCCGGTTTCGACCTGGTCAACTCGCCGGGCCTGCTGCGCACCGCCGACCTCGCGGGACGGACCGTCGTGCAGAAGACCACGGCGGGGACCGTCGGCGCCCTCGCGGTCAAGGACGCGTCGCTGGTGCTGTGCGCCGGCTTCGTGGTCGCGGAGGCGACGGCCCGGGTGCTGCGGACACGCGCCCCCGAGCACGTCACGTTCGTGGTCACCGGCGAGGACGGCCGGGCCGACGAGGACCTCGCGTGCGCCCAGTACATCGCGCGCAGGGCCACCGGGGGCGGTGCGGACGCCGCCGGGTTCCTTCGCCGTGCCGCCGCCTCGCGCGCCGCCACCGAGCTGGCACAGGGCGTGCGTCGAGGCGTCCATCCCGACGACGCCGCCCTCTGCCTCGAACTCGACCGGTTTCCCTTCGCCATGGTCGCGGCTGTGGAGGACTCGCTCATGGTCCTGCGTCCGTGCGCCGCGCCGCGGCCGTGAGGCTCAGGAGGAGCGGATCGCGGAGATGTCGAACTGCAGGCGCACCTTCTCGCTCACCATGCTGCCGCCCGCCTCGAGCCGCTGGTTGTAGACCAGGCCCCAGTCCCTGCGGTCGATGGTGGTGGTCCCGTCGAAACCCGCCCGCTCGTAGCCGAACGGATCCACGACCGAACCGAGGTAGTCCAGTTGGAGCTCGACGGGGTGGGTCGTCGCCCGGATGGTGAGGTCCCCCGTCATGCGGAAGCTCTCCGCGGACTCCTGGGTGGTGGAGGTGGAGCGGAAGGTCATCTCGGGGTGGCGCCGCGCGTCGAAGAAGTCCTTGCCGACGAGGTGGGCGTCCCGTTGTTCCACGCCGGTGTCGACGCTGGCCACGCGGATGACGAGGTCCGCCCGGGACTCGGCGGGGCGGGCTCCGTCGAAGTGGAGCGTGCTGTCGTAGTCGGTGAACGCCCCGCGGACCGTGGTGACCATGGCGTGCCGCACGGAGAATCCGATCCGGCTGTGCGGGCGGTCGATGGTCCATCGCCCGGACAGTGCGCGAAGGGCCGGGTCGAGCGTGGCCACCGCTGTCGCGGACCGCGCGGCGAACCGGTCCGGCCCGGCGGCCGACGGCTGCTCGACGGTGGTGGTCTGGCGACGGCTGAAGATACCCATGAGTCGGCCCTTTCGAATTCGATCACTTCGTGTTACCACGAAGCCGATCAATGGCCCACGGCAAGATGGGTGACCTCGTCCGGGTTCCATGACCCCGACCGCAAAGCTGCACGGGTTGGACACGGGGCCCCTCGCTCGTGCACACGGCAGGACCTAGCGGAACCGTCCCAGCGCCTCCCTCAGTCGCCGGGTGTCCCGCAGCCGTTGCTCGTAGGTGGCGCCGAGGACCAGCAGCACGAGACCGGCGAGGGCGGGAGGGACCCAGCGGGGGAGCGCCCCGACGACCTGGGCGAGGTACGGGGCCAGTTCGTGCAGCGCCACCAGCGCGAGCACACCCGCGCCGATGAGCAGTGGCGCCTGGAGCCGGTGCCGGGCGCCCGCCAGCGTCACCGCGAGCGCGGCGACGCCGAGCGCCAGAGGCCGGAGCCAGTGCTGGTCGTCCCAGGCGGCGAGCAGACTCGGCACCAGGGTGAGGGCCAGCCCGGAGCCGTACGCCGTCCACGACGACACCCCGGCAGCACGGCGCCGACGCAGCAGTCCGACGACCAGCGCCGGTCCGGTCACCGGCAGGGTGTAGGCCTCCGGAGTGGCGACGTCCCACGCCGCCAGGCGCACCCAGGTGGCCAGCAGGAACAGCCCGGCCGCCGCCCAACCGGCCGCCCGCCGCTCCGGACGCAGCGCGGTGGCTGCCGCGACGGCACCGCAGAGGGAGAGCACCAGGGCCAGCATCGGCGGCTCCGGCACGGCGAGCGCGAGCGCGAGCAGCGCCGCGGACGCGCCCGCCACCTCGACCGGCACGGTGCCGCGCGACCCACCCGTACGCGACGCGATCAGGGCGGCGACGCCGGGAACGACGAGGACCAGCAGCGCCGTGTGGTGCGGTTGCCGGCCCGCGGACGCGCCGATCGCGCAGGCCAGAGCCGTGGCGTGACAGAGGGCGGCGGGCGCGGTGAAGGGAGCGGCCCCCGGGCTGCGGCCGGCGGCACCGAACAGCACCGTCAGCGTCACGAGTACGGCGATCGTCGCGGGCTCGGAGGCCAGCGCGACGAGGGCGAGAGCGACCGAGGTGACGAGCGCCAGCAGCAGAGCCGTCAGGGCCGGCGGCGACAGCCGCTTGTCGGAGCGGCCGGTCCGCACCGCGAAGCCCAGGGCCGCCGTGACCACGGCCGCGTGCGCCACCAGACCGGCCGCATAAGGCAGTCGGAGCACCACCGGGAGTACGAAGACGGCCGCCCAGCCGAGGACGAGCGCCACCACCGTGGCCGCCGGGCGCCGAGCCGCGCGGCGCCCGGCCACCATCAGCACCGCGGCCACCACGGCGAGGACCAGCGGTACGGTGCCCCCGTACGGCGGCCGGGGCAGGCCCGTGAACACGGCGTCCCGGAAAGCCTGCGGCGTGCCGCTCCAGGGCCGCGCCCCCCGGACCGCCGGACCGAGCACGCACCCGATTACCAGGGGGAGTGTCCACAGCACCACGAAGCCCTGAACCGCCACCGAAGCGCGCACCAGTCCCTGACGCGAAGGCCGGTGAAGGCGCGACCGCTCCGCCGCCAGCAGGACGATCGCGCACGCCAGGCACCCCGGCACCGTCCACCCATCGGGCACCGTCACCCGCAGCACCCCACCGGCCCCGGCGACCACACACAGACCCGCCGCGAACGCGGCGCCCATGGAGATCTCCGGACGGGGAACGAAGCGGCCGGCCACCAGGGCGAGCGCCGCCGCCACGACCAGGAGCGCCGCCGCCCGTGCGGCCGGGCCCGGGTCGGACGCGCTCCAGCAGAGCCACCCGGCCGACAGCACACCGGCGGCGCCCGTGCCCAGTGCGCCGGTGACGGCGACGACCCGCACCGGCAGCAGTGCGGCGCGCAGCGCGACGGCGGTGCCGCCGGCGGCGGTCGCCAGCGACACGGCGGTGAGCGGGTACGGACCCGCGCCGGCGGCGACCGCCCACAGGAGCAGGGGCAGGTGGGCGGTCGCCACCGCGAGCGGGAGGGGATGCCGGAGCCCGAGGCGCACGCCGTACACGGCCCACAGCGCCGCCAGGACGGCGGACGCGGCGGCCGTGTACCCGACACCCTCCGTCGCGGTGAACGCCACTTCGTGGAGCGCGTAGGCGTCGAGGACGGTCAGGGCGGTCCCGAGAGCGGCCACCGCCTCGGCCGTCGACCTCAGCCCGCGCCGCAGCAGTGCCACCGGCACACCGAGCGCCCCCACGGTCAGCGCACCGAGCACCAGAGCGCGTCCCGCGATGCCCAGGTGACCCCAGCTGACGAGGGTGAACGCGATCGCCGCGATCGTCAGCAGTACGCCACCGAGCACCAGCAGTACGTTCTGCACGCCGGGCGCGGTGGCCTCCGGCCGGCGTGCGCCGCCGCCGGTGTCGGCGGGCGGTCCCCCCGGTGAGGTCCCGGGACCGAGGGCGGGCTGCCGGGCGGCGGTCGCCTGAAGCGTGTGGACCAGCCACGCACGGCGCCGCAGCAGGACGGTGCGGCGCAGGTCGAGTTGCCGCAGCTCGGCGTCCAGGAACCGCAGTTCCTCGGCCGGGGGCGGAAGGTTCGTCATGCCTCGGAGTGTGGTCCTCGCCACGTGCCGGGACATGAGCGCGCATACTCAGCTCGTACTCAGGGTCAGAACTCGATCCGGAGAACCGCCCAGACGACGTTGCCCCCGGTGCGGCCGGACCGGGCCGTCCCCCACGAGTCGGCGAGCTGCTGCACGATCAGCAGCCCCCGGCCGCTCTCGTCCTGCGTGCCGGAGCGGCACCCGGCCGG
This sequence comes from Streptomyces sp. CB09001, assembly GCF_003369795.1. Classification (NCBI taxonomy): domain Bacteria; kingdom Bacillati; phylum Actinomycetota; class Actinomycetes; order Kitasatosporales; family Streptomycetaceae; genus Streptomyces; species Streptomyces sp. CB09001. Next base: position 7,407,594 of record NZ_CP026730.1, read on the forward strand.
AGTGGCCGAGGTGCGACCGTCGTCGTGCATCTCGATCCGCAGCTGCTCGTGCGAGGTCAGCGACAGGCCGCACAGCATGCGGTCGCTGCCCGAGTGGATCACGGCGTTGGTCGCCAGTTCCGAGACGAGCAGCACCGCGTCGGTGCACACGTCGCCGGGAAGCCGCCAGGTGCGAAGCTGCCGGCGGACCGTGTCGCGCGCCGTCCGCACGCTGACCCGGAGTGAGGGCAGCTCGAACCAGTGTTCCAGGTCGGGGCGCGCCGGTGGTAACAGTCCGGGTGAAGGGCTCGTGTGGGGGGTCACGGTGATCGCCTTCCAGTGAGGACGGGCGCGATGCTCACGACCGCAACTATGCTCGCCGTCGAGTTCAGCCTGCAACCGGATCCCTGATAATTTCAGAAAGACCCGTTCAGTCTGGTGTCGTCACCAAGTCGCTGTCACAATGGCGCCGGTGACAGCCCATCAGGAGGTAGGGGCGTGAGTGAAGCTCGGACCGGCGCGGGCACCAGCGCCCCGACGGTGCTGCGCATGATCCTTGGCCGTCGGCTCCACGACATGCGGCAGGGCGCGGGTGCCTCACTGGCCGACGCCGCCAGGGCACTTCGGGTGACACCCCTGACGATCCGCCGCCTGGAGAAGGCCGAAGTCGCCCTCAAACCCCTCTATGTCGAGAAACTCCTGCAGACCTACGGCAGGGGGCAGCAGGAGACGGACGAGTTCGTCGCCCTCGCCGAGCAGGCCAACAAACCGGGCTGGTGGCACGCCTACCGCGACGTGCTGCCCAACTGGTTCACCGCGTACGTCAGTCTGGAGACCGGCGCCGGCACGCTGCGCACCTACGAACCCCACTACGTCACGGGGCTGCTCCAGACCCCCGCCTACGCCCGCGGCGTCCTGGGCGGCGGTTTTCCGAACGGCTCCGACGAGGAGTTGGAACGCCGCGTCGGCCTGCGGCTGCGCCGGCAGAGCCTGCTGGAGCGCGAGAACGCGCCCACCCTCTGGGTGGTCATGGAGGAAGCGGTCCTGCACCGGGTCGTCGGCGGTCCGGAAGTGATGCGCGAGCAGATCGACCGGCTCCTGGAGGTTTCCGAGCTGGAGCACGTCAGCATCGACATTCTGCCCTTCGCCGTCGGCGCCCACGTCGGGGCCTGCGCACCCTTCACCTACTTCCGGTTCGAGGAGCCGGAGCTGCCCGACGTCGTCTACAGCGAGATCCTCTCCGCGTCGATGTACCTGGACGAACGGGCCGACGTCGTCGCGCACCTGGAGGCGCACAACAGGATGTCGCTGCTGACCTCGACCCGAGCCAGCACGGCACTCCTGAACCGCATGCGCAAGGAGTACTCATGAGCACCACCGACGTCCCCGTCTACAACGGGATGCCCGCCCGCGACCTCGGCGAAAGCGGCTGGGAACGCCCGTGGAGCGGCCCCAACGGCGGCCAGTGCGTGGAGACCAAGCAACTCGCCGACGGACGGATCGCCGTGCGTCAGTCGACGGACCCGGCCGGCCCCGCACTCATCTACACGCGCGAGGAGATCGGCGCGTTCGTCCGAGGAGTCAAGCAGGGCATGGCCGACCACCTGACGGCCGGCCGCAGGAAGGGAACAGCATGAGCAACACCCAGGCCGCGCGGGGCCTCGACACCAGCAGGCCGCACTCGGCCCGCATGTACGACTTCTACCTCGGCGGCAAGGACCACTTCCCGGTCGACAAGCAGGCGGCCGAAGCGGTCGCCGAGGCCTACCCGGGCATCTTCACCTGTGCCCGGGAGAACCGCGCCTTCATGCACCGTGCCACGCGGGTACTGGCCCAGGAGCACGGCATCCGGCAGTGGCTCGACATCGGCACGGGCATCCCCACCGAGCCGAACGTGCACCAGGTGGCGCAGTCCGTCGTGCCCGAGGCCCGCGTGGTCTACGCGGACAACGACCCGCTCGTCCTGAAGTACGCCGAGCGCCTCATGCGCAGCACCCCGCAGGGCCGCACCACCTACATCGAGGCCGACGTCAACGACCCCGAAGCCCTGCTGAACGCACCCGAGCTGGCCGGCATACTCGACCTGTCCCAGCCGGTCGCCCTGTCGCTGAACGCGCTGATGCACTTCATCACCGACGCCCGCGACCCGTACGGCATCGTCGGCCGGCTGATGGCGGCGCTCCCGGCGGGCAGCGCGCTCGCGCTGAGCCACTGCACGCCCGACTTCGACCCGCCCACCTGGCAGAAGGTCACCGACATCTACACCGGCGCGGGCACGCCGGTGCAGTTCCGCCCGCAGAAGGACGTCGCCCGCTTCTTCGACGGGCTCGACCTCCTCACCCCCGGCGTCACCGTCGGTCACCGCTGGCGACCGGACCGGCCCGCCGGCCCCGACACCCCCACCGACGCCCGGGTCAGCCTGTGGGCCGGGGTCGGCATCAAGCCGTAGCGCACTTGCCGGACCCCTCCGACGGGGCGCAGTGTGGAGGGGTGAGCGGTCAGGAGGGCCCCACGCTCATCTCCTCGGTGCAGCGAGCCTTTCGCCTGATGGAGGCCGTGGGCGCGCACGAGAGCGGCGTACCGGCCAAGCAGCTGGCGCGCGAGACGGGTCTGGCCCTGGGCACCACGTACCACCTGCTGCGCACCATGGTCCACGACGGCTACGTGCGCAAACTCGAGGACGGCACGTTCGTCCTGGGCGAGAGGCTCGGCGCGCTGCACGCGGGAAGTCATGACCAGACGGCGCTCAGCAGGGTCCGTCCCACGCTCACCGAGCTGCGGGACGACCTGTCGGCCGCGGCGTACCTGACCCTCTACGAGGACGGCGAGATCCGGGTCGCGGAGATCGTGGACGGCCCGAAAGCGCCCCGTGTGGATCTCTGGGTCGGTTTCGAGGACGCGGGACACGCCACGGCGCTCGGCAAGAGCGTGCTGCGCGAGCTGGACGCGGACGCCCGCGCCGACTACCTCTCCCGCCACACGATGAACGATCTCACCCCGCGCACCATCACCTACCGTGCCGAGCTGCTCCGGAGCCTCGACGCCTCCCCGCGGGGCCCGGCCGTGACCGACCTGGAGGAGTACCGTCTGGGCACCGCCTGTGTCGCGGTCCCCGTCCGCCGGGGCGACACCATCGGATCGCTCGGCATCTCCGTGGACATCAACCGCACGGCCCGCCTCGACGACGCCGTCGCGACGCTGCTCGCCACCGCGGAACGGGTGTCCCGGGGGCTCTCGCTCACCATCTGAAAACCGGCCTCTTGTGGCATCACTGCTTCACGGCGTTTCCTGGATGAGACGGGCAAATCGGGCATGGTGGCAACGGGAGCCGGAACGTGAGTGAGCAGGGCGTCGCAGGGCCGTACGGGCAGGTCGGCTGTCACGTGGCGAACGGCTGGACGGTCGTCCGGGCGGCCGACGAGATCGACATCGCCTTCGCGCCCCTCGTCCGGGCCGAGGTGGGCCGACGCCTGGCCGAGGGCCACCGGCACTTCGTCCTGGACCTGTGCGACACACCCTTCATCGACTCCATGGGCCTCGGCATGATCGTGGCCGTGACCAAGCTGATCCGGACCCGTCACGGGTCGCTGCGGATCGTCTGTCCGGACCGGCGGCTCCTGCACGTCTTCGCGCTCGGCGGCCTGGGAGCGGTCTACTCGTTCCACGACTCCGTGGACGAGGCCGTCGCGCAGCGTCCCGGCGCCGAGGGACTGGCCGGCTGGCCATACGTGCGCGACTGACGCCCCCGTCACCGCATGCCCCCGTGTTTGGGCCCGCCCGCGGCGGTTCACTTGAACGGAAGCCGCCGCCGGCTCCTCTCCGGAAGGTGAATCATGACGGCACGGGTCGGATACCGGAGAATCTACGAGAGTTCCACCGCCCAGGACGGCAAGCGCGTGCTCGTCGACCGCCTGTGGCCCCGCGGTGTGAGCAAGGAGAAGGCCGATCTGGACGAGTGGCTGCGCGACGTCGCCCCGTCGGCCGACCTGCGGCGCTGGTACCACCACGATCCGCGGCGCTACGACGAATTCCGGCGCCGCTACTTCGCCGAACTGGCGGACCCCGACCACGAGGCCGCGCTGGAACGCCTGCGCGACCTGGCGGCCCACGCCAAGGTGACCCTGCTCACCGCCACCAAGGACGTGGACCACAGCGAGGCGGCCGCGCTCGCCCAGTGGCTGGACGGGTCGTGAGTCCTGAGGGCGCCCGCGCCCGCCCTACCTCGGAGGTAATCGCCTCGTGGCGCGAGGGCCGACAGGATGGGCGATCCCACCGCATCGACGGGATGCGGACCAGGAGGAGGTCTCCCGTGACCACGGCCGCATCGACGAACACCCGCTCCGTGGTGGAGGACCTGCTCCGCAGGATCGGCACCGGCGACCCCGAGCACATCGCCGAGCTGTACGCCGAGCGGGGCGACTGGATGCTCGACTGGCCGGAGGCCGAGCACGGCCGTCCCGCCACGCCGTGGATCCGGCACCGGTCCACCCGGGCGGACGCGGCGGCCCACTACCGGGAGCTTGCCGAGCACCACCTGCCGGAGCAGGCGGACACCGAGGTGGAGCGCGTCCTCGTCGACGGGAACGACGCGGTCGTGCTCGGCGAGATCCGCCAGACCGCCCGCCCCACCGGACGCGCGTACCGCGCCCGGTTCGCCCTCCACCTGACGGTCGAGAACGGCCTCGTCACCCGCCACCACGTGTACGAGGACAGCCTCGCCGTCGCCCAGGCGTTCGAGACGGACCGCGAGTGAGGGCTCCGCGCGGCGCCCATGGGCCCGGCACCGCCGTCACCGCACCGCCGTCACCCCCTGGGCCGCCCGAGGGCCTCGTCCGGTCCCGGACCCGAGAGCCTCCAGGATCGCCTCGACGCTCTGTTTGGCGTCCCCGAAGAGCATGCTGCTGTTGTCCCGGAAGAAGAGCGGGTTCTGCACGCCCGCGTAGCCGGAGGCCATCGAGCGCTTGAACACGACGACCTGTTCCGCCTCCCACACCCGCAGCACGGGCATGCCCGCGATCGGACTGGCGGGGTCGTCGGTCGCCGAGGGATTGACCGTGTCGTTCGCGCCGATGACCAGCACGACCGAGGTGTCCGCGAAGTCGTCGTTGATCTCGTCCATCTCCAGGACGATGTCGTACGGCACCTTCGCCTCGGCCAGCAGCACGTTCATGTGCCCGGGCAGCCGACCCGCGACGGGGTGGACGCCGAAGCGCACCTCGACGCCGCGCTCGCGCAGTCGCCGGGTCAGCTCCGCGACCGGGTGCTGGGCCTGCGCCACGGCCATGCCGTAACCGGGGGTGATCACCACGGACCGCGCCCGCGCGAGCAGTTCGGCCGCCTCGTGCGCCCGTACCTCACGGTGTTCGCCCTGCTCCTCGGCACCGCCGGGCGGAGCCTCGATGCCGAAGCCGCCCGCGATGACGGAGAGGAAGGAACGGTTCATCGCCTGGCACATGATGTAGCTCAGATACGCACCCGAGGATCCGACCAGTGCACCGGTGACGATGAGCAGGTTGTTGTCGAGCAGGAAGCCGGCCGCCGCCGCGGCCCAGCCGGAGTAGCTGTTGAGCATCGAGACGACGACGGGCATGTCGCCGCCGCCGATGGAGGCCACCAGGTGCCAGCCCAGGGCGAGCGCCAGAACCGTGACCGCCACCATCAGGGGCAGGCCCGGACTGACGGTGAACCAGACGGTCAGCACCGCGAACAGGGCCAGCGCACCCAGATTGAGGGCGTTCTTGCCGGGAAGCATCAGCGGCCGGGACTTGATCCGCGCGGACAGCTTCAGGTACGCGACCACGGAGCCGGTGAAGGTGACCGCGCCGATGAAGACGCCGATGAACACCTCGGCGTGGTGGATGCCGACCAGGTCGGCGGCTATCCGGCCCCGCGAGCCGTGCGCCTCGACCTCCAGATAGCTGTTCCAGCCGACCAGGACGGCCGCGAGACCGACGAAGCTGTGCAGCACCGCGATCAGCTCGGGCATCTGCGTCATCTCCACGCGCCGCGCCCGCCACAGGCCGATCGCGGCGCCGATCACCATGGCGAGCAGGATCAGCGCGATCGGCCCGGCGGACACGCTCCGCGCCGAGACCACGACGGTGGCCGCCAGGGCGAGGGCCATCCCCGCGATGCCGTAGACGACGCCGGCGCGCGACGTCCGGTGCTGGGACAGGCCGGCCAGGCTCAGGACGAACAGCAGGGCAGCCACCAGGTCGGCGGCGCGGGAGGCGGTCATGGACGTCATCGGGACTCGCCTCTCGAGAACATGGACAGCATGCGACGGGTGACGGCGAAACCGCCGAAGATGTTCACGCTCGTCAGCAGGATCGCCACGAAGGACAGCACGGTGACGAGCGTGCTCTCGTGTCCGATCTGCACGAGGGCACCGATCACCACGATCCCCGAGATGGCGTTGGTCACCGACATCAGCGGGGTGTGCAGGGAGTGGTGGACCTTGCCGATCACGTAGTAACCGATGACCACCGCCAGTGCGAACACCGTGAAGTTCTGTGCGAGTTGGGCCGGAGCGAAGGCGACCAGCAGGAAGGTCGCCAGCATGCCGAGGCCGATCGGGCCGAAGCGTCCGGCCGGGGTCGGCCGGCGCGGTTTCCCGCCCACCGGTGCGTCCGCGGACGCCGCGGCCGGCGCGGTGGCGGGCGGGGCCGCCGACACGGGGACCGGCGGGGGAGGCCAGGTGACCGTGCCCGCACGGACCACGGTCACGGTCCGCTGCACCACGTCGTCGAAGTCGATGACGATCCGGCCGTCCTTGCCGGGGGTGAGCAGCCGGAGCAGGTTGACCAGATTGGTGCCGAACAGCTGCGACGCCTGGGCGGGCAGCCGGGCCGCCAGGTCCGTGTAGCCGATGAGGGTCACACCGTTGGCGGTCACCACGGTCCGGCCCGCGACGGTCCCCTCGACGTTGCCGCCGTGGGCGGCGGCCATGTCGACGACGACACTGCCGGGCCGCATCGCCGCCACGTCGGCGGCGGTCAGCAGGCGCGGGGCGGGGCGTCCGGGGATCAGCGCGGTGGTGATGACGACGTCCACGTCACGGGCCTGTTCGTGGTAGAGCCGGGCCGCGGCACGGTCGTAGTCGGCCGACGTCGCCTTCGCGTAGCCGTCGGCACTCTCCTCCTGGGCGACGTCCACCGCGAGGTACTCGCCGCCCAAGGACCGCACCTGGTCCGCGACTTCGGGCCTGGGGTCGGTGGCGCGGACGATCGCACCGAGGCTGGAGGCGGCCCCGATGGCGGCGAGCCCCGCGACCCCGGCCCCGGCGACGAGGACCTTGGCCGGCGGCACCTTGCCCGCGGCGGTGACCTGCCCGGTGAAGAAGCGGCCGAAGACGTGCGCCGCCTCGATCACGGCCCGGTACCCGGCGATGTTCGCCATGGAGCTGAGCACATCCATCGACTGCGCCCGCGATATGCGCGGCACCGCGTCCAGGGCGAGGGCCGTGACGCCCCGCGCGGAGAGCGCGTCGAGCAGCTCGGGCCGCTGCGCCGGTGCCAGGAGGGCCACCAGCGTCGTACCTTCGCGCAGTGCGGCGGTCTCGTCGGCGGTCGGCGCGTCGACCTTGAGTACGACGTCCGCGGCCCAGGCCTCGCCGACGCTCGCCCCCGCCTCGGCGTAGGCCTCGTCGCCGAAGCCGGAGGCCGCGCCGGCTCCGGACTCGACGACGACCTCGTAACCGAGGCCGAGCAGCAGGCGAACCGTCGAAGGCGTCGCGGCGACGCGCGTCTCCCCGGGCAAGGACTCGGCGACGACGCCGACGCGCCGAGGCGGGTGGTGAGCGGGTTGGTGTCCAGTCATGTCCAGTCTCTCGTGGAAGCGTTGTTGACCGGTTCCGTACCCACGGGAGGGCGACGCGGCACCGAGGGACGGCCGCCGTTCTTGGACGTGGCCGGTCAGGGACCGGTGCGGCCGAGCACCTCCGCGACGAGCCGGCGGGCGTACGCTGCGTCGAGCCCGTCCGGGCGGAAGAGGATGCGGTACATCAGGGGGGCGACGACGCGGTCCATGACCGTCTCGACGTCGGGCGCGGCGTCCCCGCGTCCGGCCGCGCGGGTGAGGACGACGCCGAGCTGGTCGGCGGCGTAGGCGGAGCACCGGCCGGCGTTGCCGCCGTCCGGGTCGCCGAGCAGCGCGTCGCGGATGTAGGCGCGGCCGGTGGGGGAGGCCATCTCGTCGAGGAACTGCTCGGCCCACGCCGTCAGGTCGGAGCCCAGCGCGCCGTGGTCCTCGGGGGCGGTGTCGGGCCGGAGACGAAGGATCCGCTCCCGGATCCACCGCCCGCCACCCGGAGGAAACCGATCATGAGCACCGCACCGGCCACCCACCGGACCGCCGTCCCTTCCTGGACCGTGGGCGACGTCCTCGTGCACCGCGTCGACGAGGTGCCCCTGCCGGCCGCCACCGGAGCGTGGCTGCTGCCCGCCGCCACACCGGACCTCGTCGCCGGGCAGCACTGGCTGCGTCCCCATTTCGCCGATCACGAGGGCACCCTGCGCATCGACAGCCACAGCTTCGCGTTCACCGTCGGCGGGCTGCGGGTGCTGGTGGACACCGGCATCGGCAACGGCAAGGAGCGGGCCAACCCCGCCTGGCACGACCTGCGCACCGACTTCCTCCGGCGTCTGACCGCCGCCGGGTTCCCCCCGGACTCCGTCGACCTGGTGATCCTCACCCACCTGCACGCCGACCACGTCGGCTGGAACACGCGTGCGGTGAACGGGGAGTGGGTGCCCACCTTCCGCAACGCCCGCTACCTGACCTCGCGCACCGAGCGTGAGTTCTGGGCCGGGTACGACATGGAGGAGGCGCGCCGCCAGATGTTCCGCGACTCCGTGATCCCGGTGGAGGAGGCGGGACTGCTCGACCTCGTCGACGTCCCCGCCGAAGGGGTGGAGGCGGTCCCGGGGCTCCGTCTGATCCCCACCCCGGGGCACACGCCCGGCCACCTCGCCGTCGAGCTGACCAGCCGCGGCCAGAAGGCTCTGGTCACCGGCGACTGCGTCCACCACCCCGTCCAGTTCGCCCACCCCGCCGTCGGGGCCTGCGTCGACATCGACCCGCAACGGTCCGAGGCGACCCGCCGCGAGCTGCTCGGCTCACTCGCCGGAACGGACACCCTCGTCCTGGGCACCCGCTTCGCGCCGCCCACCGCGGGCCGCGTCGTCGTCCACGAGGACGCCTACCGGCTCGCACCCGTCCCCGCCCGGGATTCCCGTGCTGCCCGCAACCTGCGGTGAGCAGGCGTGGACGTCAACTCCCCGGTGGCCGCGCGAGTCTGACGGCCACGGCGTCGAGGACCCAGTCCAGGCCGGTCGCGAAGGACTCCTCGGCATCCACATGCGTGCCGTCGTGCACGGCCCTGGCCAGCGCCGGGTAGCGGCCCGTGGCCAGCGTCCGCGTCAGGTGCGGGCCGTGGGCGCGCTGCCACTCGGGCTTGGACAGGCCCGTGGTGCGCTCCGCCCGCAGGTCCGCGATCTCGCGCCGGATGGCTCCGGTGAAGTAGGAGCTGACCGTCTCCACCGCGCGCATCACGGTGTCGACGTCGGCGAGGCCGTCGAGCGCGGCCAGCGTCTCCTCGGCCACGGCGAGACCGTTGGGCCCCAGGGCCGGGCGGCCGCCGAGGAGGTCGGCCAGCCACGGGTGCCGCAGAGCGGCCTGCCGGGTGCGCTGGGCGAGGACGCGCAGCGCCTCCCGCCAGTCACCGGCGCGTTCCTCGGGGAGGATCTCGGCATACACCGCGTCCACCATGAGGTCGAACAGCTCGTCCTTGGTGGCGATGAATCCGTACAGCCGCATCGGCCCGGCGTCCAGCCGGGCCGCCACCTTGCGCACGGACACCGCCGCCAGGCCACCCTCGTCGGCGAGCGCGACCGCGGCGTCGACGATCCGCTCGCGGTCGAGCGGCACGGGGCGATGCGGCGGCTCCGGCCGGTCCCAGACAGTCATGCGCCCACCGTACTGTTGCGATACGCCGTAGACGGAAAATACACTGTATCGACATGAGACAACGTATCGCGGTGATCGGCGGCGGTCCCGCAGGACTTGCCTTCGCCCGTGTCATGCACCGCCACGACCGCCTCGTCGCCGTCCTCGAACGCGACCCCGGCCCGGACGCCCGCCCCTCGGGCGGCACCCTGGACCTGCACGAAGGGCTGGGCCGGCTCGCCCTGGACAAGGCGGGACTGCTGGCGGAGTTCCAGGCGCTGTCCCGCCCCGAGGGCCAGGCCATGCGCATCCTGGACACGGACGGGACCGTGCTGCGCGACTGGCGACCGGATCCGGCGGACCGGGCCAATCCCGAGATCGACCGCGGGCAACTCCGTGACCTGCTGCTCGGCCCCCTCGATGTCCGGTGGGGCCAGGGCGTGATGAAGGTGGTGCCGGGGACCCGGGACGGTGTACTGGTCCACTTCGAGGACGGGCGGCGGGAAGCGTTCGACCTGGTGGTCGGCGCGGACGGCGCCTGGTCCCGCACCCGCCCGGCGGTCTCCCCGGTGACGCCGCACTACACCGGCGTCACCTCGGTCGAGACCTCACTGGACGACGTGGACACCCGCCACCCCGACCTCGCCGCGCTGGTCGGCGACGGCTCGGTGGCCGTGTACGGCGTGAACCGGGCCCTCGTCGCCCAGCGCAACAGCGGCGGCCACGTCAAGGTGCACGCCCAGTTCCGTGCGCCACTGGACTGGCACGCGCACCTTGACCTCGGGGACGCGGAGGCCGTGCGGTCGCGTCTCCTGACGCTGTTCGACGGCTGGACCGCTCCCGTCCTCGACCTCCTCCGCCACGGCACCGCGTTCGTCCACCGGCCCCTGCACGTCCTGCCCGTGTCCCACACCTGGACCCACGTCCCCGGAGTCACCCTCCTGGGCGACGCCGCCCACCTGATGCCTCCCCTGGGGGCGGGCGCCAACCTCGCGCTGCTGGAGGGCGCGGAACTCGCCGAGTCCCTCGCCGACGGCCCCGTGGATCCGGACGGGGCCGTCCGCGCCTTCGAGGAACGGATGTGGGCACGGGCCGGACGCTGGGCGAAGATCACGGCGGCCGGTCTGGAGCGCCTGGTGAGCCCGGACCCCGCCGCGGCCCTCGCCGTCTTCGACCAGGTGCAGCCGTCCCGCTGAGCGGCCGCCCCGTCGGCCGCCGGGGCCGGGTCAGCCGACGGGCTCGCCGAACCAGCGGGAGAGGTGCTCGTCCAGGTCCCGCTGGTCGTCGCCGATCCAGGCGACGTGGCCGTCCGGGCGCAGCAGGACGCACGGTACGTCCAGCTCCGCGGTGGGGTCCGCGAGCCGATCGACCCGGCCCGCCCAGCCGCCGACGGTCAGGCGTTCGGTGCGGTCCAGCAGCAGGCCGCGTCCGCGACGCAGCAGACCGTAGAGGTTGCCCTGCCCGACGCCGATGTCCCGCATCCGGCGGCCGAGCAGGTCGGGGCCCGCACCGAAGTCGTAGCGGATGCCGGTCGCGGTGACCTTCTCGATGAGCCGGCGGTTCACGTCGTCGATGTCCATCAGTTCGGTGAGCAGCCGGCGCACGGCCCGCGCGCCCGGTTCGGTGGAGTGCAGTTCCATCTGGGCACGGGTGTTGTCCAGCACGTCCTCGGCGACCGGACGGCGCTCGGCCTGGTAGGTGTCCAGCAGTGTGTCCGGCGCCCAGCCGCGGATCCGCGCGGCCAGCTTCCAGCCGAGATTGAACGCGTCCTGAAGGCCCAGGTTGAGCCCCTGCCCGCCGGTGGGCGGATGGATGTGTGCCGCGTCGCCGGCCAGCAGCACCCGCCCGACCCGGTAGCGCTCGGCCAGCCGGGTGGCATCCCCGAAGCTGGACAGCCAGCGCGGGGAGTGCACCCCGAAGTCGGTTCCGGCGACGGCGCGCAACTGCCGCCGGAAGTCCTCCAGAGTGGGCGGTTGCGCGCGGTCACCGACTCCCGCGCCGGGGACCACGACGCTGTAGACCCCCGCACCGAAGGGCCGCAGCCAGAATCGCTGCTGGGTGTCGCGGACGCGCGCCACCCCGGCGGAGACCTCCTCCGGGGGCGCCCCCACTTCCATCTCGCCCATCAGCGTCTCGTTCCGCGAGGGCTCGCCGGGAAAGGGGACGCCCAGCAGTTTGCGCACCGTGCTGCGGCCGCCGTCGCAGCCGACGAGGTAGCGCGAACGCAGCCGTTGCCCGTCGGCCAACTCCACGGTCACCCCCTCGGCATCCTGCTCGAAACCGGCGACCGCGCCCCCGTGCAGGACTCGCGCGCCCAGGTCGACCGCGTGTTCCTCGAGGAGCCGGACGACGACCGGCTGCGGGATGCCCAGCAGATAGGCGTACTCGGAATCCAGGTCCTTGGGCGCGGGTTTGGGGATGGCGGCGAAGACTCCGCCGACCGGGCGCCGCCTGCCGTGGCTCAGGAGGCGGTCCAGCAGTCCGCGCATGGCCATCAGCTCGAGGCTGCGCATGTGCAGAGCGACGATACGGACGAACGACGCGGGCTCGGTCTCCTTCTCGAGAACGAGTACCCGCACATCGTGCAGCCGCAGCTCGGCGGCCAGCATCGCGCCGGTCGGCCCGCATCCGGCGACGATCACGTCGAAGTCGTGGTCGGCCGTGTCCTCGGACGACGGCTCGGTGGTGAACTGCCCAGATTTCATGGGGTGTTGCCTTTCGGGAGTGCCTTGTGGTCGAGGCGCTCCCGGCGACACCTGTGTCAGTCGCCGGCCATGACGGGAAGGGGGAGCACCCACGTCGATACAGCGTTCATGGGTCTCACCTCCTCGGGCGGTGTCACGGTCGGGTGCAGGTTACAAGTGCGGCGCTCGGCCCGTCCAATCCCTTTGGACGAGTCCGACGACTTTCGGGCCCCGCAGCGGTCGTATCCGGTAGGCAGACCTGGCAGACCCACCGCAGGGAGGAACGGACCGATGGCACGTCTCATGGTCGACTTCATCATCTCGCTCGACGGATACGCGGCCGCGGACGGCTGGCCCGGATTCTGGGGCATGGAGGGCCCCGAATACCTGGCCTGGCTCGACGGGGACGACGAGAAGCAGCACACGAGCCTCATGGGGGCCACGACGTACCGGCTGATGTCCGGCTTCGCCCGCGAGATGCCCGACGACCCCGGCTTCCAGGGGATCACCGCGATGCCCAAGGTGGTGTTCTCCTCCACCCTCCGGACCCCGCTGTCCTGGGACAACACGGAACTGGTCCAGGGGGACCCGGTCCCGGCCGTGCGGGACATGAAACGGCACGGGACGCGGCCCCTGCGCACCCTGGGAAGCCTCACCCTGTGCCGCTCGCTGCTCCGGGCAGGTCTGGTCGACCGCTTCCGCGTGGTCGTCTTCCCGGTCATCACCGGCGCGACCGGCCGGGAAAGGATCTTCGACCAGTACCCGGACGTCACCCTCGACCTCGTCCAGAGCCACACCTTCGACGGCCGGCTCCAACTGCTGGAGTACGTACCCACGGTCCTGGACGGACCGCCCGCGGCCGACCAGAAGTAGCGCGTATTGGTCTGGGCCTGAAAAGCCCGACCCCCTATTCTCGGCGGTGGCCGGCGACACCCCCACCCCAGTCGTCGGCCGGCCCGGACGACCCCAGGTCCGGACCGGGCCGTCAGGTGCACTCCCCCCACTCACCGCCTCCGGGAGGCCATGGTGAACATGCGCACCAGAATGTCGGCGATCGTCGCAACACTGGGTCTCGTAGGATCCCTGGCCCTGGCCACGGCGTCCGCCGACGAGCCCCACACCGCCCGAGCCGCGGCGCAGGTCGCGCTGACCGAGGTGGCCCGGGCCCAGAACCCGACGGCCGGTGCCGCGGGCCCGAAGGACACGGTCTGGATCGCCGAACGCGCCGGCACCGTCCGCGTCCTCGCCGACGACGGACTCGGCGACCCCGTGCTCGACATCTCCGACGAGACCACCACCGACGGCGAACGCGGCCTGCTCGGCCTCGCGTTCGACGAACAGTTCACGCACCTCTACCTCTCCTACACCGACCTCGAAGGCACCAGCACCGTCGACGAGTTCGCCGTCCGGGACGGCCTGGTCCAGGAGAACACCCGGCGCACCGTGCTGACCCAGGAGCAGCCCGAGTCCAATCACAACGGCGGCGCCATCACGTTCGGTCCCGACGGCTACCTCTACATCGCGCTCGGCGACGGAGGAGGCGGCGGCGACCCCCAGGGCAACGGCCAGAAGCTCGACACCCTGCTCGGCAAGCTGCTGCGGATCGACCCCCAGGGCGGCGACCCCTACGCGATCCCGCAGGACAACCCCTTCGCCGACGACCCGGACGCCAGGGGCGAGATCTGGTCGTACGGACTGCGCAACCCCTGGCGGTTCTCCTTCGACGCCGGCTCGGGCGACCTGCTCATCGGCGACGTCGGCCAGAGCGACTGGGAGGAGATCGACTGGGCGCCCGCGAGCAGCCCGGGCGGCGAGAACTACGGCTGGTCGCAGATGGAGGGCACGCACCCCTTCCGCGGCGGCACCGAGCCCGCGAACCACGTCCCGCCGGTCCACGAGTACGACCGCACCGGCCTCGGCTGCTCGGTCACCGGCGGCTACGTCTACCGCGGCGGGGCGATCCCCGGCCTCGCGGGACAGTACGTCTACAGCGACTACTGCGACGGCACCCTGCGCTCCCTGGAGATCGAGGACGGCCGGGTCACCGCGGAGCACGACCTCGGGGTGAACGGCGGCGAGGTCGTGTCCTTCGCCCAGGACGGCGAAGGGGAGCTGTACGTCCTCGCCATCGGAGGTACGGTTTCCCGCGTCGACCCCGCGTGACCCCGGCACGGGCCTGACCACCGGGCGCGCGTCGCCGAGGAGGAACGACCCTGTGAAGATCACCGCCGCCGACGTCGTCGTCACCAGCCCGGGACGCAACTTCGTCACCCTGCGCATCACCACCGAGGACGGGCTCACCGGCCTCGGCGACGCCACCCTCAACGGGCGCGAACTGGCCGTCGAGGCATACCTGCGCGAGCACGTGGCCCCGCTGCTGCTCGGGCGGGACGCGCACGCCGTCGAGGACACCTGGCAGTACCTGTACCGGGGCGCGTACTGGCGCCGGGGCCCGGTCACCATGGCTGCCGTCGCCGCCGTGGACATGGCGCTGTGGGACATCAAGGGCAAGGCGGCGGGCATGCCGGTGTACCAACTCCTCGGCGGCGCCTGCCGCACGGGCGCCCTGGCCTACGGCCACGCCTCCGGCCGGGACATACCCGAACTGCTCGACTCGGTGCGCGAACACCTGGCGGACGGCTTCCGGGCCGTCCGCATCCAGAGCGGCATCCCCGGTCTCGACTCCGTGTACGGCGTCGCCGCCTCCGCCGCCGGCGACGGGGACCGCTACGACTACGAACCCGCCCGCCGCACCGGCACCGCCCACCCGCGCCCCACCGAGGAGACCTGGGACACGCGCGCCTACCTGCGCCACATGCCCACGGTGTTCGAAGCCGTACGGCACACCTTCGGCCCCGAACTCCCACTGCTGCACGACGGCCACCACCGCATGACACCCATCCAGGCGGCGCGGCTCGGCAAGGACCTCGAACCCTACGACCTCTTCTGGCTGGAGGACGCGACCCCCGGCGAGGACCAGGGGGCACTGCGGCTGATCCGGGAGCACACCACCACGCCGCTGGCCATCGGGGAGGTCTTCAACTCCGTCCACGACTACACCACCCTGCTCCAGGAACGGCTGATCGACTACGTCCGCTCGGCGGTGACCCACACCGGCGGCATCACCGCCGTACGCAAACTGCTCGACATGGCCGCCGTGTACGGCATCAAGTCCGGCATGCACGGTCCGACCGACATCTCGCCCGTGGGCATGGCGGCCGCCCTCCACCTCGACCTCGCCCTGCACAACTTCGGCATCCAGGAGTACATGCGCCACGCCCCGGACACCCTGGAGGTGTTCCGCACCTCCTACCGCTTCGAGGACGGCCTCCTGCACCCCGGCGAGGCCCCGGGCCTCGGCGTCGAACTCGACGACGAGGCCGCGGCCCGCTTCCCCTACGAGCCCGCCTACCTGCCCGTGAACCGACTCTCGGACGGCACGGTGCACGACTGGTGAGACCCGGGACACCCGTGGCGCGTGGCAGAGTGGAGACGCCCCGTCGTTCCGTCGTCCCGCAGAAAGTCCCCGTCGCATGCGTCTCCTGCTCATCAGGCACGGCCAGACCCCGTCCAACCTCAAGCACCTCCTGGACACGGCCGAGCCGGGCCCCGGCCTGACCGCCCTCGGCCAGGAACAGGCGGCGGCGCTGCCCGACGCCCTGGCGTCGGAGAAGATCGACGCGCTGTACGCGTCGACGCTGGTACGCACGCAGCTGACCGCCGCGCCCCTGGCCTCGGCGACCGGACTGGAGGTGCGGGTCCGGGCCGGGATCCGGGAGCTGACCGCCGGCGACCTGGAGATGCGCGGCGACGACGAGGCGGCGCGCACCTACATGCACACCGCGTTCGCCTGGTCCGCGGGTGACGTGCGGCTCCGTATGCCCGGCGGCGAGAACGGGGTGGAGGCACTGGCCCGTTTCGACGCCGTCGTGGCCGAGGCCCACCAAGGCGGCGCGGCGACCGTGGCCATGGTCAGCCACGGCGCCGCCATCCGCATGTGGGTGGCGGCGCGGGCCGACAACGTGGACGTCGACCACGCCGCCGGGCACCCCCTGGCGAACACCGGAATCGTCATCCTCTCCGGTTCGCCCGGTCAGGGCTGGCGGGCGCTGCTCTGGGAGGGCGAGTCCCTGGGGCCCGTGCCCCTCACGCCGGGCCCGGACGACCCCACCGGAGCCACCGTGGAGCAGCTCAGCCGAGGGGAGTGAGGAACTCCCGCACCGGCAGCGGCCGCCCCACGATCCGCGTGTCGCCCAGCCAGCCGTAGAAGCCCTGCCCGAACCGCTCGTCGAACTGCGTGCCGCCCAGGACGAAGGGCTTGCCGAGGGTGGCTATGCCGGTCGACGGCTGGGCGGGATTGCGCGCGATCTTCGATCCGTCCACGTACATCACCGTGCGGCGGCCGTCGTTGACGACGGCGATGTGCATCCAGCGCCCGACCGGCACCGCATGGCTCCAGGAGGTGGGGTCGGCGTCCTGGCGGTGCGGGTAGACCACGAACTGGAGGAACCGCTCGGGGGAGAGGTTGAGGCTGCACGTCGGCTCCAGCGGGGACCAGCCGGTCGTCTTGCCCGCGTCGCCGTTGCGGCCCTCCCAGCTGAGGATGCCCATCCAGTCGTGGTTGCCTTCGAACGGCTCGGGCAGCCGGACGAAGGTCTCGATGGTGTATCCGCGCGGGAACTTCTCGCTGTTCAGGGCGGCCCCGTCCGCGGTGGTGAGGATGGCACCGCGGTCGGGGCCCTGACCGCCGTCGAAGCGGAGGCTGGCGTGCGCCGGCTGACTGCGGTGGTGCTCCCGCGACCAGGTGAGCGCGTCGGCGCCGGAGGCGTGCAGCCTGCGCACCCTCAGATCGTTCCCCCGGCCGGTGAGGTCCCTGACCACGGTGCCGTCGGGCAGGGGCGCACCCGGCTTCTGGGCCGCGTCGGTTCCGGAGCCGTCGAAGCGCCAGTAGGCGAGCGTGCCGCGGGGCATCACGGCCCGGGCCGGCCGGGGCTTCGGCGCGGGCACGGGGGCGAACCCGGAGAACCGTGCGTCGAAGTCGATGTCGAGCGTGAACCGGTCGGTGGGGCCGGTGAGTTCCAGCGTCTCGGCCGCCAGCGGGGAGCGCGCCGCGGGGTCCCGGGCGAGGAACCAGGGCGAGAACGTCTCCACGTCGACGACCCCGCGCACCAGGTCGAAGCCGTAGGTGCGGATCATGCCCGCGCCGCCGTAGTAGCGGTCCTGGTAGTTGGTGATGTGGACGTGGACGTCGTGCCCGGCGTCGTTGGTCAGTACGGTGCGGCCGGGCGGCCAGTAGTGCCCGCCCAGCGCCAGGAAGATCTGGTCGTTCCCCTTGATCAGGCCGTCCCACAGGCGTTGGCCGTGGTCGGACAGGCGGGCCTCGCCGTCGTCCCCGGACCAGGCGATGTCGTGCGTGGTCAGCACCGCCGGCAGGGTCGGGTGCCGGTCGAGCACACCCTGCGCCCACGCCAGCCCCTGGTCGGAGACTCGCCAGTCCAGGGCGAGGACGAGCCACTGCCGCCCGCCGGCCCGCAGGGCGTGGTAGCTGTTGTAGCCGTCGGGCGAGGCTCCGCCGAACGTCGGCATGGACCGGTAGCGGTCCGGCCCGAAGGCGGAGAGGTAGGCGGAGTCGCCCCGCTGGTCGTCCGTGGACGAGCGGATGTCGTGGTTGCCCGCCAGAACGCTGTACGGGACGCGGCCGTGCAGGACGCGGAAGGTGTCGGCCGCGAGGTCGATCTCGGCCTCGGTGCCGTGCTCGGTGACGTCGCCGAGGTGCGTCATGAACGCGATGTTGGCGGCGGCCCGCTCGGTGACGAGGTGGCGGAACGTCGCCCGCAGCGGGGCCGGATCGGCGCTGTCGGCGTCGAACAGGTACTGGGTGTCGGGCAGCACCGCCAGGGCGAAGCGCGGACTGTCGGCATCGAAGCGGCCGCCGGACGAGCCGGACGAGCCGGCCGCGTCGGCCGCCTGTGCCGGGACGGTGGCCGTACCGGCGACGGCGGCACCGGCCGCCGGTACGGCCACCGCCGCACGCAACAGCACGCGTCTGTCCGGGTGACGGCGACCACTGCTCTGTTCCTCTGTGCTCATCTGGACTCCACGAACCGGGTGACGGATGGCGATCAGTGCGCATGCTGCTCACCCGCGCCGACCGTCCGATGGCGCCGAGCTGAACACCGCCCGCCCGGCCGACGACGGCCCGTGGCGGTAACCTGCGGCGGCGGGCCGGGAACAGGGGAGCCGTCACACGCTGTTGCATCGGCGGAGGGACCGGCGCCGCATCCGCGCCCGCCGCGTCCGGAGCATGACGTATCCCAGCAGGAGGACCTTTTCATGACCGACCGACCCTTGACGCTGATGGCCGTGCACGCCCACCCCGACGACGAGGCCACGGGCACGGGCGGGGTCCTGGCGCGGTACGCGGCGGAGGGCATCCGCACGGTGCTCGTGACGTGTACCGACGGCGGTTGCGGTGACGGACCGGGAGGCGTCAAGCCGGGAGATCCCGGGCACGATCCGGCGGCCGTCGCCCTGATGCGCCGGCGGGAACTCGAGGAGAGCCGTGACGTCCTGAAGATCAGCGATCTGGAGACGCTGGACTACGCCGACTCCGGAATGATGGGCTGGCCGAGCAACGACGCCCCCGGTTCCTTCTGGCGTACCCCGGTGGAGGAAGGCGCCGCCCGCCTCGCGGAACTCATGCGGCACTACCGGCCCGACGTGGTCGTCACCTACGACGAGAACGGCTTCTATGGTCACCCCGACCACATCCAGGCCCACCGCATCACCATGGCGGCACTGGAGATGACGACGCTGACACCGAAGGTGTACTGGACGACGGCGCCCCGCTCGATGATGGGGCGTTTCGGTGAGATCATGCGTGAGTTCAACGAGGACATGCCGGAGCCGGACCCCGCCGAGGCCGCCGCGATGGCCGAGATCGGCCTCCCCGACGAAGAGATCACCACCTGGGTGGACACCACCGCGTTCAGTGGCCAGAAGTTCGACGCGCTGGCCGCCCACGCCAGTCAGGGCGAGAACATCTTCTTCCTCAGGATGGGCAAGGAGAGGTTCGGCGAGCTGATGGGCATGGAGACCTTCGTACGCGTCCGGGACACCACCGGCGCGGCCGTACCGGAGAACGACCTCTTCGCCGGACTGCGCTGACCCGCCACCCTGCGGCCGCCCTGGGGGCCGCAGGGTATCCATGACATCGTTGTCCGGTCGCGGCTCGGCGCGCCGCCCTACGGCGTGTGGACGGCCTCGCTGCCGTACAGCTCCCTGGTGAACGCGGAGACGTCGGCGCTGCGGTCGCTGCCGTCGAGGTTGTACGTCAGATAGACGCCGTATCCCTCGTCGACGGTGCGCCGGGCGAGGTCGGCGGACGTGCTCCGCGAGGTCCGGCCGATCTCGACGGCCGCCGGTGACAGCTTCGACTTGGGCAGCGCGATCCCGGGCACCTGCCAGGTGCCGTAGTACGGGTTCCAGGCGTAGTCGAAGTCGGTGGAGACGTCCACGCCGCCGTAGGAGAGGCGCGAGGCGGCCGGGCCGATGTTGTACAGGCTGATGATCTTGTCGGGCATGTTCGCTCGCAGGGCCGTCACCAGATGGACGAACGAGCTGTCGTTGGGCTGCGCGGTGCCGTTGTTGCCGTACTCGGCGTACTCGTCGTCGAAGTCGATGCCGTCGAGCCCGTACTCGGCGACCGCGTCCGAGAGTTGCTTGGCGAAGGCCGAAGCGGCCTGCTGGGACGGGAAGTTGGCGAACCCCGCCCCCTGGTGGTTGCCGAGTACCGAGAGGACGACCTTGATGCCCTTCTGCTGCAACGGCCGTATCTGTGTGGCGGCGTTGTCGAGGACGCGCTGCACGTTCTCGTTGAAGTGCAGGTACGCCGACTTCGTGCCCGTGTCGTAGTTGATGTTCGCCGCGAAGATCACGGCGACGTCGAAGACGTTGCCGCCGCCGTCGGCGAGGGTGTACTTGCCCGCGTTGAGCATGCTGTTGTTGTTCACCTCGATGTAGGCCACCGAGGTCGGTCCCTGTTTCGCGGGAGCGGGGGCCGCCGCCGCGCCGGTCGTGGTGGCCGTCGCGGTCGTGCCGAAGGCGAGGGCCGCGACCGCCGAGAGCGCGAGCGCGGCCCTGCGCACCCTGCTCCGTACCGGAGTGAACTTCATTGATCGTTCTCCCATCTCGTGACCGGCGTCCGGCCGGTCGACCGGCGCCGAGTGAAGCCCTTCGAGTCTTCCCCGACCCGGACGGCACTGTCAGTGGGTGATGGCAGCCTGGACCCATGACGGATACGACGGCGTTCGACTGGCGGCCCTTCCTGGTCGAATGGAGCGGGGAGTGGGCGGACCGCCTGCCCGAGGGGGAGATCCGAGAGCGGGGAGACACCGAGGACGCTGCGCCCGGACCAGTACTTCGGTGATCCGGGCGACGGCGCCGACGACGCGGAACGGGCGCTGCTGGCGGCGGTGGGCCGGGAGTTCGGCGTCCACCTGCCCAGGCAGGCGCTCGTGCACGGGAGGCTGCACACCTGCACCAGTCGCTCCTGGACCCGTCCACCGGGGGACGGTGAGGGGTACCTGGAAGTCCGCGTGCCCATGTGCTGACCGTGCTGATCGTCGCCGAGACTCAGTCCTCGATGAGGACGGGCACCGGTCCCGCGACCGCCGACGGCGAACCGGCCGCACCGGCGAAGTTGTCCTCGACCTCCGCTTTCTCCGCGGCGTTCGGGTACGGGTTGGTGCACGGGACGCCCGCGCTCGATCCCGACATCAGACTGGAGCACGGCCCGGGTTTGCGGTCCGGCAGCCCCAGGATGTGACCGAGTTCGTGGGACGAGATGCGTACCGTGTTGTAGCCCTCGTTCACCGCCTGACGTCCGATCCAGACGGTGCCCTTGCCCAAGGACGTGGGGAGGGCGCGCGGCCAGCCGTCGTCGGCCAGGATCCGGATGTCGGCCCGCTGTCCGGCCGAAACCGGACGCAGCTCGGCACCCTGGACACTCTCGTTCCAGATGGCCGCGCCCTGGTCCACCGCGGAGCGGAACTCCGCGGAGCCGCTTGCGTCGTAGGTGAGTACCCGGGCTGCGGCCGGTGAGCCCGCGGCCACGGCCTGGCCGCCCAGCAGTGGCAGCGACATCAGCGCCGCCGCGAGACATCCGGTCAGTGTGCGGACGTGCATGCTCGACCTCCTTGTGGGGGAGAGGAGTCGTGCTCATGACATCAATTGGCTCCCTGCCCAGGGGACGGCGCCGCCAATCAGTCAATCCGTCGGCAGCTCCTGGCCGTCGGTGACAAGGAGGCCGAGCGGGGCCGGGCGCCGTGCACGTACGATGCCCGGATGTCCGAGCCGTTGCGCACGAGCCGCCGCAGGTGGATTGCCGCGTGGGCGGTGACAGGTGCCGTCGGCCTCGTCGTCACCGCGGTGCTGAACGCCTCCTCGGCTCCGGCCCCCCGGCCCGAGGAGCCCGTCCGCGCCGTGTGCGCGGAGCGCATCGCGGGCATGGAGAAGCAACTGGCCAAGGCCAGGCGGGAGGGCGGCGGCGGGGTGCTGACGTTCTCACGGGTCAAGGGCGGTACCGAGGACGACTGCGACGAGGAACTCCGGGACCACTTCGGGGGCGGTCGGTGAGCCGCGGAACCGGAGCCGCGGCCCACCCCCTCGTGCGTCTGCTCCTCCTGCCTCGCCGCGTCAGCTCGTCGGGAAGTCGTCCGCGGTGCTGATACGGCTCTTCAGCAGCGCCCCGGACTCGGTCAGCACACCGCTGCTGCTGTAGTCGCTGCCCTCACAGGTGCCCGGTTTGAAGGCGGCGCTGCCCTCGTCCGCGTCGGAGTAGGTCCAGTTCGCGTAACTGATCTTCAGCTGGTCCAGCAGATCCAGCCAGGCGATGCTGCTCGACCGGTCCACCGCACCACCGCCGGTGGCGCTCACCGTGCCGAACTCCGAGACGAACAGGGGGAGCCGGGAGGCCGCCCGGCTCACCGTCGCCCGGTAGTTGTCCTTGTGGCTGGCGGCGTAGAAGTGGAACGCGTACATGATGTTGGTCGCGTTCACCGGGTTGTTGACCACCTCGCTCTCGTTCGCGCCGTCCGAGACGCCCAGCGAGGACCAGCCGCGGGTGCCGACGATGACGACGGCGTCCGGGTCGGCGGCCCGGATCACCGGGATGACCTGCTCGGCATAGCTCTTGATGGCCGTCCAGCTCACACCGTTGGGCTCGTTGGCGATCTCGTAGATCACGTTCTTCTTGTCCGCGTTGCGGGCGGCGACGGAGGAGAAGAACGTCTTGGCGCGGTCGAGGTTGTAGTTCGGGTCGCCCGGCGTCAGCGTGTGGAAGTCGATCACCGCGTACATGTCGCGGGCCTCGGCCATGTCGACCAGGCCGTTCACCCGGCTGGTGAAGCCTGCCGGGTCGGTCTCGTAGCCGTCCTCCTGCACGTACATGGCGATGCGGAGCAGGTCCGACTTCCAGTCCTTCGCCAGGGCGTCCAGGGACGTGTCGCCGTAGCACGGGCCGAACCACTGGATGCCGTGCGTGCTCATGCCGCGGAGCTGAATCGGGCGGTCGTACTGATTGCACAGATGCACACCGCAGACGTGCAGCTGGCCGTTGACGCCGACCGGTGTTCCGGTCGCGGGCGGGTCCGTCGGCGGATCGGTGACGGACCCGGCGCAGGTCACGCCATTGAGGGTGAAGGACGCGGGCGCGGGATTGGGCCCCGTGAAGGACCCCACGAACCCGAGGTCGGCCGACGCGCCCGTGGACAGGGTGCGGTTCCAGTCGACGCTGTCGGCGGTGACCGTGGCGCCCGACTGCGACCAGGCCGCGTTCCAGCCCTGGACGACTCGCTGCCCGGCGTCCGGCATCGTGAACCCGAGCGTCCATCCGTTGACGGGATCACCCAGGTTGGTGACCTTCACCCCGGCCTGGAAGCCGCCCTCCCACTGGCTGGTGATGGTGTACTCGGCCTTGCAGCCGGTGGCGGCCTGCGCCTGGGGGCCGGCGAGCGCTGTCAGGCCGACGATCGATACGCCGGTCGCGAGCAGGGCCAAAAGGCGTTTCAAAGCGTTCCTCCTCGTACGAAGCGGACACGATGCGATGGGAGCGCTCCCAAAGCCCATCGGCCCGAGACCGTACACCCGTACGCCGGTGCGCGACAGGTGCCGGAACGCCGAACTCCCCGCCCGTGAGGCGCAGTCGGCCCCCGCTGCCGTCAGGTGCCGGTGGCGGACACGTGGTGGGCCAGCTCCTCGGCCAGGCGCCGCATGACCGTGCGGTTGGCGCGCCGCATCGTCACCCGTACGACGGGACCGAGCAGCCGGTCGGTGAGCGGGG
The DNA here is from genome assembly GCF_003369795.1 of Streptomyces sp. CB09001. Taxonomy (NCBI): domain Bacteria; kingdom Bacillati; phylum Actinomycetota; class Actinomycetes; order Kitasatosporales; family Streptomycetaceae; genus Streptomyces; species Streptomyces sp. CB09001. The sequence goes on from NZ_CP026730.1 coordinate 7,431,543, forward strand.
CGCGTACCCAGGCGTAGGTGAACGAGACGCGGGCCCCGCCGGTTGGCAGCGCTTCGACGTCGTAGGTTCCGTGGGCCACGCGCCGGCCCGCGGCGCTGATGTTCCGTTCCACGATGCGTCGTGGCGCCTCGGCCTCGACGACCTCGATGTCGACGTCGGTCGTCCTGCCGCCCAGCGTGGCGGTGACGGCGGCGCGCGAGCCGATGCCGCGGGCGGGGCCGCTGCAGCGCCAGTCGGAGAGGTAGTGATGCGTGAATCGCTCGTGGTGCGCCATGACGTCGAGGAAGTCGTAGACCTGCTCGGGCGTCTGGGGCACGGCGATGGACACGGTGACAGGCTTCATGTACCACACGGTACACACGAGATGTACCACTTGGTACACTCGCTGTCCATGACACGGGACGATCCGCAGCCGGCGTCGGGCACCGCCCGAGGGACGCCGGGAGACCGGCGCGCGCGGTTGGTGGAGGCCGCCGTCGACCACGTCGCGGCGCACGGCATCGCCGACCTCAGCCTGCGCCGGCTGGGTGCCGCGATCGGCGTCAGTCATCGCATGCTGATCCACTACTTCGGATCCAGGGAGCAGCTGCTCGTCGAGATCGTCCGGGCGTCGGAGCGACGCCAGCGCGCGTTGCTGGCACGGCTTCGCGCCGAGCCCGGTCGCTCGCCCGCCGACACCGCGCGGCAGCTGTGGCGGCGGTTGACGGATCCCGAAGTGGCCGGTCAGGAGCGGCTGTTCTTCGAGATCTGCGGGCAGGCGCTGCGCGGCCGCCCCGAGGCCGCCCCGATCCTCGAAGGGCTCGTGGGGGACTGGCTGGAGCCGCTCGTGCGTGCCGAGGTCGAGGCCGGTGCGTCGCCGGACGAGGCCCGCGACCGCGCCAGGCTGGGGCTCGCGACCGTCCGCGGCCTGCTGCTCGACCTGCTCGCCACGGGTGACCGTGCCGGAGTCGACTCGGCGATGGAGGAGTTCCTCCGGCTCTACTACGGCCCCGGGTGACGGAGTTGCCGCGGCCGTGCGGTTGCTGACGGCCGTGTGCGCCGCCTCGGTGACCCCGTCCATCGGCCCGCCTGCTGACCCGCGGAGAGAGGCTGCGGGCGCTCGTGCCCGCGCGGCCTGGATCTCCACACCGTCGAAAGCCCCTGCTCGGCGCGCTGGGCCGTCACGGCGGACGGCCCACCTGCCGGTGATGAGCAGCCCGGTCACCGCGCCTCCGGGGCGCCGCGGCGGCCCGCTCCGGTCGCGGCTCAGATCCGGCGCAGTGCGGAACTGCCCGCGAACCGTGCCGAGTCGCCCAGTTCCTCCTCGATCCGGATGAGCTGGTTGTACTTCGCCGTGCGGTCGGAGCGGGAGAGCGAGCCGGTCTTGATCTGACCGCAGCCGGTCGCCACCGCGAGATCCGCGATGGTGGTGTCCTCCGTCTCGCCGGAGCGGTGCGACATGACGACGGTCCAGCCCGCTTCGTGCGCCGTGGCCACGGTCGCCAGTGCCTCGGTCAGGGTTCCGATCTGATTGACCTTGACCAGGACCGAGTTGCCGACGCCGGTACGGATGCCCTCGCGCACGAGCGTCTCGTTGGTGCAGAACACGTCGTCGCCGGTGAGCTGGCAGCGGTCGCCGACGCGCCCGGTCAGCATGCGCCAGCCGTCCAGGTCGTCCTCCGCCATCGGGTCCTCGACGGAGACGACCGGGTAGGCGTCGATGAGCTCGGCCAGGTAGTCGGCGTGCTCGGCGGGGGTCCGACGCACTCCCTCGCCCGCGTAGTCGTACACGCCGTCGCGGAAGAACTCCGACGACGCCGGGTCCATGACCAGGCCGATGTCCGGGCCGGCGCGGTACCCGGTGCGCTCGATGGCGGTCACCACGAAGTCGAGGGCCTCCTCGGCGGTGCGCAGTGCGGGCGCGAAGCCGCCCTCGTCGCCCACGCCGGTGGAGTGCCCGGCGGCCAGCAGATCGCGGCGCAGGGTGTGGAAGACCTCGCTGCCCATGCGGACGGCTTCGGCGAACGTGTCCGCGCCCACGGGCACGATCATGAACTCCTGGAAGTCCAGCGGATTGTCGGCGTGGGCACCGCCGTTGACGATGTTCATCATCGGCAGCGGCAGAAGGTGCGCGTCGGTGCCGCCCAGGTATCGGTAGAGGGGCTGGCGGCGGGACGCCGCGGCGGCCTTGGCGGCGGCGAGGGAGACGCCGAGGATCGCGTTGGCGCCGAGCCGGGACTTCGTGGCGGTGCCGTCGAGGGCGATCAGTGCGGCGTCGAGACCCGCCTGGTCCGCCGCGTCGCGGCCGTGGACGGACGCCGCGATCTCCCCGTTCACATGAGCCACCGCGCGGTCGACGCCCTTGCCGTGCCAGCGGGCGGAGTCTTCGTCGCGCAGCTCCACCGCCTCCCGGGCGCCGGTGGAGGCGCCGGACGGGACGGCCGCCCGCCCCAGGGACCCGTCTTCCAGGACGACGTCGACCTCGACCGTGGGGTTGCCGCGGCTGTCGATGATCCGGCGGGCGGTGACGGTCTCGATCGCCGCGGCGCGTTCGACTGCTGTTGCGGACATGGGAGTTCCTTCCCGTTGTCGGTGCCGTGACCCGCTGCGGCAACGCTGGCGCGGAGCCCGGCAGGACCAGACTCTACAGCAATGCTGTTCAGTTTGGCTGAGCAGCATTGCTGTAGAGCCTGGCCTGTGCAGATGCGCTGTGCGGATGTGCTGTGCGGACGGGCTGTGCAGGCCAGGTGAACAGCTTTGCTGGTCAGCGGGGGTAAAATGCCCCATGCCCTCCCCGGAAGCCGCCGCCGTCGCCGCCGAACTGCGCACCGCGATGAGCAAGCTCACCCGACGCGTCAAGCACGAGGACCGCATCCCGTTGGGCCAGGTCGCCGTGCTCGGCGCCCTCGACCGCGACGGCGCCATGACCACCAGTGAACTCGCCGCCGATCAGCGCGTACGTCCCCAGTCGATGGCGCGGGCAGTGGGCCTTCTACTGGAACAGAACCTGGTCACCCGACGGGCGCACCCCACGGACGGCCGCAAGGCGCTGGTCGAGCTGTCGGAGGCGGGCCGCACCGCGCTGGAGGCGGAGCGTGGCCGCAGGGTCGGCTGGCTCGCGCGGGCCATCGAGGAAGAACTCACGGACAGGGAGCGGGCGTTGCTGGCGGAGAGTGCCGCCCTGCTCGAACGGCTGGCCACGCGCTGACGCCGTCTCGGTGGGCCGGGGCACCGCTCGGCCCAGGTCTCGTCGGCCGGCGTCGGTCCTCGGGGCCACCGATGAGTCTTCCCGCCCGCCTCCGTCCTCCCTGGTGACCGAAGGCCGAGGCAGTGGAGGCAGCAAATGAGCAGGACCACCCGCATCACTCACGTGGCGACGGTCGGGATCCGCGTCGCCGACCAGCGCAAGGCAACCGAGTTCTATGTGGGCGAGCTCGGCTTCGAAGTGCGCCGGGACGTACCGTTCGGCGGTGGACGCTGGATCGAGGTGGCCCCACCAGGGGCGACGACGACCGTGGCCCTCGTGCCCGAAGGGATCCCGGCCGGCATCCGGCTCGCCACCCGGGACGCCGACGCCGACCACGCGGACCTGCGCGCACGCGGCGTCGACGTGGACGCGGAGGTCCTGCGGACGGGACCCGGAGTGCCGCACATGTTCGCCGTACGTGCCCCGGACGTCAATGACCTCATTGTCGTCGCAAGCTCCTGAACGGGCGGTGTCGACGATGGACAGGCAGTTCACCGCAACCTTGCTGAAGAGCCCGGCCAAGGGCGGCTGGACCTACGTCGTCTGGCCCGAGTCGGTCGAGTACTTCGGCACCCGCGGCCTGGTGAAGGTCCGGGGCACGATCGACGGTCACCCCTTCCGGGGTTCCTTCATGGCCCTGGGCGACGGCAGGCACAAACTGCCCGTGCGGGCGGACGTGCGCAAGGCGATCGGCAAGGAAGAAGGAGACACCGTGACCGTCCGCCTGGTGGAGCGGTCGGGCGCCTAGCGCGCCCGCGCCGGCCGCCTTAGGCACCGTGACCAATACCGCTCACCCCTGTTCGCGCAGTCCCCAGGGCGACCCGTACTCGGTGAGCAGGTCGAGGAACGGCCGGGCGGGCAGCGCCTCGGGACCGAGGACACCTGCGCCGGACCAGGCCCCGGTGGAGACCAGTTCGAGGGCGACGACCGGGTTGACGGCCGTCTGCCAGACGACGGCCTGTGACCCGTACTCGCGCATGGACCACTGATTGTCGACCACGTGGTACAGGTAGACCTCGCGGGCCTCGCCGTCCTTGGTGCCCCTGACCCAGGTGCCCGCGCAGGTCTTCCCGGTCATCCTCTCGCCCAGGGTCGCGGGGTCGGGAAGGCAGGCGGCGACCACGTCACGCGGGGAGACCCGCACCGGTCCGTCCTCGCCCGGCACGGTGACCCTGGCTGTCGAGTCCAGCCCCAGCTCGTGGAGGGTCTTGAGCCGGGCGATGAAATCGTCGCCGAGGCCGTACTTGAAGGTGACTCGCCGGGCGTCCAGCCAGCGGGGGATCAGCAGCACCTCCTCGTGCTCCACGTTCACGCACTCCACCGGCCCGATCCCGTCGGGAAAGTCGAACACCTCCGGTTCACTGAAGGGAGCGGTGGTGAACCAGCCACGATCCTTCTCATAGACCACCGGCGGGTTCAGACACTCCTCGATCGTGGTCCAGATGCTGAAGGAGGGGGCGAACTCGTAGCCCTCCACGGTGAGGTCGGCACCGTCGCGGACGCCGATCTCCTCGATCTCGTCGAAGAGTTCGTCCGCGGCGTACCGGGCGAAGACGTCGGACAGACCTGGCTCCACCCCCATCCCCACCAGAGCCATGCGCCCCGACTCCGCCCAGCGCCCGGCCAGTTCGAACTGCGCGTCGCCGAGCTTCACCCCGCACTCCTCGTACGGACGGGAGACGTGCGGAGCGGACAGCGACATGGCCATGTCCAGGTAGTGGACCCCGGCGGCGAGGGCCGCCCGGAACAGGGGCATCACGAACCGCGGATCGGTCGCGTTGAGCAGGAGGTCGCACCGGTGTTCCACGAGCGCCGTCCGCACCGCGGCCTCGTCGGAGGCGTCGAGGCGAAGGGCACTGAACCGCTCACCCCGTCCCGTCAGCGCGTCGACCGCCGCACGCGCGCGGGAGTGGTCGTAGTCGGCCACGACCATGTGGGTCAGGAACTTCCGGCGGGCCACGATCCGGGTGACGGCCGTGCCGACACCGCCCGCGCCGACGAGGAGGACGCGCATGACAGAGACCTTTCGTGCGGGAGGCCGCTGCCTCCGGAGCGACCCCGATGCAACAGGACCCGCCGTTGTAAGGTCAACCGTGTTGGCATAAGGACGGGAGCGGGCGGATGCCGAAGAAGGTGGTGCCCGAGGAGGCGCGACGCAGGCGCAGGCCGACGCGGCAGGGCGCGGTGCTCTCGGAGGGCCTGATCGTGCGGACCGCGCTGCGGATGCTGCGCGAGCACGGCACCGGCGGACTGACCGCCCGGCGTCTGGGCGCGGCACTGGGGGCGGACCCGAGCACCCTGTACCGCTACTTCGCCGGCATGGACGACCTGGCACGGGCCGTGGGCAACGAGCTGATGGGGCGGGCCCTGGACGGGTGGACGGCGCGGGGCGACTGGCGCGCGGACCTCCGCTCCCTCGGTCTCGCCCTGCACTCCTCGTACCTCGCCCATCCCCAGGCGGCCGTGCTCACCGCCAGCCGGGTGAGCGGACGGCCGCGCGAGATCGCCGTGGACGAGGCGATCCTCGGTCTCCTGCGGGGCGCCGGGCTGACCGATCGGGCCACGGTCCGCTTTTACCACGCGTTCATCGACCTGGTCCTCGCCTTCGCGGCGCTCGACGCGGGTTCACTGGTTCTTCCGGAAGAAGCCCGCAGGGCCGACGAGGACATGTGGGGAACCACCTATGCCCGGCTGCCCGCCGCGACCCACCCGAACATCGCCGCGACCGCCGGCCGGCTCGCGGCCCGCATGCCGCACAGCGCCTACCCCGTGGTCCTGGACACCCTGCTGGACGGCATCGCCGCCGAACTGACCGGGACGGCACCGGAGATGTGAAGTCGCAGAGGTCCAGCGTGCTGCGCTCCGGGCGGCCTCGCAGTGACGATCCGTAGGTATGAATCGACACCGAGCGGCAACTCGAAGGTTACGCAGGGAGATACCCACTGATCCACGACAGTCCGGGAGAAAGCATGGCGACCTACAGCAGAACAGGAACCCGAAAGGGCGGCAGGACCAGCGGACTGGCGATCGCCGGACTGGTCTGCGGCATCGTCGGGCTTTTCGTCCTGCCCATCGTCCTGGGCCCGCTCGCGATCGTCTTCGGTGCCGTGGCGCTGCGGCAGACCGGATCCACCATGGCAAAGTGGGCACTCGGCCTCGGAGTGGTCGACGTCCTGCTCATGATCGTGATGTTCGCCGTGGCGGCGAACAACGGCGGCAGCTTCTCCTGGCACATCGGCTGACACAGCTCGACCGGCCGTTCACCACGGTGCCCGCACAGCTTCCCGCAAGCGGTGCGGGCACCGTGCTGCGCGACGCGGCCGCGGCCTGGTGGCGAACCCGGCTCGGCTGCTCGTCACCGACGAGGACCGGAAGTCGCGTCCAGGGCAACGGCGTTTCATGCAACGGCCGCGTGGTTTCCGCCCGTTCGTGTGCTCCCGGCCGCTTTCGCCGACGCGGCGGTGGCAGCGGACCGATAGTGGACGAGCCGCCGGAGATGATGCCGGCGCACTCCGCCGCAAGCCGTCCATCCGAAAGTCCGAGGTGCACCATGACGCCCACCAGCGAGGCGACGGATCGCGTCCAGTTGGTCTTCTCCCTCTTCGACGCCGACGGGAACGGCTACCTGGAGCAGGCCGATTTCGACCTCATGGGCGACCGCGTCACGGCGGCCGTGCCGGCGGCCCGCGACGCGGTGAAGGAGCGGCTCACCGCGTCCTTCGGCGGCTACTGGGACACGCTCCGGACCGAGTTGGACGCCAACGGCGACGGGCGGATCAGTCCCGAGGAGTTCACCTCCGTCGTCCTGGACCCGCAGCGCTTCGACACCGCCGTGGACGAGTTCGCCGAGGCGCTGGCCGCGATGGGGGACCCGGAGGGCGACGGCCTCGTCGCACGTCCCGAGTTCGTCGCGCTGATGATCGCCATCGGTTTCGAACGGCGCAACATCGAGACGCTGTTCGACGCCTTCGAGCCGGACGACGGCGACCGGATCCGGGCGGCCACCTGGGCGGACGGCATCAGGGACTACTACCGGCCCGAGAAGTCCGGCATCCCCGGTGACCACCTGACCACCTGACCACCTGACCGCCTGACTACCGGCCTCTCCGGCTGACCGGCGGCGGGCCGGACAGGAGCCGGAGCCGGTCCCCATGATCACCCGCTGTCTGAAGGGCGATCAGTAGCACGCCAACGGGTCGAGTAACCCGCGTCGCGGACCAGGAGCGCGATCTGGACCCGGTTCTCGACCCCCAGCTTGGCGAACAGACTGCCGGTGTGCCCCTTGACCGTCGCGACGGTGATGCGCAGCCGCTCGGCGATCTCCGGGTTGCCCAGCCCGTCCGCGACGGCCCGGGCGGTCTCCCACTCCCGTTCCGTCAGCACGGACAGCCGTTCGCGCGCGCCCTCGCGGGTGCGGTCCCGGCTGTGTGAGGAGTCCGGGCCCGTGGCCGCGGCGATCACTCGCGCCGTTGCCGCCGGGGACAGCGCCGGATGGCCGTCCGCGACGGTCCGCACCGCGTCGAGGATGCGCGGTGGAGGGGTGTCCTTGAGGACGAAGCCGAGCGCCCCGGCACGCAGCGCCCCGAGCACGAGGTCGTCGGAGTCGAAGGTGGTCAGCATCAGCACCCGTGGCGGCGCGGGCCGGTGCTGCAGAACGAACGCGACCCGGGCACGCCGCTGGCCGGCGCCAGGGAACTGCGGCGCGCCTTCGGCGGGCGGGCCACGATGGTGACCGCCGACCAGGGCGGCCACGGTGTCTATCCGTACGGTCGCAACACCTGCGCCAACGATGCGGCGACGAGGTTCCTCACCACCGGAGAACGCCCCGCGCGGGACCTCGCCTGCGCGGCGCGACCGAGCGAGTGAACTACCCCGCCCCGGCGGCCAGGGCGGCCAGGTAGTCGTCCAGCAGCTCGACCTGCCGCCGCGGCGTGAACGTCACCGGGTCGAACAGGGCTTGGACCACCAGCCCGAGCACGAACGACTGCGCGGCGGCCGCGACCTGCGCGGGGTCGCCCGGGGCCAGTTCGCCGCGTTCCTGCGCCGCGACCACCCGGGCGCGCAGCCTTTCACGGCCCTCGGCGTACTTGCGGGCGTAGTCGGTGCTCAGGGCCGGGTCGGAGAGCGCGGCGTCCCAGGAGGAGACCCAGACGCGGTTGCTGTCCGTGGCCTCGGGGGTCAGCGGCAGGATGTCCAGCAGGGCGTCCCTGAGGGTGGCCGGGCCCCGGCCCCCGCCGCGGCGGGGGCGGGAGAGGGTGCGCTGTTCGAGCAGGTCGAGGGCGTAGGCGACCAGGGCGCGCTTGGTGGGGAAGTAGTGGGTGAGCAGGCCCGTGGTCGCGCCGAGTTCGGCGGCCACGGCACGCAGGGTCAGGCCCGCGAAGCCGCGGGTGGCCATGACCTGCCAGACCGCCGCGGAGACGTCCTGCCGCCGGGCCTCGTGATCTCCCTTGGTGCGTGGCATGCCGCCACGGTACATTGTCATAACAGTTGTTGTGCAAACGGGGAGACTCTCATGTTCTCGGTGTCGCTGGGTGGCGCTGCTCGACTCGGTCCGCTGGAGGTGTGGCAGGCCGAGGAGTTCGCGGGGCATCTGGACCGGGCTCGTGAGCACATCCGCCCCTGGGTCGGGCCCGGCTTCGTCACCCGCGACACCGACGGAGCGCGGGCCACCCTCGAGCGGTATGCCGCACGCCAGGCCGCCGACGGCGCCCGTCTGTACGGCCTGTGGAGCGAGGAAGTACTGGTCGGAGGCGTGATGTTCACCCAGTTCGACGCGGCCTTCGGCAACTGCGAGATCGGCTGCTGGCTGGAGCCGTCGGCCGAGGGCCGGGGGCTGATCACGCGGGCCTGCGGACTGCTGCTGGACTGGGCCTTCACGGTTCGAGGGCTGCACCGGGCCGAATGGCACTGCCGGGCGGACAACGACCGCAGTGCCGCGGTGGCCGAGAGACTCGGCATGACACTCGAAGGAGTGCGACGCGAGGCGTGGCCGTACGAGGGTGTGCGCCACGACAAGCAGGTCTGGGCGATCCTGGCCGCCGACCGGCGGTCAGGGGCGCAGTAGGCGGGCGACGGCGGACGACGGACGGCGGTGCCAAGCCGTCCGCGCCGTGGGATGCTGGGCACCGGGTTTTCAGCCGACGTGTGTCACCGTGAACTCGTTGCCGTCCGGGTCGAGCAGGAACGCCCGGCCGCCAGCCCCCTCATCGGCGGCGGAGCGCGTCGCGCCGAGCGAGAGCAGGCGGGCGGTCTCCGCCTCGAAGTCGGCGTCGGCGGGCAGCGCGAGCTCGAGGTGGAGCCGGTTGGCGCCGGACTTCGGCGCCACCGGGGGACCGCCCCAGGTGATCTTCGTGCCGCCGGCCGGGGACTGGATCGCGGTCTCCTGGTCCTGGTCCCACACCAGCGGCCAGCCCAGGGCCGCACTCCAGAAGTAGCCGACCTCCTGGGTGCCGTCGCAGGCCAGCGCTCCGACGGCGCCGGTGCCGGCGAGGAAGTTGTTGCCCGCCTCGATGACGCAGAACTCGTTCCCGTCCGGGTCGGCGAGCACCACGTGCCCCTCCTCCGGGAGCTGGCCCACGTCGATGTGTTTTCCGCCCAGTCGCAGCGCCCTGGCCACCGTCGCCCGCTGGTCCTCCGGGGACGCGCTCGTGAGGTCGAAGTGTGCCCGGTTCTGTCCGGTCTTCGGCTCCGGGCTCGGCAGGAACCGAATGCGGTACCCGGCGCCGTCAGGAGGCAGGACCGCGAGGTCGTCGTCCGCGCCGCCGGACAGCTCCCAGCCCAGGACCCCGGACCAGAATCGCGCCAGGTCCAAGGGCACGGAGGTGTTGAAGCAGATCGCGAACAGTTGACTGGTCATACGCCGTGCAACCCCGATTTCATGACGTGGTTTCGCCCGTCCCGTGGCCGCAGCCTAGGGGTGGCCGCGCCGGCCCCGCATCCGGGTTTCCGGAGCGGGAGTGGGAGAGGGTGAGACGTGCCCCCCATTCACGTCCCGTACTTCTGAATCCAAGAAACCAGAGCTGTTGGATTTCTGGATCAGCGGTTCCTAGAGTGAGCGCGGGGGACTCGCGCGGCACCCGCGCTCACGAGAGCGTCCAGGACGAGGAGATCCATGCAGCAGCGCACCATCGGCGACCGGGCCGTCTCCGCGATCGGTCTCGGCGGGATGCCGATGTCGATCGAAGGCCGCCCGGACCCGGAGCGGTCGATCGCCACCATCCACGCCGCGCTCGACGCCGGCGTCACCCTCATCGACACGGCCGACTCCTACCACCGCGACGCGAACGAGGTGGGCCACAACGAGGAACTCGTCGCCCGCGCGCTGCGCGCGTACGGTGCGGGCGCCGCCGACGTCCTCGTCGCCACCAAGGGCGGCCACCTGCGTCCCGGTGACGGCACGTGGACGCGCAACGGGGACCCCGAGTACCTCAAGCGCGCGGCCAGGGAGTCCGCCCGTCGGCTCGGCGTCGACGCGATCGGCCTCTACCAGTTCCACCGCCCCGACCCCGCCGTCCCGTACGCCGACTCGGTCGGTGCCCTCCGTGAGCTGCTCGACGAGGGCGTCATCCGGATGGCCGGGATCTCGAACGCCGGCATCGCGCAGATCGACGAGGCCCGCCAAGTCCTCGGCGGGCGGCTCGTGTCGGTGCAGAACCAGTTCTCGCCCGCGTTCCGCTCCAGCCGGTCCGAACTCGAACACTGCGCCGGGCTCGGTATCGCGTTCCTGCCGTGGAGCCCGCTCGGCGGCATCGCCAACGCCAAGGACCTGGCAGCACGACACGGCGTGTTCCAGCAGGTCGCCGACGAGACCGGCACCAGTGTCCACCGGGTCGCGCTCGCCTGGCAGCTCGCGCTCGCACCGGTGGTGATCCCGATCCCCGGCGCCTCGCGCCCCGCGAGCATCCGCGACTCCGCCGCGGCGGCAGACCTCGAACTCACCGCCGACCAGGTCGCGCTCCTGTCCACCTGACCGGCCTCCGTCCGATCCGTCTCCTGATCCGTTGATCCCTCCGAGCCACAGCGAAAGAGCCGCATGAAGACCTTCACCCTGCCCGGCACGGACATGGTCGTGCCCAACGTCGTCCTCGGCCTGATGCGCATCCAGGACATGAACGACGACGAAGTGCGCACACTCGTGCACACCGCACGCGACGCCGGCATCACCTTCCTCGACCACGCGGACGTGTACGGCTCGGGCAGTCACGGCTGCGAGCGCCGTTTCGCGCAGGCCATGAAACTCGGCTCCTCGGAGCGCGAGCAGTTCGTCATCCAGACCAAGGCCGGCATCGTCAAGGACGGCCCGTACTTCGACTTCTCCCACCAGCACCTCGTGGAGTCGGTGAACGGCTCGCTGGAGGCACTGGGCACGGACTACCTCGACATCCTGCTGCTGCACCGTCCCGACGCGCTCGTCGAACCGGAGGAAGTGGCCCGCGCCTTCGACGAGTTGTCCGCGGCGGGCAAGGTGCGCGCCTTCGGCGTCTCCAACCAGACGCCGCGCCAGCTCGACCTGTTGCGCAAGTACGTGACGCAGCCGATCGTCGCGAACCAGCTCCAGCTCTCGATCACGCACGCACCGATGATCGCCCAGGGCATCGCCGCGAACATGCAGGGTCTCGACCAGTCGGTCGTGCGCGACGACGGAATCGTCGACTACTGCCGACTGCACGACATCACCGTCCAGGCGTGGTCGCCGTTCCAGGCCGGGTTCTTCGACGGCCCGTTCCTCGGCTCGCCCCGCTACCCCGAGCTGAACGCGGTGGTCGACCGGCTGAGCGAGAAGTACGGCGTGCCGGCCGAGGCGATCGCCGTCGCCTGGATCACCCGCCACCCCGCGCGGATGCAGGTCGTGCTCGGCACCACCACGCCGGAGCGCGTCGAGGCGGCCGCGCTCGGCTCGGACCTCCCGCTCACCCGGCCCGAGTGGTACGAACTGTTCCGCGCCGCCGGCTACACGGTGCCGTAACCGACGGCACAGCCACCGGGGGCCGACGAGGTGCGGGGAGGAACGAGGTGGACCGGACGGGAACGACGGCCGTCCTGGCGCTGTTGCCGGACGCCGAGCCGCTGCTGGAGTCGGCCGCCTCGGTGGACGGGTCGGCGGTGCGACCGGGCTTGCCCGCACACGCCGCCCTGCTCTATCCCTGGCTGCCCGCCCACGAGGTGGGAGCGCCGGAGCTGGACCGGCTGCGGGCCGCCCTACCGCTCGGCCCGGTCCCCGTCAGGCTGGCCACGGTCGAACGAACCGGCGGGTTCGTCGGCGTCCCGGTGCCCGGACTGAGCCGGGTGGCCGACGCCGTTCGTACGGCATTTCCGGCGCAGGTGCCCTACGGCGGCCGGTTCGGCCCCCGCCCCCAGGTACACGTCACCGTGGCCCTGGACGCGGCACCGCACGCCGCCGCCGACATCGCCCGCCGTACCGCCGCCGCCCTGCCGATCACCACGGCGGTCAACACCCTGCACGTGGTCGGCCTCGCCCGGACGGGTTGGCAGGGTCTCGCGGAACTGTCGCTCAGTCGCTAGCGCTGCAACCGGCAACCGGCAAGCTGCAATTGCGCCAACGACGCGCGGCATGCCTCAGTCGAGACAGAACTCGTTGCCCTCCACGTCCCGCATCACGATGCACGACTCGTTCTCCTCATCGGCGAGCAGGACACGCTCGCGCACCGCGCCGAGGGCCACCAGCCGCGTGCACTCGTCCTGAAGCGTGGCGAGACGCTCCTCGCCCACGAGTCCGGTCCCCACCCGCACGTCGAGGTGCACCCGGTTCTTGACCACCTTGCCTTCGGGAACGCGCTGGAAGAACAGCCGCGGGCCCACACCAGAGGGGTCACCGCACGCGAACCACGCGTCCCGGTCCTCGGGAGGCAGCGAAGCGTTGTAGTCGTCCCACGTGCCGAACCCCTCCGGCGGCGACGGTGCGACGTACCCCAGCACCTCACACCAGAAGCGGGCGACACGCTCGGGTTCGGCGCAGTCGAAGGTGACCTGTACCTGCCTGATCGAAGACATCCGCGCACCCTAGCAGGGCGCGACGAAGGCACCGCGATCCGGCCAACCTCCCACCGTTTCCCACCTTCTGGACAACCGGGCATCCGACCTCTCCCTCTCACAGCGCGGGCACAGCATGTGCCGCCTGCTTCCTTCCCACCGCACCCCCCAGCACCTGAAGGACGAGGGATCGATGACCAGAACGCGCACCACCCGGCTGCGACGTCCGCTGCTCACAGCTACCACGGCGGTCGCCGCCATGGCCGTGACCGCGGGGCTCGTGGCCGCCACCGCGGAGCCGGCGAAAGCGGCGACAGGACCCAAGCTGAGCCTCATCGCCGCGACCACCTCACTCACGCTCACCTCCTGGAAGGAGGATCCTGGCGTCTACCTGGACCTCGGCACCTACCTCACCGCGGAGGGCAGGCCGCTGGAGCTGAAGGTGACCCGGAAGTCCTACAAGGACCCGGTGATCATCACCCAGACCGTGTACGAGGGCGGCAAGGCCAAGGCCAAGGTATTGCCCAAGGGCACGGTGAAGGACTTCTCCGGGCTGCCCGGCTTCGCGGAGATCACGGTCACCGACAAGGCGGGCAAGAAGGTCCTCGGCCGGACCGAGGACTTCTGCCCGAACAACGCCAGCGGCCGGGTACGCCCCGACGCGCCCGCCACCTCCAAGTATCCGGAGAGCTGCTCCACCAACCCGTTCACCCTCGGTTCGGTGTGGGGCGTCGAGCAGGGCTGGGCGGCCAACACCTACGCGGGTTCCTACACCGAGCCCGTCTCCCTGGCGGCCGGAACCTACACCGCCAAGGTCGGGGTCGCCAAGAAGTACCGTGACCTCTTCGGCATCGCGAACAAGCCCGCCACCGTCAAGGTGACCGTGGTGGAGCGGAGTTACGAGGACGACCAGGGTGCCGCCGGGTCGGCCGCGTCCCGGTCCGCGACGGCGGGCGAGCACGCCGGTCACGGGGCCGCCCACCAGGCTCCGGCCGCCCACGCGGGCCACGGGCCGGGGCACGCCCCGACCCCCGCCCAGGCCGCCGCACCCGTCACGAGCGGGGCGGGTGCCTCGTACAACGTGGGCCACGGACCGCTCAGGGCGGCACCGCCCGCCCTGCCGTGGGCGCTGAAGAAGCAGCAGGCCGCGCGGTCCGCGCCGGTCGGCGACAAGGGAGGCCAGACCGACGGCTCGCGCAAGGCCCCGGCACTTCAGCCGCTGGCCGCGCGACCCGCGGGCGAGCCCGCCGTCCCGGACGTCCCCAAGCCCGACCTGCGCTCGCTGCCGGCCTACGGCATCGTCGTCAGCGACGGGGAGGAGGACGTCCGCGGCAAGGACTACCTGGCCTTCAGCGCCAACGTGTGGAACGCCGGTCCGGCGCAACTGGTGGTGGACGGCTTCCGGTCCCCGGGCAAGGACAAGATGGACGCCTACCAGTACTTCTACGACGCCAAGGGCAAGCAGGTCGGCTACGCCCCGACGGGCACCATGGAGTGGGACCCGCGTCCGGGGCACGTGCACTGGCACTTCACCGACTTCGCCAGCTACCGGCTGCTGAAGGCGGACAAGAAGGAGGCCGTGCGCAGCGGCAAGGAGGCATTCTGCCTGGCCAACACCGACGCGATCGACTACACGGTGAAGAACGCCAACTGGCACCCGTTCAACACCGATCTGGCCACCGCCTGCGGCGAGGAGAACTCCATCTCCGTCCGCGAGGTCCTCGACGTCGGTTCCGGCGACACCTACTCCCAGGACCTGCCGGGCCAGTCCTTCGACATCACGGACGTGCCCAACGGCACGTACTACATCCAGGTACTGGCCAACCCCGAGAAGCGGCTCAAGGAGACCAGCCTCGACAACAACAGTGCGCTGCGGAAGATCGTGCTCGGCGGCAAGCCGGACGCCCGGACCGTGACCGTACCGGCACACGACCTGGTGAACGCGAACTGACCTGACCTCAGGGGCGCCGGCGCCCCGGTCCGAGGAGCCGACGGCCACCCGCGGTGGCCGTCGGTTCCCCACACCAGGCCCGCCCCACCGTCCAGGTGCCGGTCACCCGCGCACGCGGACGAGCTGCTTGCCCAGGTTGTGGCCCCGGAAGAGCCCGGCGAGGGCGGCGGGAGCCTGGGCGAGGCCCTCCGCCACGGACTCCTCCAGGACGATGTCGCCCTTCGCGGACCAGGTGGCGAGCGCGCCGAACGCCTCGGGGAAGCGCTCGACGTGGTCGAGGAAGACGAAGCCCTCCATGCGGGCCCGGCGCAGGCCGAGCTGGAGGTAGTTGCGGGGGCCGGTCGCGGGCGACTCGCCACGGTAGCCGGAGGCCACGCCGCCGCACACCACGATGCGGGCGTGCAGGGCGAGGCGGTCCAGGACCGCCTCCAGGAGATCACCGCCTACGTTGTCGAAGTACACGTCGACGCCGTCGGGGGCGAGCTGGGCCAGTTCGGCCGGGACGTCGTCGCGGGTGTGGTCGATGCACGCGTCCAGGCCGGCGGTCTCGACCGCCCAGCGGCACTTGCGTCCGCCGCCCGCGATGCCGATCACGCGTGCGCCGCGCGCCTTCGCGATCTGGGCGGCGATCGCCCCGGTGGCGCCCGCGGCAGCCGAGACGACGACGGTCTCACCCGGTCCGGGGCGGCCCACGTCGGTCATCCCGAAGTAGGCGGTCAGGCCGGTGGCGCCGAACAGGCCCAGCATGCTGCGCGGTTCGACGCCGGGCGGAACGGGGTGGATGCCGTACAGGCCGTCGGGCCCGCCGACGGCGTAGTCCTGCCAGCCGAGTTCGCCGTACACGTGCGTGCCGATCGGGAGCGCGGGGACGTTCGAGACCACCACCTCGCCGACGCCGCCGCCTCGCATCACCTCTCCCAGTCCCACCGGCGCACGGTAGTTGGGGCCGGCGTTCAGCCACCCCCGCTGAGTGGGGTCGATACTCAGCCAGTCGACGCGGACGAGGACCTGGTCCGGCCCTGGTTCGGGCGCCTGCGCGACGCGCAGCTCGAAGCAGTCGGGACGGGACGGGTCGAGGTCGCCCCGGGGGCGGCGGGCCAGCACCCACTGGCGGTTCCTGACAGACATGGATCACATCAGCTCCGTGAACCGGTGGAGCAGGGTGGCGAAGGCCTCGCGGTCCACGGGGCCGAGCGCCCGGCCCAGCAGCGCCGAGGCCTTGTCGGCGGCGACGGCCGTCGCCTCCCCGGCCAGTGCGGCCCCCGCGCCGGTCAGGGTGACCAGCGCGCGTCGGGCGTCGCGCGGGTCGGGGCAGCGGTCGACGTACCCCTGCCTCTCCAGCGGCGCGAGGAGCCGGGCCACGCCGGACGGGGTGATGCCGAGCAGCTCGACGAGGTCGAGCCGGCGCAGCCGCCGTTCGGGAGAGCGCGCCAGGTGGTGCAGGACGGCGAACTCCCGAAAGGAGAGCCCCTGTACGTCGAGCCGCCGCCGCAGTCCCGAGGCGGCGCGGGTCAGCTCCAGAGCGAGCGCGAGGTCGTCCGCCTTCCGCGAGCGGTCCATGATGTCCTTCACACGTTGAGATCACGTTGACTATTCGGTGAGTACTCAACGATAGGTCCACTACCGAGTGCGTGGCAAACCGCGGCGACGGCCGCGTCCCGGGTGCGATCGCATCACCGGCCGTTGTCGGTGACCAGGTCGATCAGGCCCTGGGCCGTGTGGTCGGGGGAGTTCATGTCGATCATGTCGTCGCTCGCCGCCTCGGCGCTGCGGGGGAACATGGCCCGCTCGTACTCGCTCAGTGCCGCCTCGACGTCACCGGGGTGCGCGGCGAGGGCCGCACCGAGTTCCGCGCCGTCGAGCATCGCGAGGTTGGCGCCCTCGCCGTTGGGAGCGGCGAGGTGGGCGGCATCGCCCAGCAGGGTCACCCCCGGTACCCGCTCCCACCGGTGTCCGGTCGGCAGCGCGTAGAGGGGGCGCAGGGCCGGCGCGACATCGCTGTCGGTGATCAGCGCGGTGAGCTCCGTCGCCCAGCCGTCGAATTCCTGGGCGATGCGTGCGCCTGCCGCGGCGCCGTCGGTGAAGTCGATCCCGGCGAACCAGTCCAGCGGCCGGTTCAGCCCCACGTAGGCGTGCAGGGTGTCGCCCTTCTCCCGGTGGGCGAAGATCTCCTTGCCCGGTGCGGGAGCGATCAGCATTCCGCCACCGACCGTCTTCGCGGCCACCGGGTGTCGTGTGCCGGTGTCGAACAGGTAGGTCTCGACCACCGACTTGCCGACGTACTCGGGTGTGGCGGAGGACAGCAGCGGCCGGACACGTGACCACGCGCCGTCCGCCCCGACCAGCAGGCGGGTGACGACGGCGCCACCGTCGGCGAACGTCACCTCGTGCCGGCCGTCGCCGAGGGAACGGGCCCGGCCGACCTTGTGTCCCCACCGCACGGTGCCGGCCGGGAGCGAGTCGAGCAGGATCTGCCGCAGGTCGCCGCGCTGAACCTCCGGCCGTCCACCGGTGCCGTCGTCGGCCTGGTCGAGCCGGACCGTGCCGTCCCGGTCGAGTACCCGCAGTGCCTGACGGCCATCGAGAACAATGGCCCGGAACTCGTCCGTCAGCCCGGCCGCCTCGACCGCGAGCTGCCCGTTGTAGTCGTGGATGTCCAGCAGCCCGCCCTGGGCGCGCGCCGAAGGCGAGGAGTCGGCCTCGTAGACGGTGACCGGGATCGCGTGGACGTGCAGGACGCGGGCCAGTGTGAGTCCGCCGAGCCCGGCGCCGATGATCGTGACAGGGGTGTGCATGGTGGCTCCTTCGGGATCGGGCCGACCGGTTCTTTTCCGGCCGGCCACCTCCCGAAAGGTGCCGGGTGCCGCCGACGAACCACCGACATCCGGCCGACAGCCCCCGACATCGCTCCTGCGCGGTGCCGACACGACACCGACACCGCAGGTCGGACAACGCGCTCAGGCGCGGCGCGCGCGGATCACGATGGCCGTGCCCGCCGCGACGGCGAGCACCGCCGCGCCGCCGAGGAACGCGGTCCGTCCGCTCGTGCCGGTGCTGGCGAGGCTCGGCCGTGAGTCGCCCGCGGCCCGCAGGATCAGTTTGGTGACGTCCTCCGGGTTGGTCTCCATGACGGCATGCGGCGCGTCGACCTCGACGGTCGTGGCCTCGGCCCGCTTCGCCATGAAACGCAGGTTCTCGGTGCCGATGGTGCGGTCGTCGGTGGGGACGAGGTACCAGGACGGAATGGTCTTCCACGCGGCGGCCCGCGTCGGTTCGTTGCCGGAGGCGGCGGTCGCGGGCCGCTGGGTGGCGGCCAGCACCTTGACCCGGCTCGCGTCGAGCCGGTCGCTCAGGAAGACGTCGCTGAACTTCTCCGGCTTGAGGTACAGGTCCACGTTCGTGGCGTCGCCGCCGAGCGGTACGGCGTTCAGCGCGGTGGGCACCGGCGCGTTCGGGTCGTCCGTCACCCGGCTGCCCGGGAACTTGGCCGCGAGCTGGAAGGCGGACTCGCCCTTGTCGGGTGCGAAGCCGGCGATGTAGACGAGGGACTCGACGTTGGGGTTGCCGGCGGCGGCGTTGGTGATGACGGCTCCGCCGTAGGAGTGCCCGACGAGGACGATGGGGCCCTCGATGGCCTTGAGCCGGGCGGCCAGGTAGTCGGCATCGCCGGAGAGACTGCGCAGCGGATTCGCCGTGGCCACCACCGGATAGCCCCGGGACTGCAGGTTCTCGACGACCCGGTCCCAGCCGGAGGCGTCCGCCCAGTACCCGTGCACCAGTACGACCGTCGGCTTGCCGCCTCCGGACGTCCCGCCGGGCGGCGTGGCACCGCCTCCGCTCTCGGACGCCGGCGAGGGGCCCGCGGCCATCAGGGCGGCCGCCGGGAGGAGGACGGCCAGGGGTAGCGTCCGCCGGGCGGCGGCGCGTCGTATCTGCTCCATGACCCTTCTTTCTCTGAGGGGAGGGACTGCTGACCACACTGCGTTCGGGTGATGGACGCGGCACCACGGATATGGCCATGGGAGTGAAGATCGATCACGGAGCGTAAAGGAGCGCCTCGCGTACGGCGCGGTGCCGCATCGTCGACCCGGCCGGTGGCGGAGCATGCCGCCCATGCTGTCCGGTCTCCTGGCCAGATTGGTCAAACTGCTGCTCGGGCGCCACGGCGGTGCGCTGCACTGGAGGGCCGCGGGTGCCGCGACGGTCGTCCTGGTGATCGTGCTCCTCGCGGGTTCGTACGTCGCCGTCCTGGCTGAGCGCGGCGCACCGGGTGCGCAGCTGATCACCTATCCGCGGGCGCTGTGGTGGTCCGTGGAGACCGCGACGACCGTCGGCTACGGCGACCTGTATCCCGTGACCCTGTGGGGACGGGTCGTGGCCGTGGTGGTGATGGTCGCCGGGATCACCTCCTTCGGTCTGGTCACCGCCGCGCTGGCCACCTGGTTCGTCGGAAGGGAACAAGAACGCCGGGGCCACTTCGTGCGCCACACCGAGAAGGCCGCCGAGGAGGCGTACACCCGGGCGACGCGAGCGCTGCACGAGCGCTTCGACGGGTTGGAGCGGATGCTCGACGACAACCGAGGGTGACTCCTCGCCGGACGCCGCACCGATGAGTTTCCGGCGGTCGCCCGGTCTACCCGTCGACGGAAGGGAGCGCACCATGCGCGAGATCATCGTTTGCACGTTCCTGACGCTGGACGGCGTCATGCAGGCGCCGGGCGGCCCGGACGAGGACGCCGAGAGCGGCTTCGAGCACGGCGGCTGGCAGAAACCGGTGGACGACGACGAGGTCGGCACGGCCATCGCCGGGTGGTACGAGGACTCCGACGCCATGCTGCTCGGCCGCAAGACCTACGACATCTTCGCGTCGTACTGGCCCACCGCCGACCCCGACAACCCGTTCACCCATCGGATGAACAGCATGCACAAGTACGTGGCGTCCCGGACCCTGACGTCCCTCGAATGGCAGAACTCGACACTGCTGGAGGGCGACACCGTCGACGCCGTACGCAGGCTGAAGGCGTCCGACGGCGGAAACCTCAACGTCGTCGGCAGCGGCGACCTCGCCCAGACCCTCATGCGCCACGGCCTCGTCGACGAGTACCGGCTGACCATCCACCCGGTGATCATCGGGACCGGCAAGCGGCTGTTCGCCGACGGAGCGATTCCCACCGCGCTGGAGCCGGTCGGCGTCTCGACGACGAAGGGCGGCACCGTCGTAGGCGTCTACCGGCCGAACGGTGCGCCCAGCTACGACAGTTACTAGACGGGCGGAGGAATCCAGGTGCTCCGGCGGGCCGGGGTCGGGTACTGTGCGGCTCATGTCGAGTCCTGAGTCGGACAGGGTGGGGGCTTTCGGTCACCCCGTCAGCCCCCTGAATCGCTGAGTTCGCAGCCCTGCGTCGTCCTACCGCTTTCGTCGGTCGGACGCGCACGCGCATGGGGCCGGCCGCGGTGACGAGATGACCCTTCTCGTGCTTCTCCTCACCTCGGAGCCACTCGATGCCTCTTCCGCTGTACCTGCTCGCCGTGGCGGTGTGCGCCATGGGCACCTCGGAGTTCATGCTCGCCGGCCTCGCGCCGGACATCGCCTCGGATCTCGACATCACCGTCGGGACCACAGGCATGCTCACCTCGGCCTTCGCGGCCGGCATGGTAGTCGGCGCTCCCCTCGTGGCGGCGCTTGCCCGCACCTGGCCCAGGCGTTCCAGCCTCCTCGGCTTCGTCCTCGCCTTCGCGGCGGCCCACGCCGTGGGAGCCGGCACCACGAGCTTCCCCGTCCTGGTGGCCTGCCGCGTCGTGGCCGCGCTCGCCAACGCGGGGTTCCTCGCGGCCGCTCTGACCACTGCCGCAACACTGGTCCCTGCCGACAGGAAGGGACGCGCGCTGGCCGTGCTGCTGTCCGGCACGACGGTGGCCACGATCGCCGGGGTCCCCGCCGGGTCACTCCTTGGCACCTGGCTCGGCTGGCGGGCCACGTTCTGGGCCGTCGCCCTCTTCTGCCTGCCCGCGGCCCTCGGCGTGCTGAAGGGAGTCCCCGCGGGACGTGCGAAGGCAGCGGCGACCGGTGGGTTGCCGCTGCGAGTCGAGCTCGCCCGGCTCAAGTCCCCCCGGTTGATCCTGGCCATGCTGCTGGGCGCGCTGGTGAACGCGGCCACCTTCGCGAGCTTCACCTTCCTGGCCCCCGTCGTGACCGACACGGCCGGGCTGGGCGAACTGTGGATCTCCGTCGTCCTGGTGCTCTTCGGTGCCGGTTCCCTCGTCGGCGTCACCGTCGCCGGACGGCTGTCCGACCAACGCCCCGCCCAGGTTCTCGCCGTCGGCGGTCCGCTGCTGCTCGTCGGCTGGCCCACGCTGGCGATGCTGGCCGACCGGCCGTTCGCGCTGCTGACCCTCGTGTTCGTCCAGGGCGCGCTGTCGTTCGCGCTGGGCAGCACGCTGATCACACGGGTCCTCTACGAGGCGGCCGGAGCGCCCACCATGGCTGGTGCGTACGCGACCGCCGCCCTCAACGTGGGCGCCGCGGGCGGACCACTCGTCGCCGCGACCACCCTGGGCACCACGACAGGCAACCTCGGGCCGCTGTGGGCGAGCGGGCTCCTGGTCGCCGTCGCGCTGCTCGTCGCGTTCCCCTTCCGCACGGTGATCACGACTGCCGCGCGAGCCGAGGCGATCCGATGACGCGAACTCCCGCTGCCCACCGTGGACGGTGTCACGGCGTCCAGTGGTGGCGGGCACGGGCCATGTCCACTCGCGCCCCGCGCATCGGCGTGCCCTCGTCCCGCAGAAGGAGCGGCGCCCGCCCACCGTGGCAGGAGGGAGGCGTGCCGTCCGCGTAGACGACACGCCACCACGGCACCCCCTCGTCGAGCAGGCTCATGGCGCGACCCGCCTGGCGTGCACCGACACCGGCCCGTCGACCGACGTCACCGTAGGAGGCCACGGCACCCGCGGGGATCGAGCACACCGCATCCCGGACATCGTCGACGAAGGTCACCGCACCTCCGAGTCGGGGGGCGGGTAGGTGAGGCGGCCGTCGCGGAGCCGTGCGTGCTCGTTCAGCACGGCCGGCTTCGTGGCCGTCCGCGACATGATGTGCACGACCTCCACCCCGGCGACCAGCAGGGCGTCAGTGATCAGCCGGCGGTGGCACCGCCACGGCACCGCCTCGCTGCACATGATCGCGGGCCGCTCGTGCCGCGCGATGCGGATCAGCTCGTCGAGGCCCTCGGCGAATTCGTCCCCCGCCATGTAGTCGGCGTAGTCGCGGAACGCCTTTACCCGCCACGCACCATTCTCACTGGGGACCCCCTTGGGGGTGTGTCGCCGACCGCCGAGCCGAGGGAGCCAGCGGTACTCGATGTCGGACGGCAGATTCCGCACGACAGCGGACTGGTTCCACTGGGGATGTTTCCTCGACGAAGGGTAGGAGCGCACATCGACCAGGCAGGTGATGTCATGGCCGCGCAGCATGTCCAGCACCTCGTCGAATTCACGCGTCGAATGCCCGATCGTGTGGACCCGGCTCACCTCGGCCCCTACGCCTTCTTCAGTGCTCCACCCTTGTGCATGGCGACATGGCCGGTCTTGTCGCTCTCAATCTCGTACTGCGGGTCGTCCGCCGAGCAGTGACGTGTGCGGCCCTTGAATTCCACATCGTGGGTGTGCTTCTTGATGACGACGCCCTCGACGTAGCCGGCCTCGGAGTTCCAGCGCACGTGGTCTCCCACGGAAAAATCGTCCGCCATGTGCTCCAGAATCTCACGCGGGCAGGCCGACGGCCATCCGGTGAATGGCTCAGTCCCCCGGGGCCGAAGTGGCCCACACGGACGAAGTGGCGGGAGCATACGGTCGGGGGCACCGTGTGCGTGAGGACCGCCGCTCGACCCCGAGGATCCGCTATGCAAGCCATCTCCGTCCATGACCGTGACGCGGGCACCGAAGGGCTCGCCCTGACGGAAATGCCCTACCCGCACGCCGCCGAGAACGACGTCGTAGTGCGTGTGCATGCCGCCGGCTTCACCCGCGGGGAACTCACCTGGCCGGGTACGTGGACCGATCGCGCCGGCCGCGACCGCACACCGAGTGTGCCCGGGCACGAGCTGTCAGGGGTGGTCGAGGAGTTGGGGTACGGCACCACCGGACTCACCGTCGGCCAGCGGGTGTTCGGGCTGGCCGACTGGACGCGCAACGGATCGCTGGCCGAGTACACCGCGGTGGAGGCACGCAACCTGGCCCCGCTTCCCGCCGACGTCGACCACACCGTGGCCGCCGCGCTGCCCGTCTCGGGGCTGACCGCGTGGCAGGGGCTGTTCGACCACGGCCGGCTCGCGCCGGGGCAGACGGTCCTGATCCACGGCGCCGCCGGCAGCGTCGGTTCGATCGCGGTCCAACTCGCCCGCGAGGCGGGTGCCCGGGTGGTCGCCACCGGTCGTGCCGCCGACCGGGACACCGCTCTCGGCCTGGGCGCCGAGGTCTTCCTGGACCTCCAGTCGGACCGGCTGGAGGACGCGGGCGAGGCCGACGTCGTGTTCGACGTCATCGGCGGCGAGATCCTGGACCGCTCGGCCGCCCTGGTACGTCCCGGCGGAACCCTCGTCACCATCGCCGCGCCCCCGGTCGTCAGGCCGGAGAACGGGCGGGCGGTCTTCTTCGTCGTCGAATCCGACCGGGTCAGGCTCGGCGACCTCGCGCAGCGGGTGAGGGACGGGCGGCTCACGGTGTCCGTCGGGGAGGTGCGCCCGCTTGCCGAGGCACCCGCCGCCTTCGCGTCCGGCCGGGGCAGGCACGGCAGGACGATCATCCGCGTCGTGACCGGGGGACCCGACGAGGCGGCGGGCCTCCGGTGACCCGGATGTCGCTCGACGCCCTGCCCGTGCCCGGCAGCCCGGCATCGGCCGCCGCCCTGGACGTCGCGACCGCCTATCTTCCGCCCGCACTGCTCAACCACTCGCTGCGCGCCTATGTGTGGGCGGCCGCCCGCGGCACGGCGGACGGCCTCTCGTTCGACGCGGAACTCCTCTACGTGGCCGCGCTCCACCACGACATCGGGCTGGTCCCGGCGTTCGACAGCCACACCGTCGCGTTCGAGGAGGCCGGCGGCCACGTCGCCCGCGTCTTCGCGGCGGGCGCCGGGTGGCCGGCGGAGCGCCGCGAGCGCCTGGCGGAGGTGATCGTCCGTCATATGGCGCCGCAGGTGGATGCCGCCACGGACCCCGAGGGACATCTGCTGGCCCGCGCCACCGCGACCGAGATCGTCGGCAGGGACGCGGACGACTACCCGCCCCGTTTCCGCGACGAGGTGCTGGCACGCTACCCCCGGCTGGACCTCACCGAGCGGTTCCTGGCGTGCTTCGAGGCCCAGGCCGCCCGCAAACCCGGCAGCGCCGCGGGAGGTGCGGTGCGGTCCGGACTCGCCGGCCGGATGGCCTCCAACCCGCTCGGCCCCTGAGCCCGGCTCATGTTCCCCGAACCGGGCCCGTGGGCCGTACCGGTTCAGCGCGACGCCGTGAGGTAGCGCAGCAGCAGGGTGTCGTCCTCGGCGAGTGCGGTGGCCAGACGCAGGCCGGTGGGTGGGACGGGTGGCCCGGTGGCGATCCGGCCGGCCGGGCCCGCGGTCAGCAGCGGGGAGACGGTCAGACGGAGTTCGTCGACCAGCCCGGCGGCGGTCAGTGCCCCGAACAGGCGGGGTCCGCCTTCGCAGTCGATGCGCCGCAGCCCCCGCCGGGTGAGTGCCGAGACCGCGGCGGCCAGGTCGACGGTGTCCTCGCCCGCGTAGACGACCTCCGCCCCGGCCTCCTGCCAGGCCCGACGTGTGGGCTCGGGTACCGAAGCGCAGGTGAGGACGATGGTCGGGACGCGCGCCCGGGTGATGACGGGGGCGTCGGCGGACAGTGTTCCGCCGGTGCTCACGACGGCCGTCGGCGGGACGTCGGCCAGGCCGTGGCGGCGCCGGCGGTCGAGGGTCTGCCGGTCGGGGTGGACGCCGCGGAAGCCCTCGACCACGGCCGTGGTGGCGCCGATCAGCAGGACGTCGGCGAGGTCGCTGCCGAGTTGCAGCACCTTGCGGTCGGGCGGGGTCGACAGGGGCCTGGCCAGGCCGCCGACTTCCACGGCCCCGTCGGCGCTGGCGACGAAGTTTACGGCGAGCCAGCGCTCACGGTCCGGGTAGGTGTAGAGGCGTTCCAGTTCGTCGTCGTCGATGGGCCGGGCCTGTTCGGCGGGCCAGATCAGGTGCATCAGGCGATCCAGGTACTCGTACGGGCGGGAGGACGGGTGCCGTTGATGCCCGCGGCCATCTCGACGACGTGCCGGGTGGGCAGGACCTCGTGGGCCCGGAAGACTGCGGCGCCGTCCCTGGCGGCGATGGCTGTCGCCGCCAGGGTGCCGGCCAGCCGGTCCCGCAGTTCCACATCCAGCATCTCGCCCACGAAGGTCTTGTTGGACAGTGCCATCAGGACCGGCCACCCGGTCTCGGTGAACTCGCGGAGGCTGCGGAGCAGGAGGAGGTGGTCGGCGGTGTTCTTGCCGTAGCCGGTGGCGTCGATGAGGATGCCGCCGCGGGGCACGCCGGCGGCTTCGGCCCGCTCCGCCAGCTCGACGACGGAGGTGCGGACGGCGGCCACCACGTCGGGGTAGTCGGGCCGGAAGGGCTCGGCGCGGGGGGTGCGGCCGCCGGTGTGCGTGCACACGTAGCCGGCACCGTGGTCGGCGGCCACCTCGATCAGTTTCGGGTCGGCGGCGGCCCAGGCGTCGTTGAGGATGTCCGCTCCGGCCCGGCAGGCGGCGTCGCCGACCTCGTGGCGCCAGGTGTCGATACTGATCAGCAGATCGGGGTAGCGGTCGCGGGCCCATTCCACCAGCGGAACGACACGGGCGACTTCTTCGGTGGTCGTGACGTCCTCCCCCGGACTGGCCGCGACTCCGCCGAGGTCGATCATGTCGGCGCCCTCGGTGACGGCCCGGGCGATGGCGGACCGGGCCGCCTCGGCGGCGAAGGTGGCACCCCGGTCGTAGAACGAGTCCGGTGTGCGATTGACGATCGCCATCACCAGGGGACGGTCGCCGACGACGCGGCGGCCGCGGAACTCCAGGTCGACTGCTGTGGTGGGCATGGTGTGTGCGGCTCCTGTCGTCGGCCGGTCGAGGGCGCTCATCGTTGCGGTGGTGCGTCGCCGGTGGCGAGCGCGTCGAGGTCTGCCTCGGTGAGCTGCCGGGCGGACACCCGTGCCCGGGTGCCGACCAGGGCGGTGAGCGCGTCGCCGTGGTCCCAGGAGTTGACGTTGAGGGCGGCGGTGATCCGCCCGTCGCGCAGCCAGAAGGCGAGGAACTCGCGGGTGGCCGGGTCGCCGCGCAGGACCAGTTCGTCGTGGACGGGGTCGGCGAGGCCGCGGTACTCGCAGCCGAGGTCGTACTGGTCGGAGAAGAAGTACGGGTCGGCGCTGTAGGCGTCGTGGCCGCCGAGGAGGCTGCCCGCCACGTGGGCGCCCTGCTCCTTGGCGTTGGACCAGTGCTCGACGCGTACGCGTCCCTCGTGGCGCGGGTGGTCGTGGGCGGCGATGTCGCCGGCCGCGTAGACGTCGGGGGCCGAGGTGCGCAGTGCGGCGTCGGTGGCGACCGCGCCCGCCGCGAGGTCCAGCCCCGCGGCTGCGGCGAGTTCGGTGCGGGGCAGGGCGCCGACTCCGACGACCACCACGTCGGCGGGCAGTTCGCTGCCGTCGTCCAGGAGCACCGTCCGGCCGTCGCGGCGGACCGCTGTGCCGGTCGCCCCGACGCCCAGGCGCAGGGTGACGCCGTGGTCGGCGTGCAGGTCGCGGAAGACCGCTCCGACCTGGTCGCCGAGGACGTGCCGCAGTGGCAACGGCACGGGGTCGACCATGGTCACCCGTGCGCCGTGGGCGCGGGCCGCGGAAGCGACCTCGCAGCCGATCCATCCGGCGCCGACGATCACCACACGGGCTCCGTCGGTCAGCTTCTCGCGCAGGGCCAGGGCGTCGTCGAGGGTGCGCAGCGTGTGCACCCCCGGACCCTCGAAACCGGGCGGGACGCGAGGGCGGGAACCGGTCGCCAGCAGCAGCCGGTCGTATCCGTGGGTCGCACCGTCGGCGTCGACGATCTCGTGGTCGGACGGTTTCAGAGCGGCGACGACGGTGTCACGGCGCAGGGTGATGCCGTGGTCCCCGTAGTACCCGGCCTCGCGCACCCAGTCCGGCTCGTCCCGCTCGCCCAGCAGGACCGCCTTGGACAGTGGGGGGAGTTCGTACGGGTCGTGGGCCTGCTCGGCGAACAGGGTGAGGTCTCCGTCGAACCCCTGCTCGCGCAGGGCGGCGGCGGCCGACGCGCCGGCCAGGCCGGCGCCCACGATCAGGATCCGCCGGGGCGTGCGCTGCGGTGTGCTCATGACTGCCTCCCAATGGGGCTGGTGCGTTGCTGTGCTACCGCTGTACGCCGGTGAGGGCGAGGAACTCCTGCCGGGACGCCGCGTCGTCGCGCAGCGTTCCGAGCAGGGTGGAGGTGACGGTTCTCGATCCGGTGGCCCGCACTCCGCGCAGGGTCATGCAGGTGTGTTCGGCTTCGACGACGACCCCGACTCCCCGGGGCTGCAACTGTTCGGCGAGGCGGTCCACGATCTGTTTGGTCAGCCGTTCCTGCACCTGGGGACGGCAGGCGTAGTGCTCCACCACCCGGGCCAGCTTCGACAGCCCGAGGATCCGTGCGCCGGGCAGGTAGCCGACGTGTGCCACCCCAACGAAGGGCAGCATGTGGTGCTGGCAGACCGAACGCAGGGGGATGTCGCGGGCCAGGACGAGTTCGTCGTAGCCCTCGTCGTTGGGGAACGTGGTCATCCGGAAGGGGCGCGCGTTGAGCAGTTCGGCGTAGCCGCGGGCCATCCGGCCGGGCGTGTCCCGCGTGCCCTCGCTGTCCACCACCACCCCGAGCGCCTCCAGGAACTCCCGGGCGGCCCGCTCGGCGGCCTCCAGGTCGGGCCCGGTGACCTCGTCGGGCCCGGTGAGATCCTCGATCACCTGCAGTGCGGCTGTGGCAGTCATATCCACGGACCCTCCTGTGCCATGTGCACGGCCCTCTGTGTATCGACAAGTTCTGTTGTTTTTACAGGCTGGCCACCTCGCCGAAGGTTTGTCAAATCTCATTGGTGTTACATTGGGAATGTGGGTACGAACGAGGACCGTGACAGGGACGCCATCAGCGAGCTGAGCAGCCTGGACGATCCGGTGCGGCGTCGGCTGTACGACTACGTGCGGACCTGCGACGAAGCCGTCAGCCGGGAGGACGCCGCGAAGGCGGCGGGGATCAGCCGCACGCTGGCGGCCTATCACCTGGACAAGCTGGCCGAGGCGGGCCTGCTGACCGTTGGCTACGCGCGGGCGGCCGGGCGCGGTGGCCCGGGAGCGGGCCGCCCCGCCAAGCGCTACACGCGAACGGACCAGGAGCTGTCGGTCAGCGTGCCGCCCCGCGACTACGGTCTGCTGGCCGGGGTGCTGGCCGAGGCCGTCGCCGCGGACGGCTCCGGGGCGGTGCGGGAGGCCGTGGCCGCCGCCGCGCACGCGGCGGGCAGGTCGGCCGGCGGCGAGGACCTGACTTCGGCGCTGCGTGGCTGCGGCTACGAGCCCGCGACCACCGCCGAGGGAAGCATCGACCTGCGCAACTGCCCCTTCCACCGGCTCGCTCGCGAGCACACGGAACTGGTGTGCTGGCTGAACCTGCACCTGGTACGGGGCGTGCTCGAAGCCGGCGGACAACAGCCCGGCCGTGCGGTGCTCGCACCCCGCCCCGGCCGCTGCTGCGTGGTCGTCGACCCGCCCGAGCAGGAGTCCGAAGCCGCCGCGGCACGACAACCGCACCGGGACGCTCGGTAGTCCCCGCGTCCCAGGGCCCGCGCGGACGAAGTCGACGCCGGCCGGCCGAGGTACGAGAAGGCCTGGGGGTCTTCGCCCTGACGAAGCGCTGACGCCGCCCGTGCTTCCTGCTTCTCGCTTCCCGCTTCCTGCTTCTCGCATCTCGCCGAGCAATTTTTACGACAGTGCATGTAATAATTGGCGGCGGTATCCGCGGGGGCAGACCGCCCCGGCCGGGACGAAGAGGGATCACGCATGGCACCCGCTGCAGACGTGTACATCCAGGCGACCGACACCGACCCGGACATCCGGGCCCAGGCCGTCATCGAGGAAGCCCACCGGAAGGTCCTGGAACGGCTGAGCGCGCTCACCGGGCCCGGAGCCGCCGCGGAGTCCGCCGCCGCGGTGGCCGGACAGGTGCGCGTCCTCGGGGCGGCTACCGACCGGACGCTGTACGCCGCCGCCTCCGGCGCTGCCGGGACGCGGCTCCTGGTCCGGGCGCTCCGCGCGGCGGCCGACGCGATCGGCCGGCACGCCGACTCCCTGACCGCCGCGACGGACGACGGCGAACGCTCCGGCACGGCCCGCGTTCTCGAAGCGATGCTCACCGTTCACCTCGGCATCGAGCGTGCGGTGCTGCTGCCCGCTCTGGCGGCCCTGCCCGGAGTGGACCTGTCCGCCCTCGCCGGCGACTTCGCCACCGTCCTGGCGGGCGGCCGACTGGAAGATCCGGCGGTCGTCGATGTGCGCGAGATCCCGCACGGCCAGCGTCACCCGCGCATCTTCACCCGCTTCGCCCGTCTGGCGGCCGAAGAGAGCTTCGTCCTGGTCAACAACCACGACCCCAAGCCGCTGCGCCGCGAGTTCGAGGCCACCCACCCAGGCCGCTTCACCTGGGAGTACGTCGAGTCCGGGCCCGAGCGGTGGCAGGTGCGCATCACCCGGGTGGCATAGACGGCGGGTTTTTCCTCGTTTCTACGATGAGTGCCGGGTAAAATCCACGAAATGAGCGAACGGACGCTGCACGATCCGCCGGGCCCTCCCGCCGTGGGGGAGAGCCGCGCCCAGGTACTCGACATACTGCGCGCCACACGCGACGCGGTCGGTGTACGGGAGATCGCCGAGCGCACGGGACTGCACTCCAACACCGCGCGCTTCCACCTCGACACCCTGGTCAAGGAGGGGTTCGCCGAGCGCACCACCGAGGGAAGCGGCCGCCCCGGCAGACCCCGGGTCGTCTACCGCTCCGTGGCCTCCTCCGCGGAACCGACCGGTCCCCGCAGCTATCAGCTGCTCGCCCGGATGCTCACCGGCCTCATCACCGAGGCCCTGTCCCAACCTGCGCAGGCCGCCGTCGGCGCCGGGGAGGCGTGGGGCCGCTACCTCGTCGACACCCCCTCGCCCGCCCGGCGCATCGACGCCGAGGAGGCGGTCCGGCGGCTGACCCAGGTGCTCACGGACGTCGGCTTCGCCCCCGGCCCCGTCGAACACCGTCCGGACCCGGTCGTCCCGCTGCGTCACTGCCCGTTCCGGGAGGTCGCCGAAGAACACCGCGACACGGTGTGCTCCCTGCATCTGGGCCTCATGCGTGGCGCCCTGAAGGAAGTGCGCGCCCCGCTCGGCGTCGACCGGCTCGACCCCTTCGTCGAGCCGTCACTGTGCCTGGCCCATCTCGCACCCGCGGACGAACACCGGGCGGCGGACCGCGCCGCCTGAGTGTCCACGACCCGCGGACACCGGGGCGGCGTCATCGCCGTCGTGGAGCGAGTGGGCCCGGGCCGGACGGTCTTCGGGGCGGGCGTCCTCGTCGTCGTGGCGCCGGCCGTTCTCGGCCTGCGCCGGTCACACCGCTTGTTCCGTCTCCGTAGCAGCGGTCCCGGACACCTGGGCGGGTCGCGGGGGCAACAGTCCGGCGCCCTCCAGGTGCGTACGCGCACCCCGGATCGCCTCCGGCGTGGTCACGTACTCGCGCCCCGCCGGGCGGAGGAGATCCAGCGCGCCGACCGAGTCGAGCACGCGGCGCTGGCCGGAACGGATACCGGAGGCCATGACGACGATGCCGCGCCGGTTCAGCTTTTCCACGACGTCCTTCAGGACCAGGGCGCCGGTGGCGTCGACGGTGGTCACCCTCGACATGCGCAGGATGACCACCTGGACGTCGGAGGCCTCGGCCAGCTCCAGCAGGAAGCGGTGGGCCGCGGCGAAGAAGAGGGGCCCGTCGATGCGGTAGGCCACGATGTGCTCGGCCAGCAGGGCGTGCTCCTCGGCACTGTGGTCCCCGCGGTCGAGCGGCACCTGATCCAGACGGGCCTGCTTGGCGACCGCCCGCAGCGCCAGCGCTCCCGCGACCACGAGGCCGATGACCACCGCGTAGACGAGGTCCAGCGCGAGAGTGGCCACCGCGGTGAGCACCAGGATCAGCGCGTCCGAGCGTGTGGCCCGGGCCATGGCCCGCAGCGAGCCGACCTCGATCATGCGGACCGCGGTGGCCAGCAGGACACCGGCGAGCGCGGCGAGCGGAATCCGGGACACGAGCGGCGCGAGGGTGAAGACGATCACCGCCAGAACGACGGCGTGGGTGAACGACGAGAGCCGGGAGCTCGCGCCCGCACGCACGTTGACGGCGGTGCGGGCGATGGCTCCGGTCGCGGGAACTCCGCCGAACAGGGGTGCGGCGATGTTCGCCAGCCCCTGCCCGAACAGCTCGCGGTCGGGGTCGTGCCGCTGGCCGACTGTCATGCCGTCGGCGACGGACGCCGACAGCAGCGACTCCAGGGCGGCCAGCGCCGCCACCGCCACGGCGGGAGTGAGCAGCGAACCGAGTGCGGACAGGTCCAGGAAGGCCAGTGAGGGTGCCGGCAGACCGGACGGGAGGTCGCCGATCGGCCGGGCGCCGTCCAGACCCGCGAACCGGGCGACCGCCGTGGCGGCGATCACCGCGAGGATCGAGAAGGGGACCTTCGGCCACCGGCGGGCACCGAGCAGCATGACGGCGGCGACCGAGAGGGCGAGCGCAACCGCGGTCCAGTTCGGGTGCTGCGCGAACTCCCGCAGGGCGCGCCAGGCGACGACCAGCACCCGCTCGCCCTCGGGCTTGGCCACGCCCAGCGCGTCCGGGAGCTGTTGCAGGGCGATCACGCAGGCGATGCCGAGGGTGAACCCCTCCACCACCGGCGCGGGCACGTACCGCATGTACGTGCCGGCCCGGAGCGCCGCCAGCGCGACGAGCAGCACGCCCGCCATCAGCCCCACGGCGAGAACCCCGGACGGCCCGTGCTCGGCCACGATGGGCACAAGGACCACCGTCATGGCGCCCGTCGGCCCGGAGACCTGGAGGTTCGAACCGCCGAACACGGCGGCCAGGGCGCCCGCGACCACCGCGGTCGCCAGCCCCGCCTCGGCGCCGAGTCCGGAGGAGATCCCGAAGCCCAGAGCGAGTGGCAGTGCCACGATCGCCACCGTCAGCCCGGCCAGCAGATCCCTGCGCGGGCTTCGGCGCAGCTGCGCCACATCGGTACGCCTGGGCAGCAGCTCCCAGAGCCGAGCGCCTGCCGACACGAACGCCTCCCTCGTCGGGGCCCGCGGCTACCGGCGGGCCCAGCCAATGAAGGATCTAATGAATTGCAAAGTTTCGCAATTTCGCATGTCGTGGACCGGGCTGCGCGGGGCCGGAGCCGGGGCCGGGGCTGGGGCCCGCAGACGTGCGGCACGGGGCCGGAACGGCTCAGGCCAGCGCGTTCACCGCGGCCGAGAACACGCGGGGCAGACGAGCGGCGGCGGGCATGATGCGGGGAGCGAGCGCGGGCTGGAGGCGGGCCCGCAGCAGCAGTTCGGTCAGCAGCCGGTGCCGGCGGGTCGCTCTGCGCCAGTCGGTCTCGTAATGGCCGGGCGTGCCCCGGCGCAGGTTGGCGACCAGGGCCTCGGCGCCGACGAGGGCGAGGGCGACGCCCTCACCGGTCAGGGCATCGACGTAGCCGGCGGCGTCGCCGACGAACAGGATCCTGCCGTGGGCCCGGGTGCGGGCCCGCTGCCGCAGGGGTCCGGCGCCCCGCACCGAGGTGACGGCCCGGTCCGGCGACAGGCGGGCCGCCAGAGTGGGAAAGCCCTCCAGCTGGGTGGTGAAGGAGGCGCGCCGGGTGGTCAGCACGGCGATGCCGACGAGCCGGGGGCCGATCGGGGTGACGTACGCCTCCGCGTCGCTGCCCCAGTGCACTTCGACGTACGGCGACCAGGGCGCCACCGCGTAGTGCCGGCGCAGCCCGTAGCGGGGTGCGCCGCGGGTTTCCACCTCCAGACCGAGCGAACGGCGCACACGTGAGTGCAAGCCGTCCGCCGCGACCAGCCACCGGGAGCGCAGCCCCGTCCCGGGCACGCTCACGCCCGCGTGGTCCTGCCGCACCTCTCCCACGCGCAGCGGCAGCACGGGCACGCCGGCCGCCAGCACGGCGCGGTGCAGCACGCCGTGCAGGTCGGTGCGGCGGACGCCCATGCCGGGGCCGTGGCGGAAGGCGGCCTGGACCCGGCGAGCGCCCTGGACGTACCGGATGCCGCTGACGGGGACGCCGGGGACCTCCAGGCCGAGCGCGGCGAGCGAGCGGACCGCGCCCGGCATCAGCCCCTCGCCGCACGCCTTGTCGACCGGCGCCGGGCGCGGCTCGACGACGACCGTGTCCAGACCGGCGCGCGCCGCGTGCAGGGCGGTGGCGAGACCGGCGGGCCCGCCCCCGACGATCACCAGGTCGTGGCGGGCACTCACGCGGGCGCCGCCTGGGCGAGGGCCGTGTTCTCACAGCGCAGGCGGACGGTGAGCAGCATCGCGTTGGCCGCGGTGAAGGCGGCCGCGGTCAGCCACGCGGAATGCACCAGGGGCAGGGCCGCCACCTCCACCACCACCGCGACGTAGTTGGGGTGCCGCAGGAAGCGGTACGGTCCGGCACCGACCGGCCGCGCTCCCGGAACGACGATCACCCGGGTGTTCCAGAAGGGCCCGAGCGTCGCGATGCACCACCAGCGCACGGCCTGCGCCAGGAGCGCGAGGGCCAGCATGGGCCACCCAAGGGCGGGCAGGAACGGGCGGTCGGCCAGCAGGGGTTC
Organism: Streptomyces sp. CB09001; assembly: GCF_003369795.1. Classification (NCBI taxonomy): domain Bacteria; kingdom Bacillati; phylum Actinomycetota; class Actinomycetes; order Kitasatosporales; family Streptomycetaceae; genus Streptomyces; species Streptomyces sp. CB09001. The sequence goes on from NZ_CP026730.1 coordinate 7,465,660, forward strand.
GAGCAGACAGCACGCGAGCAGCCCGGTGTGCAGGGCGACCATCACGGGGTAGTGGCCACGGCCGTGCTCCACTCCGGCGCGGGCGAGCGTCCACGCCGCGTTGCGGCGGGCGACGACGAGTTCGGCCACGCGTTCGGCGGCGACGGCGAGGACGAGAAGCGTGTACCACGGCATGAGAGCACCTCACCAGCGCAGCAGGACGAGTTCGGAGCAGAACCCCGGGCCCATCGCCAGGAGCAGTCCCCAGGTGCCGGACTCCGGTGTACGTCGGGCCCGGATGCCCTCCAGGATGTGCAGCACGGACACGGACGACATGTTCCCCACCGCGGCGAGGGAGCGCCGTGAGGCGTCCAGGGCGTCCTCGGACAGGCCGAGGGTCTCGCTCACCGCCGACAGGATCCGAGGGCCTCCGGGGTGGCAGATCCAGGTTCCGATGTCGTCCACGGTCAGCTCGTGCTCGGCCAGGAACGCGCGCAGCTGCCGGCCGAAGTGGCCCCGGACGATGTCCGGGACACCGGCGTCGATCACGACGCGGAAGCCGTCGGCGCCGATCTCCCATCCGAGGAGCTGCTCGGTACCCGGGTACAGGTGACTGCGCGTGGCGACCACGCGGGGACCGGCGGAGGGTGCGACCGTTGCGCTGCTGCTGCTGCTGCTGCTGCCGCCGCCGTCGGTGTTGTCGCCGCGGGCGACGAGTGCGGCGGCGCCGTCGCCGAAGAGCGCCCCGGCCACGAGGTTGGCACGCGAGCCGTCACCGCGCTGGAGCGTCAGCGAGCACAGCTCCACGGTGAGCAGCACGGCGGTGTCGTCGGGGTGCCCGCGGAGGTGGTCGTGCACCCGGGCGAGACCGGCGGCGCCCGCGACGCAGCCGAGCCCGAACAGCGGAAGCCGCTTGACGTCGGGTCGCAGCCCCATGCGCCCGGCCAGCCGGGCGTCGAGCGACGGAGCGGCCACGCCCGTGATCGAGGCGAACACCAGCAGGTCGACGTCGGCCGGTGCCAGCCCCGCCTCCCGCAGCGCGCCCGAGAGGGCCTCCTCGCCCAGGGCGAGACCCGCCTCGATCCACGCGTCGTTGCTCTGCCCGAAGTCACCGAGCCCGGCGTACTGCTCGATCGGCAGGGCGAGGTGACGCGTACGCACCCCCGCGGACGCGTGCACGCGGTGCAGCAGGGCGCGGTCCGCCCCGGGGGACAGGCACAGGTCGCCGATGGGCCCGGTGAGCTCGTGCTGGGCGTACCGGTGCGGGGGCAGCGCGCAGCGCACGGCGGCGATACGGGGACCCGCCTCCCACGGCGGCGTCGGGCGCCGCGCGGGGGAAGGGGGAGGCGACGGGGAGGGAGCATGGTCGACGATCACGGGGACACGCATGTCGTCCATGCCTTCCTCGGCCGCCGGTCCCACTACCGTGCGTACGTGTCACTCCACCCGTCTGGGGTTCTCCCGCGCCCGTCGAGCAGAGTCGTGGCGCTGCTGCGGGCCTGCCATCCGGAACCGACGATCGCCGTCACCGTCTTCGTGTCGGTCCTGGCGGTCGGAGCCGGCCGCGGGCCGGCCGGGTCGGCGGCCGTGGCCCTCGCCGTACTCGCCGGCCAGCTCTCGATCGGTTGGTGCAACGACGCGGTCGACGCACGGCGCGACACGGCCTGCCGACGCGGTGACAAACCGGTGGGCACCGGGGAGCTTCCGCGTGCCGCTGCCGCCGCCGCGGCGGGCACGGCCCTGGTCCTGTGCGTACCCCTGTCCCTGGTCTGCGGGCTCGCCGCGGGAGCGGCCCACCTCGTGGGGGTGGCCGCCGGCTGGGCGTACAACCTGCGGCTGAAGCGGACGGTCCTCTCGCCGCTGCCGTACGCCGTGGGCTTCGCCTCCCTGCCGGCCTTCGTCGCCCTCGGTCCGCCCCTGTCGGCCTGGCCCGCCTGGTGGGCGATGACCGCGGGAGCCCTGCTGGGCGTGGGGGCCCACCTGGCGAATGTGCTTCCGGACATCGAGGACGACCTCGCCACGGGGGTGCGCGGGCTGCCCCAGCGGCTGCACCGCTCGGCGTGCCGCCGGCTGGCGCCGGTCGTGATGTCGGCCGCCGTGGGAGTGCTCGTCGTGGGACCGCCCGGCGCGGCCGGAGTCATGGACCGGGTGCTGACGGGGGCGGCGGTGGTCGCCGCCGTGGCGGGCACGGCCGTGCGGTCGGGAGCCCGCAGCCGGTGGCCGTTCCGGGCGGCCATCGTGGTGGCCGGCATCGCGGTGACGCAACTGCTGCTGCACGCTCCCGACATGAGCTGAGCGCGGGTTCCGAACCGGGGCCCCGGCCGCTCTCGAACGTGCCGGCGGCAGCGTGCGCCGTCGGCCGCACTCCGAACAGACGCGGTGCGTTGGTCGGTTCGCCGGTCCTGAGGTGCACTGAGACCGGTGGCCCCGCAGTGGGGCCGTGTGCCGCCCGCGAGGCGGCCCGACGGTCGAGGAGACCCTCATGAAACGCATCAGGACAGTCACCGCGCTGGCCGCGGCGCTGCTGATCGCCGGCGCGGCGGCCGGGTGCTCGGACGACGGTGGCGCAGGCAGCGCCGGCGGTACGGAGACCCGCAACGCCGCGGACGCACCGGACACCGACGTCGTACCGGCCGCGACCTCGTCGAGCGCCCCCGCGGTCGACGTCAAGGACGGCACCTACGGGAAGACGCTCGTCGACGAGAAGGGCCGGACCCTCTACCTCTTCGAGAAGGACTCGAAGGACAAGTCGAAGTGCGACGACGACTGTGCCAAGGCGTGGCCACCGTTCACGGTCAAGTCGACCCCGACCGCGGGCAAGGGGGTGAAGAAGGACCTGCTCAAGACCACCAAGCGGGACGACGGCTCCGAACAGGTGACGTACAACGGGCACCCGCTCTACCGGTTCGCCGACGACCAGAAGCCCGGTGACACCAACGGGCAGGACGTCGACGCCTTCGGCGCCAAGTGGTTCGTCGTCGACCCCGACGGCGACAAGATCACCACCAAGCCCAAGACCGGCGACGGCGGCTACTGACCTTCGGCCCGACCGGCCCATCAGCGCTCGGAGACTCCATGCCGTTCCCGTTCCCCACCCGTGCCGCGCGACTCGCCGCGGCCGGCGCCTGCGCGCTCGCCCTGACCACCCTCGTCGGATGTTCCGACGGGGGAGGCGGTGGCGGCGACGGTGCGACCGAGTCGGCCACCCGCTCCTCCGCGAGCGGCGGGACGCAGATCACGATCAAGGACTTCAAGTTCCAGCCCGCCTCCCTGACCGTCTCTCCCGGAGCGAAGGTCACCGTCGTCAACAAGGACTCGACCACGCACACCGTGACGGCGTCCAAGGGCGGATCCTTCGACACCGGAGACATCGCCCCCGGCAAGAGCGCCACCTTCACGGCACCGTCCACGGCGGGCGACTTCCCCTACACCTGCACGATCCACCCGTTCATGAAGGGCACGCTCACCGTCGAGTGAGCCCGGCCGGCGGCCCGGCCGGCCGCGAGAACGGAGACCTGCCATGTCATCACAGCCCACCGCTCCACCCCCGCGCCGAGGCGGCGCCGGCCAGGTCGTACGGGGTGCCGTGCGGGTGCTCGCCGCGGCCGGTCTCGCCGTGGACGCGTACCTGCACGCGCACCTCGCCGACCGCTACGACGCCATCGCGTCGAGTGTCGGCCAGGGCACCCTCTTCCGCCTCGAGGCGGCCCTCGCGGCACTGGCCGCCCTGCTCGTCCTCCTCTGGCGCCGCTTCCCCGGAGACCTCTTCGCCGCGTCGGTGGCGGTCGGCGGACTCGCCCTGCTGCTCGTGTACCGCTACGTGGACGTCGGCGAACTGGGGCCGATCCCGGACATGTACGAGCCGATCTGGTACGGCCAGAAGGAGGCCACCGCAGTCGCCCAGGCCGTCGCCGCGCTCGCCACGCTGTACCTGCTGCTCGTCCGCCCCCGAAGCGGTCGCGGCAACTGAGCCCGCGGGCACACCGCCGGACACCCGCCCGCGGGGGGTGTTGAGGACGAGCTTTCGGGCCGGACCGGAAGTCGGCTGCCCGTGCGCGGGAACCCTGTGCCCGTTGACGTGCTCGTACGCGTTGCCGCTCGGGCGGGCATCGGCCCCGGCCGTCCGGCGGGACGACCGGGGGCGCCGCGGCCTCGCCGGTCAGGCGTAGTGCCGGTACACCGCCCGTGCCACGCAGGCCGGCTTCTCGCTGCCCTCGACCTCCACGGTGAAGGTCAGCGCCATCTGCACCCCGTTGCCCTTGACCGCGTCGACCGAGTCGACCGCGCCGTGCAGGCGGATCTTCGCGCCGACCGGCACGGGGCTCGGGAAGCGCACCTTCTCCAGGCCGTAGTTGACGCTCATGGAGATGCCGGAGATCTCCAGCAGGTCGCCGAACATCGGGATGATCAGGGACAGGGTGAGGTAGCCGTGGGCGATGGGGCCGCCGAAGGGGCCGTGCTGGGCCTTCTCCGGGTCGGTGTGGATCCACTGGTGGTCGTCGGTGGCGTCGGCGAAGGTGTTCACGCGATCCTGCGTGATCTCGAGCCAGTCGGTACGGCCGAGGTCGCGGCCGGCGAGGGAGACGATGCCTTCGAGGCCCTGGGCGGTGGTGGTCACGGGGTGCTGCCTTTCCACGGGGTCGGGTTGGTGGGTTCGGGGGAGGGGGCCGGACGGGCCTCGCGCACTGCCGATTTGATGATCTTGCCGGAGGCCGTCCGGGGCAGTTCCGCGGCGAAGGCGACGGTCTTCGGGATCTTGTACTTGGCGAGCCGGCCCCGCAGATGCGCGAGGATCCCGGGCCCGTCGGCGAGGCGGCCGGCCGCCAGGACGACGACGGCGTGACCGACCTCGCCCCAGACCTCGTCCGGCACGCCGACGACGGCGCACTCGCGCACCGCCGGGTGACCCATCAGGGCGTCCTCCACTTCGGCCGGGTACACGTTCTCCCCGCCGGAGACGAACATGTCCTTGACCCGGTCGACGATGTAGGCGTAGCCGTCCTCGTCCGTGCGGGCGACGTCGCCCGTGCGCAGCCATCCGTCGTCGGTGAAGGCCGCGGCGGTGTCCTCGGGGCGGCCCCAGTAGCCGGACATCACGTGGGGTCCCTGGACGAGGACCTCGCCGCGCTGCCCGGGCTCTGCGGAACTGCCGTCGGCGAGGGCGACCCGGGTGTCGGTGAAGAAGTGCGGGACGCCCGCCGAACCCGCCTTGGCCGAAGTCTGTTCCCGGTCCAGGAAGAGCACGCCGGGGGATGCCTCGGTCATGCCGTATCCCTGGCTGAAGGCCAGGCCGCGGGCGAGGTACCGCTCGATGGTGCGTGCCGGGACGGGTGACCCGCCGCAGGTCACGGTGCGCAGGCTGGACAGGTCGGTCGTCCGCCAGCGCGGATGGGCGGCCATCGCGTCGTACATCGTCGGCACACCGAACATGTACGTCACGCGCCTGCGCTCGACGACCTCCAGCACCGTCCCCGGGTCGAAGGCCTCCAGCAGCACGACCCGGCCCCCCTTGAGCAGGGTCGGCAGGCAGGTCATGTTGAGCCCGGCGGTGTGGAACAGCGGGGCGACGACCAGGGTGACCTCGTCACCGGTCAGGTCGGTGTCGACGAGGACGTTGACGCTGTTCCAGGTGATGTTGGCGTGCGAGAGCACCGCGCCCTTGGGGCGGCCCGTCGTCCCGGAGGTGTACATGATGAGGCAGGGATCGTCCGGGGCGACCGGCTCGTCCAGTGGACCGGCGTCACTGCCCGCCAGCAGGTCCTCGTAGCCGCGGGCCTCACCGTCCGGCGTGCCGAGGGTGATGCGGTGCCGGACTCCGCCGTCCGCGGCGGCCGCGGCGGCCGTCCCGGCCTGCGCGGCGCCGTGGACCAGCACCGTACTGCCCGAGTCCCGGAGGCTGTATGCCAACTCGGGTGCTGTCAGGCGGGTGTTGAGCGGCACGAACACGGCACCGAGGGCACCCGCCGCGAACAGGGTCTCCAGGAAGGCCGGGTGGTTGGGGCCCAGGTGGGCGACCCGGTCGCCGCGGGCGACGCCGAGGGCGCGCAGCCCGTGCGCCAGACGCAGGACCCGTTCGTGCAGCAGGCGGTAGGTGATCTCGGCGTCCCGGTGGACCAGGGCCGTGCGCCCGGGGGTCTTGCGTGCCCGGCGGGCGGGCCAGGAGCCGATGCCTTGGTTCAACACGGCGTCCTCCCTCAGTCCTTGACCAGGCCGAGCAGGCGGGCGGCGTTGTCCTTGAGGATCCTGGGCCGGACCTCGGGTTTGATGTCGAGCCTCTCGAAGTCGGCCAGCCAGCGGTCCGGGGTGATGACCGGGTAGTCGGAGCCGAACAGCACCTTGTCCTTGAGCAGCGTGTTGGCGTACCGCACCAGCTGCGGAGGGAAGTACTTCGGGGACCAGCCCGACAGGTCGATGTGGACGTAGGGCTTGTGCGTGGCGACGGCGAGGGCCTCGTCCTGCCAGGGGAAGGACGGGTGCGCCAGGATGATCCGCAGTTCGGGGAAGTCCACGGCCACGTCGTCGACGAGCATGGGGTTGGAGTACTTCAGCCGGATGCCGCCGCCCCCGGGCACTCCGGCGCCGATCCCGGTCTGCCCGGTGTGGAACAGTGCGGGCACACCGAGTTCCTCGATGACCTCGTAGAGCGGGTAGGCCATCCGGTCGTTCGGGGCGAACGCCTGGATGCTGGGGTGGAACTTGAAGCCGCGTACCCCGTACTCCTCGACCAGGCGGCGTGCCTCGCGTACGCCCGCGCGGCCCTTGTGCGGGTCGACACTGGCGAACGGGACGAGCACGTCGGCGTGGGCGGCGCAGTTCTCGGCGACCTCCCCGTTGGCGATGCGCGGATGGCCGGTGGCGTGTTCGGCGTCCACGGTGAACACCACGGCGGCCATGTGCCGTTCCCGGTAGTACGCGGCCATCTCGTCGATGGACGGCTGCCGGTGGCCGTGCGCCTTGAAGTACTCCTCGGAGGCCCCGAAGAGCTCGGGACTCAGGGCGCCGTGACCGGTGCGGGAGATCTCCGCGTGGGTGTGGACGTCGATGGCGGTCAGGGCGTCGACATCGATGACCGGATCGCTCATGTCAGGCCTCCGGTGCCTTGGGAGCGGGGATGCCGAACGTCTCGGGGGCGGCGCCGACGCCGTCGTGCCAGCGCTCGCCGATCGCGTCGGCGCTCCAGCCGCCGTCGGCGAAGGCGACCGCCGCCTCCTTGGGGTGGGCCCACAGGGCCAGCCGGTCGCCGCCGATGCCGATGGCCTGCCCGGTGACGTCCTTGGCGGTGTCCGAGGCGAGGAAGGTGATCAGACCGGCCACGTCCTCGACGGTGCCCAGTCCCTCGTCCTTGCGCAGCCAGTCCGGCAGGGGCGCGCCGGTGCGCTCGGCCTCCTCGATGACCGGGGCGAAGGCCGGGATGGTCTTGGTCATCTCGGTGGCGGCGACGGGGACGACCGCGTTGACGGTGATGCCCGCCCGGGCCAGCTCGAGTGCCCAGGTCCGGGCCATCGCCACGATGCCGGCCTTGGCGGCGGCGTAGTTGGTCTGGCCGAAGTTGCCGCGCTGGCCGGCGGGGGAGGAGATCAGGATCAGCCGTCCGCCCTCACCCTGCTCGCGCATCCGCACCGCCGCGGCCCGGGCGCAGGTGAAGGTGCCGCGCAGGTGGACCTTGACCACGGAGTCGAAGTCGTCGTCCGTCATCTTCCACAGCACCCGGTCGCGGAGGATGCCGGCGTTGGTGACGAGGACGTCCAGCCGGCCGAACTCGCGCACCGCCGCCTCGGTGAGCTGTTCGGCGGCCTCGCCGTCGCCCACGGCGGCCACGACGCCGGTGGCCCTGCCGCCGGCCGCGGTGATGGCGCCGACCGCCTCGTCGACCACCTCGGCGTCGACGTCGTTGACCACGACGGCGGCGCCCGCGGCGGCCAGGGCCCGGGCGTAGGCGAGTCCCAGTCCGCGTCCGCTCCCGGTGACGACGGCGACCTTGCCCTGCAGATCCATGACAGTGCCTCTTCCTGATGGCGGTGGGATTCCTGTGGAGCGGTGCGGCAGACCGGCCCGGCACCCACGATTGATCGACAGGAATCCTGTCGGTTGGCTTCAGTGTTCTCTTTTAACAGGAATCCTGTCAATGGCTTAGGGTGGTCCACCGTGAGACACGGATCGGCAGTCGGTGGAGGCACAGGATGACGCGCACGCGAACGCCGGACCGGCCCGCGGAGGAGGCCGGATCCGAGACCGGAGCGGGGCCGTCGCTGCTCTACCTGCTCAAGCGGACCGAGCTCGTGGTCCGCGCGCGCCTGGAGGACGTGCTCAAGCCCGCCGGTGTCACCGCGCTGCAGTACACGGCGCTGACCGTGCTGGAACGCCACGACGGCATCTCCGCCGCGCAGTTGGCCCGCGACTCGTTCGTGACGGCGCAGTCCATGGCGGACATGGTGCGCGCGCTGGAGAACCGGGGTCTGGTGCGACGCGAGCCGAACCCGTCGAACCGGCGGGAGAAGGTGATCCTGCTCGCGGACGCCGGACGACGGCTGCTCGCGGACTACGCCGAACCGGCCCGGCTCCTGGAGCGGCGCATGGTGGCGGAGCTCGGCCCCGCCGACGTCCAGCGCTTCCGTGACGCCCTGAAGAGCGCGCACCGCGCGCTGTCCTGACCGAGCCGGGTGACTCGCGGCGCGGGTGACGTGTGGCCGGGCCCGGGTCCGGCTGCCCGGTTCAGGACTTCGAGTGCGTCACCTCGTCCAGCCGCCGGGCCGCCGCCGCCTGCTCGAACGGGGTGTCCCCGTGCGCCCTGCGGTCGCCCAGTGAGGCGTACAGGTCGGCTATGGCCGCGGAGTCGTGATGGGAGACCAGTTCTGCCAGAGCGGGTGAGACCGTGCCGAGGATCTGCCGGAACCGCAGCTCGGCCAGGGGGCCCAGGCGGTCGTAGATCTCCAGGAAGACCTGCTGGGCACGCGGCCGGTCCCAGTCGGACGGCAGCAGCTCGGCCGGCAGGTCCGGGTCGGTCTCGGGGAACCGCCGCCAGGCCACCCGGAGTTCGGTGCGGGTGCGCAGTGCCTCGGCCGGACTGATCAGGCCCGCCGCGAGGCTTTGCAGCACCGGCTCGTAGCGTTCGGTGAAGGCGCGGTACTCCTTGCTCAGCGACGTCAGGTCGAACGCCGAGACCGGGTCGCCCCGGCGAGTGCCGGGCACCGCCGCGCAGCGCAGTACGGTCGCCGTCTCGATGCCGAGTTCCCGCAGCAGTGCCTGCGCGTCGGCGCCGAGGTCGTGGGGTGACACCCATACGCCGTCGTACAGCGCGGCGAACCGCAGCAGCCGCAGCCGGGAGCGGAGCGCGGTGCGAAGACCGCGGGCCTGCTCGGGGACGGAAAACGCGACGACCGTCCACTGTCCGTCCCACTCGGGCGCGGTCGTGCCGAAGGTCAGCATCCGGTGCGTGCGTTCGACGATCACCTCGGAGGTGCGCGCCGGGATCCCGTACGCCGTGGTGCGTCCGCTGCGGGAGGTGTCCAGGAGCCCGCGGGTCGCCAGCCGGCGCATCGCGGCTCTGGCGCCGTCGGACGTCACGTCGAAGTCGGCGAGCAGTCTCACCAGGGCTGTGGCGGGGATGTGTTCGTCGCGCCAGTACCAGAAGTCGCCCAGCAGGGACGTCAGCAGGAGCTGGGGCTCCGCCCCGTTCTGAGCCCGGGGCAGCTCGGCCTTCGGCAGGTCCTTCCCCATGGCACCTCGGTTCCCTCAGGGGTCTTCGCGTCGCGTCGAAGTATCGCACGACTCTTGTCATAGGCGACACCTCGTGCGACGCTCGGCATCGATACCGACAATGACGCGGATCTCCTCCCATGCAAGGGAACACCTTCATGCGTAACTTTCGAGGCCACCGTCGGTGGCGAACATGTTGCACCCTCACGACCGCGCTCGTCTCCGCCGTGGCACTCGCCGGCTGCGCCGCGGACGAGGAGGACGGCGTCTCCAAGCCCTCCATTCCCGAGGTGACCGCGCTCCACGACGCACTGCCGCAGTCGGTCAGGGACTCGGGTGTCCTGCGGTTCGCGGGTGACTCGCACCCGCCCTTCCGCTCGGTGGGCGCCGACGGCTCCGTGACGGGCATCGACCAGGACCTGCAGGAAGCACTCGGGCAGGTACTCGGAGTACGCACCGAGATCAAGATCGTGAACAACCTCCCCGCCGCGCTCCAGGGCATGCTCAGCGGACGCTACAACGGCTTCAACGGGCCCGTGCAGGCCACCGTCGAACGCGAGCGCCAGTTCGACACCATCACCTGGATGACCAGCCGCACCTCCTACGTCGTGCCCAGGACCGGCAAGACCCGGATCTCCTCCGCCGCCGACCTGTGCGGAAAGCAGGTCGCCGTGGTGAAGTCGAGCGTCGTCGAGAGTCAGCTGGCCAAGCTGTCCGCGTACTGCACCGACCAGGGCAAGCAGGCCACCAGGTCGATCGGACTCGACGACACCAACGCCACCCTCCTCGCCGCCCAGTCCGGCCGCGCCGACGCCGCCGGGATGACCCAGGCCGCCGCCATCGACGTCACCGGGTCCCAGTCGGAGAAGTACGACTACGTCACCCAGACCGAGGAGCAGGGCGCCACCACCGACAACCTCGCCCTCCTCGTGCCCAAGGAGAGCAAGCTCGGCCCGGTGATCCAGAAGGCCTTCCAGAAGCTCGTCGACGACGGTGAGTACCGACGCGTCATGGAGCACTGGGGACTGAAGGACGTGATGGTCGACAAACCCGTCCTCAACATCGCCAGCAAAGAGAGCTGAACCGTGGCCGGACCCATCCCACTGACGGAGAGCAGGATCCCCACCGACCCGAAGACCGACGACGTCGCCCTGTCCAGGCGGCGCGTGCGGCCCTGGCGGGTGGTGGCCGGCGCGGTACTCGCGCTCGTCGCCGTGCTCCTCGTCCACTTCCTGGTGACCAATCCGCGCCTGGAGTGGGGCGTCGTCGCGGAGTACCTCTTCGAACCCTCGGTGCTCTCCGGGCTCGGCACCACGGTGTGGCTCGCCGTCGCGGCCACCGTCGTCGGCGCCGTCGTCGGCGCGGTGCTCGCCGCGGCGCAGATGTCCCAGTTTCCGCCGGTCCGTTGGGCGGCCACGCTCTACATCGGCGTGTTCCGCGGCATCCCGCCCCTGGTGCAGCTCATCTTCTGGTTCAACCTCGCCTACCTCCTGCCGCGCATCTCCCTCGGCATCCCCTTCGGCCCGGAGTTCGCCTCCTGGGACGCCAACGAGGTGATCACGCCGGTCACGGCCGCCGTCATCGGCCTGTCGCTGGTCGAGTCCGCGTACATGGCGGAGATCATCCGCGGTGGACTGCTGGGCGTGGAGCAGGGACAGCGCGACGCGGCCCGGGCGATGGGCTTCACCCCTGTCCAGACCTTCTTCCGGGTGGTGATCCCGCAGGCGATGCGCGTGATCATCCCGCCGGCCG